>CAVUCR010000017.1:0-121893 GCA_963739895.1 uncultured Ignavibacteria bacterium | reverse complement strand
GGAATCAATTCCTTATTCAATTTATTTTTCCAATGCCATTGGCATTGTACTGTACGATGAATAGAGGGAGCTGTAAATCTCCTTCCCGATAGATTGAAAGAAGGTTTTGCCAACAAAAAGAACGCTCTTCTTGTCGGAGTCGCTGCCATTGCCATGACGGCAGTTTCTCTTTTTGTCGCGACATTTATTACATTCAAATATCAGGATTATGAATACAAGAGAGCCAAGCTAGCAATCCAGAAAGAATCTATTGAAAATACTTTGTATGGAACAAGATACCAGGAAATCAGAGAGAAAATTACTTCATTTAATAACGAAGTGAACGCACTGACAGCAATTGATAACAGTTTGTTTTCCATGCCATCTGCGCTTCAGGCCGTCCAAAACCTAATTCCAAAAGATGTCACAATCTCCGCAATGAACTACCACGATACCGATTTATCTTTTGAGATAAATGGCATCGCCGCGACAAGAGATAAACTTCTTGAAACCCAGTCAAATTTCGAAAACGCCGAATTTATCACTGAAGTGATTGCACCTATTTCAAACTACGATACCAAAAAAGATATTTCATTCCTTATGAAAATAAAATTAGATTTTGCTAAATTAAAGCCATATGGCATTTACACAAATACCAAATAGCTTGAGACGTATTCTCAACATGTCCTCTTTACTTATTTTTGTAAGTACATTCGCCATATTTTTTATGGGAAATTCTCTTTCAAGAGTACACGACAATATTAAGTACCTGGATAAATTTCTCGTGGAAGCCAGGGATGTCCAGCCAAATTTTGAAGAAAGTTTAACTCTTTATACAGAAAAAACAGAAGGCATTATAAAGAATATTGCTGCAACTAGACCGGTAACCGAGAAAGAACTGGTTCAATTTATCTCCACGGTGGAAGGTATTGGACAAAAACTTGATTTACAAATAGATTTACAGTCATTCGGTAACGCCGTTTTTACTGAGACAGCAGGGGAGCAAAAGTCCATCCAATACAAAGTTTCTTTCTATGGTGGACTCGAGTGATATTGAGGAATTTCTGGCAGAATTGGAACTATTACCTTATTTTATTAAAGTGGATTCCATTGAATATAGAAGTCTGAAATTTGCCGATGCGGAGGAAAGAAATAGTGAAAATATTGAAATAATGATTAGCTTATTTATCAAAAAAAAATAATTTTATTTATTTTTTGTGTATTCTTGTTTATATAATTTTCCTTCCTACTAATATCTTACCTCAAAGCAATGATGATTGTCTAACATGCCATAGTGATAACTCACTAACAACCGAAAGAAATGGGAAAGAAGTTTCTCTATTTGTAAACCCTGAAGTTTTTGGTAACTCTGCACATAAAAAGCTTCAATGTATAGCTTGTCATACCGGTTTTGATCCCGACGAAATGCCGCATAAGGCAAATATTCAGCCTATTAAATTGCGAATCATGCCACACAAATGCGCCAATTCTGCATCCCTTTCATCCTCAAATGATAAAAGCAAACGGTTTAAATGGAGGAAAAGACGTAAACTGCAAAGGATGTCATGGTACACACGATATAATTTCTCCAAAAGTTCCAGGCTCAAAGTTCAGTCCTGAAAATATTGTAAATGCTTGCGGCAGTTGTCATCCTGATAAAGAAAAAGAGTTTTACACCTCAGCACATGCAAATGGATTAAGAGAGGGGGTTAAAGGAGCACCTAATTGTTTTACCTGTCATAAAAACAGGATCGTTTTATTTAATTCTTCAATAGATAGTACTCAACTGAAAATTAATCAGGAAAAGCTCTGCTTGTCGTGTCACCTGGATAATCCTGATATTAGGTCAAGAACCGCTCCTTCAGCAGGGTTCATTTCCTCTTACACTCAAAGTGTACATGGTAAAGCATTGCTCGACGGTAATGGTAAAGCAGCTAATTGTGTAAATTGCCATACTGCTCACAGGGTGAAGTCAACAGGTGATCCCACATCAACAGTAAATAGATTTAATATACCGAATACTTGCGGGCAATGCCACGGCAATATTGAAAAAGAATACAAGGAAAGCATTCATGGTGTTGAAGCGCTTCAAAAGGGAAGCAGCGATGCACCGGTCTGTGTTGACTGCCATGGAGAACATAATATATTAAAACCCAGTAATCCCCTTGCGCCCACATCGAACGCAAATGTTTCAAAAGAAGTCTGTTCACGTTGTCATGCTTCTATTACATTAGCTACAAAATATGGATTAAATCCGAATCGTTTATCTACTTTTAATAATAGTTATCATGGGTTAGCGCTACAGGGCGGTGCTACAACCGTTGCAAATTGTGGAAGTTGTCATGGGGTTCATCTAATATTACCTCCTGATAATCCAGAATCTTCTGTATTTCGGGGCAATCTTGAAAAGACTTGTGGGAAATGTCATCCCGGTGCAAATAAAAATTTTACTGTGGGTGATATACATGCTACCAAAAAAGAGAAATCAGACCCTATGCTGTACTGGATATCGTTGATTTATATTATAATGATTATTTCAGTTATAGGTGCGATGCTCCTGCACAATATTCTTGATTTCTTGAAAAAAGCTAAAATTAAAAAACTGAAGCAAATGGGATATATTGTTCAGGAAAAACACAGTCATGCTTTATACCTTAGGATGAATTTTAATGAGAGAATTCAGCATCTATTATTTACAATCAGTTTTATTGTACTTGTGATTACGGGATTTATGCTCCAGTTCCCCAATTCATGGTGGGTATCTCATATTCGAGATGTAGTTGAAAATGCTTTCGAGTATCGCAGTTTACTGCATCGAATAGCTGCTGTAATTATGATAGCAACAAGCTTGTATCATATTTATTATATTTTATTTACCGAAAGGGGAAAACAGTTAATAAGGGACTTATTACCTAAAAGACAAGATTTCTTTGATGCAATTGGAGTTGCCAAATTCAATTTAGGTCTATCGAAAGTAAAACCAAAACTCGACCGTTTTAGTTATATTGAAAAAGCCGAATATTGGGCTCTTATTTGGGGAACAATAATAATGACAGTCACTGGATTTATTATGTGGTTCGATAATACATTTATTGGATTATTTACATTATTAGGATGGGAAATCGCAAGAACCATACATTATTATGAAGCATGGTTAGCTACATTAGCCATAATCGTTTGGCATTTCTACTTCGTTATTTTTAACCCGGATATATATCCGATGAACACGTCCTGGATTACAGGAAATCTTACAGAGGAAGAAATGGCTGAAGAACATCCGGCAGAATTGGAAAGATTAAAGGAACAGCAATCCGGCAATGATGAGGATAAGATTAAATAAAGTAAAAATGTGCCCGGTAATGAAAGAGATTAAATAAGGGATATTGGTTAGATGAAATTATACAAATTAAATTACCGAAATATTCCTATCTATATATTTTTATTATTAACAGTACTTTTATTATCTGCTAATTGCACATTTGCGCAGGAAAATGATGACTGTCTTATGTGTCATAGTGATAACACGGCTGTAGGTAAAAAAGATGGGAAGACATTTTCTGTATTTGTAGATAGTAAAAAGCTGGCATCATCAGTTCACAACGATGTCCAGTGTATTGATTGCCACGCCGATCTAGCCGGATCTGATTTCCCTCATAAAACTGATGTGGCACCAGCACAATGCACTCCGTGCCACGAGGATGAAGAGACTCTATATTCTGAAGGAATACATGGTAAAGCCAAGTCTAAAGGAGATCCATTAGCGCCTATTTGTCAGAATTGTCATGGTTCTCATGATATAGTCCCGGTTAAAGATATTCGCTCTGCAGTATCACCGATTAAAATTCCATTTGTATGCGGATCTTGTCATAAAGAAGGTACAAAAGTACAGATACAAAGGCATATTCCTCAAGATCATATCTTGGAAAATTATTCGGAAAGCTTACATGGAGTAGGTTTGATGCAGAAAGGTCTTTCTGTAGCTGCAAACTGTGCCTCTTGTCATTCTCCGCATAAAATTCTTCCACCATCAGATCCTCAATCTACTATCGCTAGAAAAAATATCGCAAAAACTTGTACACAATGTCATCAAGAAATTGAAGTGGTTCACCGGAAAATCATTAAAGGAAAATTATGGGAGCAAACACCGCATGTTCTCCCCGTATGTATCGATTGTCATCCGCCGCATAAAATAAAGCAGGTTCTTTATGAAGAGAGTATTGCTAACCAGGATTGTCTAAATTGTCATGGTAGAACTGATCTAAAATCGATAGATGGACGTTCAATGTTTGTTAACGTTGTGCAGCTAGAAAGTTCAGCACATACGAAAATATCGTGCAGTCAATGCCATAATACTGTAAATCCTTCTTTACTTCGTCCATGTACCGGAATAACTGCTAAAGTTGATTGCTCTATTTGCCATGCAGAAGTTGGAGATCAATATAGAACAAGTATTCATGGACAGCTTTTTGCAAAACAAGACAAAAACGCGCCAACTTGCGAAGAGTGTCATGGCTCTCATGGCGTGTTAGCCAAAAATAATTCAAACTCTCCAACTTTCCTGACTAATATTCCAACTCTTTGTGGAAAGTGTCATCGTACGGGTGAACCTGCCGCAGTAAGATATATTGGAAGGAACATGATATACTGACAAATTATACAGAGAGCATTCATGGAAAAGGATTAATGAAAAGCGGTTTAACTGTAACTGCAACTTGCACAGATTGCCATACTGCTCATGAAGAACTTCCACATGATGATCCTAATTCTAGTATCAATAGGAAAAATATTGTTGCGACATGCGGAAGATGCCATTACGGTATTGAAAAACAGCTCGAAAATAGTGTCCACTCTCCAACTATTACTAAAACAGATCAAAAGTTACCGGTCTGTTATGATTGTCATAGTGCTCATAAAATAACCCGGACTGATAACGCAGGTTTTAGACTTGAAATTATGAATATTTGCGGAAATTGTCATAAGAAATATGCAGAAACTTATTTTACAACTTACCATGGGCAGGTTTCGCGTCTTGGTTATGCTAAAACTGCAAAATGCTGGGACTGCCATGGTGCACATGATATTTTGCAGGTTGAAAATTCTGCTTCACATTTGAGCTTCCAGAATAAAGTACAAACATGTAAAAAATGCCATGAAGGTGCAACAAGGCAATTTGCAGGATATTTTACTCACGCCACTCATCATGAACCAGGGAAATATCCATTTTTATTTTGGACATTTTGGGGGATGACGGGACTATTAGTATTCACTTTTGTAATAGCAGGTATTCATACTATTTTATGGTTACCTCGTTCACTTCAATGGCGGCGTCAATTAAAAAAGAAAAAAGCTATGGAAAAAGATAATAAAAGTACCGAGGATAATGATGTCAGCTGATGAAACAATAAACTTGAATAAAGAAACAAATGAACAAACCATAAGGGAAGATGGTAAGGTAGTGGTACGTGAAACACAAATCGAAAGATTTTCACGGTTAAACAGAGTCTTACATGTATTAATGATCGTTAGTTTTATCAGCCTTGCACTTACAGGAATGACTTTAAAATTTTCATATACCGGTTGGGCTGTCATTTTATCTAAACTTTTCGGCGGTTTCGAATCTGCAGGATATGTTCACAGGTTTGCTGCTCTAATTATGACTTCTGTTTTTGTAACTCATATAATAGATTTAATAAGAATTAAACGGAAAGAAAAAAAATCATTTAAAGAAATGATTTTTGAATCTGATTCTATGATGTTTAATAAACAGGATCTGAAGGATTTTATAGGTTCGTTAAAATGGTTTTTAGGACTTGGTGAAAGGCCTGAATATGGGCGGTGGACTTATTGGGAAAAATTCGACTATTTCGCGGTCTTCTGGGGAATATTTGTAATTGGATCGACCGGTTTAACTCTATGGTTTCCCGAATTATTTACTCAATTTGTTCCTGGTTGGGTAATTAATGTTACTACAATAATACATAGTGATGAAGCTTTATTAGCAACCGGTTTCATATTTACGGTCCATTTCTTTAATACCCATTTGCGCCCTGAAAAATTTCCAATGGATATTGTGATCTTTTCAGGAAGGATACCCCTTGAAGAATTTATTCTTGACAGACCAAGAGAGTATAAAGAGCTGCTGGAAAAAGGCGAGTTAAAAAAACATCTTGTTGAAACTTATCCTCCAATTGTTATTAAAGGTATTAAGATATTCGGATGGACCGCATTGTCTATTGGTTTCAGTATAATCATTTGGATAATTTATGCAATGATATTTGCATATAAGTAAATCTTTTAATAATATTTTTTGTAACAATTTTCGATTTAATGAAAAAAATTTTCCCATCATCGTTCTATAATCCAATTACTTTAATAGGGGCGGCTTTAGCTGTAGTAAGTTTCGGATTAATTCTTTTCCTAATGCTCTTAGAGGCATTAACTTCAAATCCCAAACCATATATGGGTATTATTGCTTTTGTAATTTTACCCGGATTCTTAATTATAGGATTAGCTTTAATTGCTTTTGGGATAATTAGGGAACATAGAAGGGAAAGACAAGGGAAAATAAGAGGTGAACATTTTCCTGTTATTGATTTGAATAATCCCAAACATCGTTCAGCTTTAACTTTTTTTTCTGTAGGGACAATCCTTCTATTATTGTTTTCTGCTTTCGGAAGTTTTAAAGCTTATGAATATACAGATTCAAATCAATTCTGTGGAACAATTTGCCATTCCGTCATGAATCCCGAATATACTGCATACCAAAATTCTCCGCATGCAAGAGTCGATTGTGTAAAATGTCATATAGGACCCGGTGCCGGTTGGTATGTTCGTTCTAAATTATCAGGTGCATATCAAGTTTATTCGGTAATTTTTAAAGAATACCAACGTCCGATTCCTACTCCAATTACTAATTTAAGACCTGCAAGAGAAACCTGCGAACAGTGCCATTGGCCAAATGTATTTTATAATCAAAAGAAACATGTAAATAGTTATTACCTTTCAGACAAAGAAAATTCCAAAATGGTTTTAACTCTCTTAATGAAAATCGGTGGAGGAAACGAAGTAACAGGTGTAACTTCAGGTATTCATTGGCACATGAATATTTCAAATCAAATTACATATTTTGCAACTGATTCGGCACGACAGGTTATACCCTGGGTTAAAGCCAAATCATTATTAACGGGTAAAGAGACAATCTATAAAAGTACCGAAGAACATTTAACCGATGAACAGATTAAAAATACTGATAAAAGAGTAATGGATTGTATTGATTGCCATAACAGACCTTCCCATATATATCACCCTCCGGCTCAATCAGTTAATGAAGAAATGGCTGCGGGTTTTGTAAATCCGGAATTACCATATATTAAAAGCATTGCTGTCGAAGCACTGGAAGGAAGTTATTCCACTAAACCAATCGCATTAGACAGCATCAAGTTGACAATTGAGAATTTCTATAAAACTAATTTTCCACATATTGATTCAAGTAAAAAAGCAGATATTGAAAAAGCTATTAAACAAGTACAGGGAATTTATCAACTGAATTATTTCCCTGAAATGAATGTCAGCTGGAAAAAATTTCCAAATAATTTAGGACATTTATATTCACCCGGTTGTTTTAGATGCCATGATGGAAAACATGTGAGTGCAGATGGTAAAGTAATATCAAGAGACTGCACTGTATGCCATACAATATTGGCAGAACAATTTGGTGATAATCAACCTAATGTTTCATTAACAGGATTAACATACAAGCACCCAGTTGATATTGGTGAGTCCTGGCAGGAAACTGCGTGCAGCGATTGTCATTCAAGTAATTGAGGGAGCATAAATAATGAATAACACTATGAATAGTGGGGTTCATAAAAGGCGGGATTTCCTAAAATATTTTCTGTCTGCCGGTTTATTTGGATTAGGTGGAATAATTCTTTATCCACTTTTTGCATACCTTAAACCTCCGAAACAAAGTGAAGTAGAAGTATCCAATGTATCTGCAGGAAAATTGTCTGATTTAAAGGAAGGGAGCGGGAAAATAATAAAATTCGGTAGTAAACCGGTTCTTCTTGTTCATACTCCCGACAATAAATTTAAAGCTTTTTCAGCAGTATGTACGCACCTCGGATGTACTGTTCAATACAGAAACGATATGGGATTAATTTGGTGTGCCTGCCATAATGGTAAATACGATCTTAATGGTCGAAATGTAGCAGGACCTCCACCAAAACCCCTGGAAGAATACAGAGTTATTCTTAAAGGAGATGAAATTTTCGTTTCAAAAACAGCTTGAGATAAAAAATGAAAAATTTTTTTAGACGAATCTACCTTTGGATGGATGATAGAGTGAACCTGGGGGGTCTTGTAGAATTTATGGGGAAAAAATATGTACCTATTCACAGGCATTCTGTGTGGTATTATTTCGGGGGAGTTTCACTTTTCTTATTTATTATTCAGGTAATAACCGGAATATTACTCCTGTTTTATTACAAAGCCAGCACCGATTTAGCATTTGAAAGTGTTCAGTTTATTATGTCTAAGGTTCAATTTGGCTGGCTTATCCGTTCAATCCATGCATGGGCTGCTAATTTATTTATCTTCTCAGTATTTATTCATATGTTCAGTGTCTTTTTTGAGAAGGCATACCGGAAACCCCGTGAAGTCACTTGGATAACCGGGGCTTTAATGTTTTTTTTAGCACTTGGTTTTGGATTCAGCGGATATTTACTCCCCTGGAATCAATTATCTTTTTTCGCAACTAAAGTAGGCTCCGATATCGTTGGAGCAATTCCTTTAATTGGAGAACCTGTTAAAATTTTTATGCGCGGGGGTAATGATGTAACCGGCGCAACTCTTTCACGTCTGTTTGGATTTCATGTAGCATTGTTCCCAGGCATTTTTACTTTCCTTTTATTGATTCATTTAGTGCTCGTCCAAAGGCAAGGAATGAGTGAGCCGTTAGAGTTTGAGGCTAAACCGCCTATTGAAAAAAAGAAGATGCCCTTTTTTCCTAATTTTATGCTTCGCGATTTACTCCTCTGGCTGGTAGTTCTTAATATATTAGCAATACTTGCAGTCTTTTTTCCTGCAGAATTAGGAATTAAAGCTGATCCTTTCGTTTCAGCGCCTGCCGGAATTAAACCGGAATGGTATTTTTTATTTATGTTCCAAACTTTAAAATATTTTCCGGCTCATATATTATTTATTGAAGGTGAGCTTCTCGGCATTTTGCTTTTTGGTCTTGCCGGTTTATTGTGGCTTCTTGTTCCTTTCTGGGATATTAAAAGTTCCAAAGGGAAGCAGAATCGTTTAATTAATTATATTGGGATTTTTGCAGTTATTTTCATCATTGTTTTAACAATACTTGGATGGACCTCATGAAAAAGTTAACAATGATATTCTTATTTGGTTTTATCTTTTTAGCTGCAAATTATACAGTAGCAGCTGAAGATGAATGTTTTAACTGTCATGATTCACAAGGTGATGATCCTTCGGCATTATTTAAAAATGATATTCATCATAAAAAAGGTATACCATGTTCCGGTTGTCATGGGGGAAATAGTAAATCGGATGATATGGATGCAGCAATGAATAAAGATGCCGGGTTTGTTGGAGTTCCCAAAGGAAATCAAATTTCAGAAAGATGCATCATCTGTCATGCAAATCCTGAAACAATGAAAAAATATGGTGCCGATATCCCGACAAATCAAATGGCACTTTTATCAAAAAGTGTTCACGGCAGATTATCTATAAATGGTAATGAAAGAATTGTACAATGTATCACCTGTCATAATGCACATGGTATTGTTGAGGTTACAAATCCTGCCTCACCTGTTTACCCGCTCAATCTTCCTAAAACTTGTGCAAAATGTCATAGTAATGCGGTGTATATGCGTAATTACGATCCGGCACTGGCTGTTGATCAGCTTGATAAATATAGAACAAGTATTCATGGAATTAAAAATGCTAAAGGTGATATTAAAGTTGCAGAATGTGCAAATTGCCATGGAAGTCATGGTATTCTGGCAGTCAAAGATGCAAATTCAAGTGTATACGTAGTTAATATACCGAAGACGTGCGCTAAGTGTCATAGTAACATATCGTACATGAAAGAATACAATATTCCAACCGACCAATATGAGAAATTTTCAAAAAGTGTGCATGGAGTTGATCTTCTTGAAAAACATGATTTGAGTGCACCGGCTTGCAATAGTTGTCATGGTAATCATGGTGCGGTACCGCCTGGTGTGCAGTCAATTTCAGAAGTGTGCGGGACATGTCATGCGTTAAATGCAGAATTATTTTCTGCAAGTCCTCATAAAAAAGCTTTTGACGAACACCATTATCCCGAATGTGAAACCTGCCATGGTAATCATGGAATTGTTGTTCCGACTAATCAACTTTTAGGAGTAACAAAAGATGCTATTTGCAGTAAATGTCATACACCAACTGAAAATGTTGATGGTTATAAAGCAGCAAAACACATGCGGTTATTAATCGATAGTCTAAGTTATTCTGAAAATTTTGCAGATTCTTTAATTAATAATGCTGAACAAAAAGGGATGGAAATTTCAGAAGCTAAATTTAAATTAAGAGATGTGAATCAGGCTAAACTGGAAGCAAGAACGATAATCCATTCTTTTAATAAAGAAAAATTTGATAGTGTTGTAGTGAAAAAAGGATTGGCCACAAGCAATATAGTAATTGGTGAAGCCAAGACTGCTATCCATGAATATTATTTTAGGCGGATTGGTTTAGGGATTTCAGTATTAATAATAAGTTTCCTAGCGTTTGTATTGTACCTGTATATAAAAAGAATGGAACGCGGTAAATAATTTTTATAAATATTAGTAAACAGGGAGGTTAGTATGAACTCACTCTCTGAAAATTCCAGTCTTGATGATATAGTAAAATTCTTAATCAAGTTAGATGAGAGAATTTCCAGCATTGAAGACCGCCTCCAAATAGCACCGGTAGGGGAATCTTATATTAAAAAAGAGGAAATACCGAAACCTGAATTAATTAAAGAAAATTTAAGCAGAGAAGATAATCTTGAATATAGAATCGGGCAATTTTGGTTTGCAAAGGTAGGGATTGTTGTATTAATCATAGGTTTTGCATTTCTCTTAACCTTACCTTACAAAAATTCTATTTCGATCTTTCCTACTGTTTTAGGGTATTTTTTTTCAGCCGGATTAATTGCTCTTTCACAATACTGGAAAAAACACTTTCCTCATATAAGCGGATTTATATTAGGCGGGGGATTTGTATTATCTTTTTTTACCACTCTAAGATTATATTATTTTAGCTCTACTTCCATTATAACAAATCTAACTTTTGAAATTGTTCTTTTAATAATAGTCAGCGGTCTGACATTATTTTATTCAATTAAGAAAAGTTCGGTTTATTTAACAGCTGTTAGTCTTACGCTTGGATATTTAACCGCAATGGTTAGTGATCAGCCGTTTTTTATTTTTATTATGCTGGTTATATTATCCTCACTTGTAGTTTATTTTACGCTAAAATATAAGTGGAAATACCTCGTAATTTACGGCATAATTATTACGTATTTAGTTCATTTATTATGGTTTTTTAACAATCCTTTACTCGGAAAACCATTACAGCCGGTATCTTATCCTGGATTCAATGTAATATTTCTGCTGATATACGCCTCTATTTTTTACCTCGGAAATATTTTGAGAGATAAATCAATTCCCGAAAACATAAATGCGGTAACAATTAATGCCCTCAATACTGCAGGAGCATATTCAATCTTTCTGTTAATTACATTAACAACAACTCATTCTTATGTAGGTTTTTATCATCTCCTTGCTTCAATATTATTTTTAACTTTTTCAATAATTTTTTGGATTAGAGAAAAGAGCAGGTACTCAACTTTTATACTTGCCATGTGTGGTTACCTTGCATTAAGTGTAGCAATTGTAATCCAGTTCCCGATTCCTAGCTTTTTTATCTGGTTATGCTGGCAAAGTCTGCTTGTAGTTTCAACTGCCGTTTGGTTCCGTTCAAAGTTTATTGTGCTGGCAAATTTTATAATATATCTTTTAGTTCTTATAGCATATCTTGCCATGGAAGGAAAGATAGACGCAGTCAGTATAAGCTATGGAGTAGTAGCATTGCTGAGTGCTAGGGTATTGAATTGGAAAAAAGATAGATTGGAATTAAGAACCGAATATATGCGTAATGCATATTTATTAATTGCACTATTGATTATTCCTTACACACTCTATAATTTTATTCCTGGAGGACTTGTAAGTATATCATGGGTAGCCCTGGCATTTTTATATTACACTTTGAGCCTATTATTAAAAAATAAAAAGTACCGGTGGATGGCAATTCTTACACTTTTATTAACTGTTATTTATGTATTTATTTTAGGTATTACAAGCGAAGATTTCACTTATAAAATTATTTCATTTCTGGTGCTAGGTGTTGTTCTTGTTGTAGTATCATTACTCTATGCAAGGGCTAAATCAAAAGCTGATACTGCAAAGAAAATAGATGAAGGAACTGTGGTATAAAAATCTTTTTTAAGTGATATCCCCTAAACCAAATATATCTATCATTTAGCCCTTACCACAATCCTCTCCCGGAGGGCGAGGAGATGATAATTCCCTTTCCATTTTGGAAAGAGATATGGTGAGGGCTTTTATGAATTGAAAATATTAATCGATAAGTAATGACCTACTTGAAGCTGCCATTCTGTAATTCATAAAATTTTCTTTACTGATTTATTGTTCCTATCATATCTTTATTATAGAACCTACTTATTTTGGATTTTTAATTCAACTAAATTAAATTTTGGATGTATGTCTATTGAAAACCTAGTAGAAAATTTAAAAAGGGGGATATAAAATCTTTCAAGATTTTAGTTGATGAACACCAAAAAAAAGTTTTAAATACTTGCTATAGGTTCTTAAACAATAAAGAAGATGCTGAAGACTTAACTCAGGAAGTATTCGTAGAAGTTTATAAATCAATCTCCTCGTTTCGCGGTGAATCAAAAATTTCAACATGGATATACAGGATTGCTGTAACCAAATCATTAGATTTTATTAGAAAGAAGAAAAGAAAGAAACGTTTAGCAATAATTAAAAAAGTCTTTAGTGATGAAACTTTAGCAGATGAAATTCCAGATAATATAAGTTTAAATCCTGGCGGTAATGCAGAAGATAAAGATAGAAAGAGAATTTTAAGTGAAGCCCTCGAATCATTACCTGAAAACCAGAGGGCAGTATTTACTCTAAGTAAATATGATGAACTGAGTTATAAAGAAATTGCTGAAATTCTTAATACGACAATCCCTTCTGTTGAATCTTTAATACATCGTGCAAAAAATAATTTAAAAAAGAAGCTCCATTATTATTATGAAAAAAAAATAATCTGACAGCGCAGGTTTTTTCCAAGAATGACGTCAAATAAAATATATGAGGCAGAAATATGAAGAAAGATGAAAAAATAAGAAAAGAAGTAGAAAAAACACTAAAAGCTTTTGATAATATCGAAAACATTGAAGAAAATTCTTATTTATTCACAAGAGTTCAATCTGAAATAGAAAGTCTACAGACAAAAGAAAAAGGATACTCCTTAAATGGAAATATCCTTCGGCCGGTAATTTTATTTCTTATTCTTATTTTAAATGTTTTTACTGCAGTATTTTTCTTAGACTATAAAAGTGAAACTACTTCTATAAAACAAACCTATCTTTCTGCAATTTCCTCTGAATATTCAATAAGTCATTCTTATTATTCACAATTAAATAAAATGATAGGGAAGTAAAATGGATATTCTTGCAAAACAAAAATTTACAAATATTCTAATAATAATTTTAATAATTATTAATATCGGTTGTTTGTCGTTTATTTGGTTCAGGGAATCTAATCATCCAAAATTACCTCCGCCATCTCCTAATAGGGAAAATGTAAATCGTTTTCTTGATAAGGAATTGGATTTGAGTGCCGAACAAGAAAATAAATTTGATGTAATCAGGAAAGAACATTATGAGACCACAAGAAAATTTGATGAGAAAATCGCTGGATATAAAAAAGAAATTTTATCAGAGTCATTTAACCAAAATCCGGATATGCAAAAAGTAACAGCTCTTACCGACAGTATTGGTTCTGTACAAAAAGGTTATGAACTGTTTTTGTCAAAACATTTTCAAAAATTGGCATCTGTGTGTAAAAATGAGCAAAGGGAAAAATTAAAAGATATATTTCTTTCTTCATTTGGTCCGAAAAACAGACAGCCAATGCCTTCCCCGAAAAGAAATATGCAACCAGGTCCTCCAAGACCACCACGTTAGTGAATAAGAATAAGTGTCCGTTTATTACAAATTATAATCATGAGGGTGTTCAAAAAATTATTACTAAATTTTTTGATCACCCTTCTTGTATTCTCTAACACATTTCCAAGTAAATATTTATTAGTACCGCAAGTTATTCTCTGCAAGAACATCTAAGAAATAAAACCCAAAACTTATTTAATAATTGTCAGGAGAATCATCATGAAACTATTATTAAGCTTCTCATTGTTTTTAATTGCTGGTTGCAGTAATCCGACAAGTACCACTTCGGATTTATCGGGAATAACCGGAACCGGATCAGATACTGGAACTACACAAAATTTGCCGGATGTTTTTTAAAAATTTTCAGGAAAATGTAACTGTTTCTGTTCAAGATAATTATGTGGCAATTACCTCATCTGATATTCCAGATCATAAAAGTCCTTATCATGGGCACTTTGCTCCCACAAAAGATTATCCAAACGGAATTTATCACTATTATATTACAGGTGATTCTCCATATCTAAATGGCGGGCAATATTTTGGTTCTCCAGGTTCGGTAACACAATAATTAAAGATGAAAATGAAAAGTAAAATGAAATATTGCCCTTAGGCTTTTTTTAATTTGCTATTTAATACTATTTTGTTTTTATTTTCCTACTCGAAAAACATATTACTGTAATTCTAAACTATCCACAAAAGTATAATTTCTTTTAAGTTTTGTACTTAATTAAAATTATAAACAATAGAGGATGATAAGAGCATGGGCGTTATAATGCAGGCTTTTTATTGGGATTGTGCAAATTTAGAAAATAAAGTGGGAGAATGGTGGAGCTTTATTAACAGTAAAATACCTTCATTAAATTCTGTCGGATTTTCTGCCTTATGGCTTCCCCCTGCTAATAAAGCTGCAAATTTAGACGGATTATCAATGGGTTACGATCCATATGACTATTATGATTTGGGAGAAATTGACCAGAAAGGTTCAATAAAAACATTATACGGCTCAAAGATTGAGCTGCTTAAATTAATAGAAACCATGCATAACAATAACATGCAGGTTTATGCCGATTTAGTTCTAAACCATAATAGCGGGGCAGACGCCGAAGAGATTAATCCGATAACAAATCAGAAAAGATGGACAAAGTTTACTCCTAAAAGCAATAAATTTTCACGTACCTGGAAATGTTTTCATCCGTCGCCATATGAAACATGGGATAACGGAACTTTTGGAGACATGCCTGATTTGTGTCATCGCGATCCTTATGTTTATACCGAACTGCTTGAATATGCAAGATGGATGATTGAAGATATAGGTTTCAATGGTTTCAGGTATGACTGCGTTAAAGGGTACGGCGGCTGGATGGTCCGTGCAATTCAAGAATTAAGAGGCTTAAAGGATAATACCGGATACAAACCTTTTGGTGTCGGTGAATGCTGGGATAGTGATAGAAACATAACCGAATGGCTTAATGAAACTAATTCCTGGACCGACAATCCGGCGTGTGCCTTTGATTTCCCTTTGAGATATAGACTTAAAGATTTATGCCAGGTTTATGGTTTCAGCTTAAGGAACCTTACTAAAAGCGGGACTATTTTAACGGACTCTCCGTCTCTTGCTGTTACTTTTGTTGAAAATCATGATGTCGTCAGAAATGATCCTATAATTACTGATAAAATGCTTGCTTATGCTTTTATATTAACTCATGAAGGATATCCGTGTGTATTTTGGCAGGATTATTATAATTGGAACCTCGACCAGGAAAATAATCTTAGCGGTATAGCTGCATTAGTAAAAATTCATGAAAACCATGCGGGGGGTACAACTTCTGTTTTATATGTTGATGATAATCTTTATATAATGCAGAGAAACGGATTTGAAAACCAAAGCGGATTAATTTTTGTTTTGAACAATCAAAACAGCTGGAACGGAACATCCGTTCAAACAAAATGGAAAAATACTAAATTTATACCTTTAGCATGGAGAGGGGAAGACCTGGGAGTGTCTCAGGAAAAGTATAGCCAGGAAAATGGCTGGGCAGATTTTTGGGCACCTCCAAGAGGTTATTGTGTATATATTCCGCAAATTTAAAATCTAATTAAACTTTAAAATTCTTATTGATAGTTTGCATAGCTTTTATTAAAAGCAGTCTCTTGAAGCTTTCTCATTTCATTAATGTGTTTTAAATAATTACTGCTCTTCTAATTTATGACTATTTTACTAAGAAAATTGATTTGGTGAATATTATGGATTCAAAACTTGACAGTAATAAAAGAAAAGTAACAGAATTTTATGACCTTGCCTTCAATAAGTGCAAACCGAAAGAAGCTATAGAAAAATACACAGGTGATGTTTACATTCAGCATAATCCTATGGTTCGAGACGGCAAGGATGGATTCATTAATTATTTTCTAAATCTTGCGGAAAAATATCCGGGTAAAAAAGTTCATTTTGTAAGAACAATAGTCGAAGGTGATCTAGTAGTTATACATTGCAGACAGGAATGGCCCGGAAATAGTGATTATGCGAGTATCGATATTTTCCGTCTTGATAATAACAGTAAAATTGTTGAACATTGGGATGTTATACAAATGGTTCCGGTCGAATCTGCAAATAGTAATACGATGTTTTAGAAGGTTACTATTATCTTTTTATTTAAATTTGATTTCATTTACTTTCTTTTTTTAGGAGAATATAATGCAATACATTCCATCTGATTCCAGGTATAAAAATTTTGAATATGTCCGCTGCGGAAAAAGCGGATTGAAACTTCCTTCTGTATCTCTTGGCTTATGGCATAACTTCGGCGGTGTTGATGTTATTGAAAACAGCCGCAAAATGATTTTCAGGGCTTTTGATTTAGGAATTACTCATTTTGATCTGGCTAATAATTACGGCCCGCCATATGGATCTGCCGAGGAAACTTTCGGGCATATTCTTAAGAAGGATTTAAAAAATACAGGGATGAATTAGTTATTTCAACAAAAGCCGGCTGGGATATGTGGCCCGGACCTTACGGGAATTTTGGCTCTAAAAAATATCTGATAGCAAGTCTCAATCAAAGCTTAAAAAGAATGGGGCTCGAATATGTAGATATATTTTATCACCACCGCCCTGATCCTGAAACTCCTCTTGAAGAAACAATGAATGCACTTTACCATATAGTAAGAAGCGGGAAAGCTTTATATGTCGGTATATCTCAGTACAAACCTGAAGATACAAAAAAAGCAGCCGGAATTCTTAAAGAGTTGGGAATTCATCTCCTTATTCACCAGCCGAAATATAGTATGTTCGAACGGTGGGTTGAAGATGGTCTCCTTGATGTACTTGATGAGGAAGGTATAGGCAGCATAGTTTTTTCTCCATTGGCGCAGGGACTTTTAACCAACAAATATCTGAACGGAATTCCTGAAGATTCCCGTGCAGCCAAAAAAGGTACTTTCTTAAAACGTGAAAACATAACAGAAGAAGTGATTCAAAAAGTTAAAAAGCTTAATAATCTAGCAAAAAAACGTGGACAGTCTTTGGCACAAATGGCTATTGCCTGGGTATTAAGAAAACCTGCTGTTACTTCTGCACTAATTGGTGCAAGTAAAGTATCTCAGATAGAAGATGCTGTTAGTGCTTTGAACAATTTAAAGTTTAGCGAAGAAGAGTTAAAATCAATTAATAAAATATTAGGAGAAAAATAATTATTTAATTCATTTAACGGACAGATTTTATGGGAGGGAATTTGAGTGATTAAAATGTGTTCAGAAACGCAGATGATTTATGACTATGCAGCAAAATATATTGAAGACTTTTTATCCTTTATTAATGAGGTTAAATAAAACTTCAACTAAAAATGCAGTAATTCTATTAAATAAAAATAATGTAGACCCGGTTATCCCGTTTTATTCATTAACAACTATAGATAATAATGGATATGAAATTGATTTTAAGAGCTTAACCGGGAAAAAAGTTTTAATTGTAAATACTGCTTCTGATTGCGGTTTTACCGCTCAATATGATGAACTTCAAAAATTGTTTAACAGGGTCAAAGATAAGTTTATAATAATTGGTTTTCCTTCCAACGATTTTGGTAATCAAGAGAAGGGAACCGACGAGGAAATTGCCCAGTTTTGCAGAAAAAATTATAGTATAACTTTCCCTTTAATGAAAAAATCTGTTGTAGTAAAAAAAACAGGACAAAATGAGGTATTTGAATGGCTGACTAATCCTGAAAAAAATGGATGGAATAGCCATCAGCCTGATTGGAATTTTAGTAAATATATTATCAATGAAGACGGTTTATTAACTCATTATTTTGGCCCTGCGGTGTCGCCGTTAAGTAAGAAAATTGAACTAGCTTTAAAGTAAACCTTTTTCTGGAAGAAAATTCAAAAAATTGAAAGGAGTATATTATGGCTGGAACAGTAAAACCAATACCGGAAGGCTTTCATACAATAACTCCTTATTTTATTGTAAATGACGGAGCAAAATTTATCGACTTTTTAAAAGAAGCGTTCAATGCTATAGAGAACCACCGGTCTGTGACAGCCGAAGGCAGAATTATGCATGCACAATTAAAAATAGGGGACTCTTACCTTATGATAGGTGAAGCAACCGGGGAATGGAAATCTATGGCTTGTACAATTTATATGTACATGCCCGATGTTGATTCTGTTTATAGTAAAGCATTAAAGGCGGGAGGAAGAACTTTACGTGAACCTGCAGATGAATTTTATGGAGATCGTGTGTGTGGAATAGAAGATTCTTTTGGAAACCAATGGTGGATTGCCACACATATTGAAGATGTATCTCCTGAAGAGATGAAAAAACGGGAAGACGAAATGATGAAACAAAGAGAAGGAAAGAACTAACTGGTTAAAATTATTCTAGTAAAAAACGAGAATTTAGAGTTTTGGGTATAAGAAATATTTTTGATTATTGGAATTATGGAATTTCGAAGTGATGGGAAAAATCAGAAAAATAATTCCATTATACCACTACTCCAGCCTTCCAAAAGTCTTGCATAAGATCATTTAGTAATTCATATCACAAACCACTTAACAAAATCTTAATATTTTTATTTACTATTGAAATAAACCAGCTTCTGTTCTATCATTTAAAACTTTTATTTAAGCTTAGTTATTAAAATGTAAACTAATCGAATATCCTGTTTGCCAATTAGTAAATTTCGGTTTTTTGATAAAAATTTACACATAGTTTCTTTTTTACTAAGAATAATAAGATTGAATTATCAATGGCAGTTAAAGTTATTGCGGGATTGCGTGGTTCGTATGTAAAAAACATCTATACAATAAATAAAAAAAAGGAGGTTCTATATGGCACTATTCATGGATATTCATAAAGGTGTTGATGGGTTGACAGCAGAAGCTGTAGCTGACGCTCATAAAAAAGATCTAGAAAAACAGGGGCAATACGGGGTAAAATATATTAAATACTGGTATAACGAAAAAGACGGTACTGTATTCTGCCTTTCCGAAGCACCTGATAAAGAGTCAGCTGTAAAAGTTCACAAAGAAGCACACGGATTAATACCGGATGAGATTATTGAAGTAAAAGAAGGAGTATAATCTCTTATCTTTAATTTCTAATCTAAAGCTCCGGGTTTGCCCGGGGCTTTTTTTATTATAGATATTTAAAGATAGTCAATCGCCTTAGTAAAATGAGAAGTAATAAAAGTATTTTTTTTATTTATATTATAAATTTAAAATCCTTTATTATTTAACTGCAACATTTTTTTAATTATCATTAAAAATTTTGGAGAAATTATGCATAGAGCAATATTCTTACTTACTTTTATTTTATTATGGATGATTTCTGTTTCCGCACAGCAGCAGTATGAAAAAGATACAATAGCTACATCTGATGGTAATCTGGTAATTACCTTTATCGGACATGCTTCATTAATTTTTAATTTTAATGATATGGTTATTCACGTTGATCCTTTCAGCAGGTTAGCTGATTATTCAATTCTTCCAAAAGCCGATATAATCCTAATAACGCATGAACATGGAGATCATTGTGATCCTGAAGCGGTTAAACAGATTCGTACTGGAAATACAGCCGTAATACTTACAGAAGCCTGTACCGGAAAAATAACCGGAGGCGCAGTTATGAAAAATGGAGATGTTCAAACTGTAAAAGGAATTAAAATAGAAGCAGTGCCAGCTTATAATATTGTTCATAAAAGAGATAATGGAGAACCTTTCCATCCAAAAGGGGCCGGTAGCGGTTATGTAATTCATTTTGGCGATAAAAAAGTATATATAGCCGGTGATACTGAAAATATTCCTGAAATGAAGGAATTAAAAGATATTGACATTGCTTTTTTACCAATGAATCTTCCATACACAATGACACCTGAAATGGTTGCAGATGCTGCTAAATCTTTTTTACCTAAAATACTTTATCCGTATCACTATGGCGACACTGATGTTTCAAAAATTGTTGATCTAATGAAAGATACAAAAGGTGTTGAAGTGCGAATCAGGAAAATGAAATAAATATAATATAGATTAAAATTATTTATAGCAAAATATTTAAAAGTGCTTGAGAGGATTTAATTCGGTTAATTATTAAATTGTCTATGGATTAACTTTTAAAAGTAATTACTAGTTAATTATGCAAGTTATTTATTTAACTTTTATTATAAACATTACTGAAAATTAGAGGAATGATAATGCTTAAAAGTTCTTTTCTTTCATCTTTAATATTCTGCGTATTATTTTTTAACGGCAATTCTTTCGAGCAGACTCAAATAAAAAATAAAAATGATTTTAAACCTCTTTCCTATAGACAATCTGAAAAAATGGCTGATTCGGTATTGTCATTGATGACACCTGAAGAAAAAATTGAATATATAGGAGGTGACAGAAACTTCCTAATCAGACCTATTCCGAGATTAAAGCTTGGAGAAGTGTACATGTCTGACGCTACTCAAGGCGTGCATATTAGAAAAGTTTTTAGAGATGCCGATCTTTCAATGTATCAATTGGAAAAGTCAACCGCCTTCCCCTGTCCCATCTCTTTAGCTGCAACATGGAATCCTGACTTGGCATATAAATATGCGAAAGCAATCGGAGAAGAATGCAGAGCAGGAGGAATTGGTATTTTATTAGGTCCCGGCATGAATAATTATCGTCAGGCTCAATGCGGAAGAAACTTTGAATATTTTGGGGAAGATCCGTTTTTAGCTGCAGGAATGATTGCAAATTATGTTGAAGGAGTCCAAAGTACCGGAACCATTGCCACCCTAAAGCATTTCGTTGCAAACAATACAGATTTTTTTAGAAGAAGAAATAACTCTGTTATCAGTGAAAGAGAATTGCATGAAATAAATCTACCTGCATTCAAAGCCGGAATTGATGCAGGTGCCAGGGCTGTAATGACTTCATATAATTTATTGAATGGCGAATGGTGCGGTCAAAGTGAATTTGTTATTAAAGATATTCTAAAAAAACAATTAGGATTTAAATGGCTGGTAGTGACTGATTGGTGGTCGGTATATAACGGGGAAAAGGTTGTTAAATCAGGTCAGGATCTTGAAATGCCTTCTGCATTTGCATTAAAGGATGTTGATTCACTTTTAAAGGCAGGAGCAACAAAGGTAGCCGATATCGATAATATGGTTAAAGGTATACTTAAAACATATTTCTCAATGAAATTAAACGGCAGGCAAAAAGATCCTTCATATTTAGATAAGTATGGAGAACATGAATCGGTTGCTCTGCAAACTGCAAGGGAAGGGATTGTACTCTTAAAAAATGAAGGTAATATTCTGCCGATTAACAAGGATGTACAAAATATTTTAATTACGGGTGATTATGTTAAAAAACTAGCAATGGGCGGCGGCTCTGCTGAAGTTGAAGGATATGATATACATCTGATGTTTGATGAATTAAAGAAGTTATTCGGAAGCAAATTAAATTACATTGAAAATCCTACTCCCGCAGAAATAAAATCAGCTGATGTAGTCCTTTGTAATATAGGTACCGATGATAGTGAAGGGTGGGACAGACCTTTTGCACTGCCGAGTGATCAGGAGAATAAGGTGCTTAAATGTGTAAATAATAATCCAAATACTGTTGTAATTGTAACATCGGGAAGCGGAATTAGAATGACAGCTTGGAGCGGTAAGGCAAAAGCAATTATTTATGCCTGGTACGGCGGTCAAATGGGTAATGTTGCTTTGGCTGAAATTATTGCAGGTAAAACAAATCCTTCCGGTAAGTTACCAATAACAATTGAAAAAGAATTTAGAGATTCACCGGGTTATGGATATATACCGGATGGTGAAAAACTTTATACCGGCTGGAATGGGGATGCGGAAAAGGCACATAAAGTTTTTAATGTATATTATACCGAAGGTGTTTTTGTAGGCTACAGGTGGTACGATAGTAGAAATATTGAACCGTTATTTCCATTCGGATACGGATTATCTTATACAACATTTTCATATAGCGATCTTAAAGTATCAAAAGAAAAGTTTAATAATAAAGATACTATTACAGTTAGCTTTACAATAAAAAACACAGGTAATGTAGAAGGAAAAGAAATTGCACAACTATATATTCATGATGTTAAATCTTCTGTGCCTCGCCCGGTAAAGGAATTAAAGGGTTTTAAGAAAATTGATCTTAAATCCGGTGAAAGCAGAACAGTTGAGATTAAACTGGATAAAAAAGATTTTTCATTTTGGAACCCGGCAACAAAAGGCTGGTTTGCGGAAAAAGGGAAATTTATTTTAAATATTGGCTCTTCTTCAAGAAATATCAGATTACAGAAAGAAGTGGAGTTATTGTAATTCTTAAACTTATAGAGACCAAAATGGTATTTAATAAAAAAATAAAATTTTCACTATTAATATTAATTCTTTTTATAATCTCAGTTTATGCACAAACTGAAAATAAATTTCCGGAAAATTTTAAGATTAGAACAGGTGTGAATATAAGTCATTGGCTCTCGCAAAGTGAAAAAAGAGGGGAAGCCAGAAGAGAATATATTACTAAAGCAGATTTTGATTCTATTGCTTCTGCAGGTTTTGATCATGTAAGAATTCCTGTAGATGAGGTACAGCTTTGGGATTCAAGCGGTAACAAGCATAAAGATGCATTTGAATTGCTTCATAATGCGATACAATGGGCTGGTGAAAATAATTTAAGCGTAATTGTCGATTTGCATATTATACGGTCTTTTTATTTTAATAAAACATCAAACCCTTTATGGAAAAATGAAACCGAACAGAAAAAGTTGGTTCTTATGTGGCAGCAGCTTTCTGATGAATTGCATCAATATCCCGACAGCATGATTGCATATGAAATCTTAAATGAACCCACTGCAAAAGATCCGGATGACTGGAATAAAGTATTTAGTAAAGTCTTAAAAGCTGTCCGTAAAAAGGAACCGAACAGGGTTGTCATAATTGGTTCTGATATGTGGCAAATCCCTCAAACTTTTCCCGAATTAAAGTTTCCAAAAGATGATAAAAATATTATTCTGAGTTTTCATTTTTATACGCCTATGGCACTAACTCATCATACAGCACCATGGACTGCAATCGGAGAATATAAAGGTCCGGTTAATTATCCAGGATGGATTGTTGACACATCTTTTTATAAAACTCTCTCACCGGCTGCAGTAAAAGCAATGAGAGATGGAGCTAACGGCTATTTTACAAAAGATACCTTAGAAAAAATTATAGAACCTGCAATTAAGGTAGCAAAAGAAAACAACCTCCATTTATATTGTGGTGAATTTGGTGTTTATCCGTATATTCCGCAAAGTACAGCATTATGCTGGTATAAAGATATATGCAGAATTTTTAATAAGAATAATATTGCATACTGCCACTGGGGTTATAAAGGTGATTTTCCTGTTATTAATAAAGACGGTTCATTGAACCATAAACTTGTTTCGGTTTTAACAGCTAAATAATGTAAAAGAAGGATATGAAATAAGTAAATGTTATTTTAATCGAAAGAAAATTATAGAATCTTTTTTATAAGAAAATAATATTAAGTTTGTTTAATTTTATTGAAGGTTGATATGGTTTATCTAATTTTAAAACTCATCCATATTTTTGGTGCAATTATTTTTTTGGGGAATATAACAGTCGGTCCATTCTGGAAAAAGCATGCCGAACGTTCCAAAGATCCGAAAAAAATTGCGGACACCTTTGACGGAATTATAAAAGCCGACAGGTTTTTTACAATGCCTGGAGTTGCGATAATAATTCTTTTTGGAATTGGCGCTGCCTTGCATGGTGGTTACAATTTAATTACTACAGCGTGGGTTTTCTGGTCATTAATTTTAGTTGTTGTATCAGGGGCTGCATTCATGGTAAAAGTTGTTCCTATTCAGAAGAAGATACTGGCTCTAGCTCAAAAAGAAGGAGAATTTAACTGGGATGAATATGGAAAACTAGCTAAGCAGTGGGATGTTTGGGGTTCAATTGCAACACTTGCACCTTATATAGCTGTAGTTCTTATGGTTATTAAACCAGTGTAAGACCACTTACTTTGAATGATTGATTGGATGAATGTTTTGGAATCATCCATTCAGTCATTCATCCAATCACTTGATGATTGCAGAAATTTTCTTGAATTCTTCTGTCCTGCTTTCCTGCAGCAACTCAAATAAAACTGATTCAACAGATGTTATTTCGACATTGTTGTTTCTCATTCTTTCCAAAGCAATATTCAAATCTTTTTCTTTTCTTGATGAGGTTGCATCAGCACAAACATTAACCTGGAAATTATTTGCCAGGAGATTGAGAACTGTTTGCTGAACACAAACATGTGATTCAATCCCTGCTATAACTACCTGTTTAATATTGTTATCTTTTAAACTTTGAAATAGATTTCCCGCACCCAAACAGCTGAAATTCATTTTTTGAATTGCGCTTAAACCTTCTAGCTCCTTGAGCAATATATTTGACGTAGGGCCTAAACCTTTCGGATATTGTTCGGTAAAGAAAATGGGTACATTAAGAATTTTAAAACCCTTTATCAACTTTACACAATTATTAACTACTTCTTCTTTATTAAGCATAACATCAAGAATTCTTTCCTGCACATCAATTAATAATAAAGCAGCTAAATCTCTACATAAAAGTTTCTTATTACGTTCCATCAAAATTTTTACTTAATAAGCTCAATTAAAAAATCATCACCGATTTTTTCGGTATTTCTTACACGCAGCTTTAAGGCATTTTTGATATTTTGTTTATTTATGTTTCCTAATAAAGGAATTCCGCAGCCGATTAATTTCGGAGTAACAAAGAGCATTATATCATCAAACAAATTCTTCTTGATAAAAGATGTATAGACTTCTTTTCCGCCTTCAACCAGGATAGATGAAATATTAATTTTTGCTAGTTCCTTTAGAACGCTTTTCAAATTCAATTTTCCGTTCGCATCTTCTTTTACATAAATAATTTCGGCATTATGGGATAATATTTTTTTTATCCTGCTTTTTTTCTCAGCATTTTTTTGGGAAGTTACAATGATGAGTTTTCGATCTTTATTATTTAAAAGGAATTTAAATTTATTATTTAAATCCAGGTTAGTATCTAAAATTATTCTCATCGGATTTCTCCCTTCGACAAGCCTTACGGTGAGTTTCGGATCATCCTTCTTAACAGTACCATACCCGATTAGCACAGCATCATAACAGGCTCTAAGTTGATGAACATATTTTCTCGAATCCAGGGAAGATATCCATTTAGAATCTCCTGATTTATCTGCAATTCTTCCGTCCAGAGTCTGGGCTGCTTTTAAAGTAATATATGGAATTTTTTCAGTTATATATTTGAAAAAAAACCTGTTTAGTTCAATACATTCATTTTCCATTACCCCAACTTTAACATCAATACCGGCCGATTTTAATTTTCTAATCCCGTTGCCGCTTACCAATGGGTTCATATCATTGGTACCGACAACAACTTTTTTAATTTTTTTCTCTATTATTTTGTTAACACATGGCGGGGTTTTACCGTGATGGCTGCAGGGTTCTAAATTTGTATAAAGTGTGGCCCCTTCCAGGCTTTCTTTAGCCTTTTCAATAGCATTTATTTCTGCATGATTTTCACCAAATTTTTCATGATACCCGGCAGAAATTATTCTATCGTTTTTTACAATTACGCAGCCGACTAACGGATTGGGGCTTACAGATCCAATTCCTTTTTTTGCTATTTCAATTGCTAATTTAATATAAGATTCGTCTGACACTTATAAGATTTTGCCTTAAATAAAATAGAAATTTAGATATTAATTTTATCGCAGGTCCGGATTAAGCTGCAATTTTTAAAACTAAATATGAAATATTCTGCTATATACATGTGAAACTATTCTATTGCTAGAATTTCAAATTCGAGTAAACCGGCCGGTGCTGTAACATTAACCTTGTCACCGCTTTCGGCCCCCAGCAAACCTTGTCCAACCGGGGAAGTAATCGAAATTTTCCCTGCCTGGAAATCGGCTTCTTCCGGGGAAACCAATAAATAATTAAAAATTTTCTGAGTTTTTAAGTTTTTTATTTTTACTTTAGACAGGATATGAACTTTGCCGTCAGGAAATTGAGACGGATCAATAATCCTTGCCCTGGAAAGGATATTTTCCAGTTTACTTATTCTTAGTTCAAACAAACCTTGCTCTTCTTTTGCCGCATCATATTCGGCGTTCTCGGAAAGATCCCCATGAGCACGGGCTTCTGCAATTTTTGCAGCTATCTCTTTTCTGCCGCTTGTTTTTAATTCTTGAAGTTCTTTCTCAAGTTCTACTAATCGTTCTTTGGTTAAATAAACAAAATTTGCTTCTGGCATAATTATATACTCGAATTGTTTTTGACAAAAAAAATTGCCACAGCTTAATCAGCAGTGGCAAATGGAAAATTAAAAAATATTAATCTACTTGTCAAGATGAATTGGTAAACAAAGGTCATTTTATAACAAAATAAAATTAATTATTAAAAAAAGAATGCGGATTTGTATAAAGAAATATACTGATATTAAAGAAGCTCCCCCAAAAGCTGAAAATAAAGAGATGAAGCTTTCATTTTTGATGTGATTTATAATAAAGGAGTATTTCTATGCCAAAATTGAATTCTCACTATGATTTTTCTTGTAAGATAAGATTTATTTTAAAAGAACAAGTTTTTTTGTTCTAACTAGGGATCCGGCTTGTAAGCTGTAAAGGTAGACACCGCTAGCAAGTCCGTTTGCGTTAAATACAACTTTATGTTTACCCGGCGGTTGAGCTTCATTAACTAATACAGCGACTTCATTTCCAAGTATATCATAAACTATTAGTTTAACGGGAATATTATAAACAGTCCCGAGTTCCGGAACCTGGTATTCAATCGTTGTGGTCGGATTGAATGGATTCATCGGATTAGGATAATTCTGTTCAAGTTCAAATTTAATGGGATTTGTAAGATTACTGTTCTCTGCAAATGTAATTGCATCTTTCAATATCCAGCTGTTGGGATCTAAAGTTATTGAAGAAGGCTTTCCTTTTACTAAAAATTTTACCTGCTGGATTTGCTGATCATTAAAAAAAGAAAGTAAAGTATCTCCGGCAGAGGTAGAAATTTTTATTTGAACCGGCATTGTAAAAAAAGAAGGATATGAATTAATTGTCTGGCCGATATTTGCCGTTATTTCGTAATTGTTATTGTTCAATTGAACTGCGTTCCAATCAACTTTATATTTGGGATAGCCGGAACCATAAATCCATTCGTTAAAAAAATATTCGAGGTTTTCACCGTAAACAGCTTCAGCATCTCTTTGAAAATCAGCTGTCACAGCAGTACCGTAAGCAACAAGGGGATCATTTGAATATGTTTTCAAAATTTTAAAGAAAATAGAATCACCGACAATTCCCCTCAGCATATGCAGTACAACTCCGCCTTTTGAGTAAGACCTGTTGCCGTTAAAAATTTCAGGAATAGAGCTGATATCCTGCACATAAATAGAACCTATTGCATTTTTAGCTCTTGCCATTTCTAAAGTAACAAAATCACTATAAGCGGAATCTCCATAAACTTTTTGTGCATACAGCATTTCGCCATAAGTAGCAAATCCTTCATTAAGCCAGATATCCTGCCAATCCCTGCAGGTAATCTTATCACCGAACCACTGGTGAACCAGCTCATGAACGAGAACAGTTTCTGAAAAATTGCTCATCGAAGAGACAGTCTGGTGTTCCATTCCGCCGCCGCCTTTCCAGCCCATTTCAGCATTCCCGTATTTTTCCTTTATAAACGGGTATAAACCAAAATAATCTGATGTTACACGCAGCATATTAGGTACCTTATCCAAATTGGCTTTATAGCTTGCAAGGTTTTCAGGAAAAATGTAATTGATAACCGGCATTGAATCATTTTCGCTATACTTAAAATAATTTTTATAGATAGTATAGTCGGATATTGCAAGAGAGATTAAATATTGTGCAATAGGATATTTATTTGACCATTTATAAGTAGAAGTATTATCAGGGTTTTTAACTATTCCAATTAAATCACCATTTGAAACACCATAAAGATTATTACCGACAGTTACCCAAACATCCGAAGAGTCGGCTTTATCAGCCGGAGTATCTTTGCAGGGAAACCAATCACTTGATCCGTAAGGTTGACTCAAAGTCCATATTACCGGTTCATTATTCCCATGCGTTTGAAATTCGAAGCTTCCAAACCCGCTGGCTCCCGGCACTCCTTGATAATATATCTCTATCTCAAAAATATCATTAGGATTATAGGTTTTGTTAAGTATGATATTCAATTTTGCATTTGCATGTGAATATGGGAGTTTCTCACCTTCCGATAAAATTGAATCAACTGACATAGGGTCCTGCAAATCCAAAAAGAAAGAATTTAAAGGATTATGAGCAGGTGCGGCTTTTATCGTTACGGAACCTGTTAAATAGTTCGGGCTATAAGTAACCTTAAGATTTAACTTATAATACTTAATATCAATCGTGGAATCACCGGGATAGTTAATTTTTAAAAGGGAATTTACTTTTTGAATATTTTCCTTTTCTATTTTTTCAAAATTTTGAGAAAAGACTGAAAAGCTGAATAGAAAGAGAAAAGCAGCAATTTTGAAAGGAAACATTTTATTGTTGTTATTTTTAAAAACAAAATGGAATTTTCTATATAAATATTCAATTCATTAAAAAAGCCTTTGAGTTGAATCAAGTTTGGATTGACTAACTTATTTCCTGAATCCTGCAGATAGATTTAAAGCTGCAGTATTTGCATACTTTATTTCCGGGATCTTTAAGCGTGGTTAAATTAAACTTTCCCCGGCTGATTTCATTAACAAACTTTTCTACTGATTCCAAACATTCTTTTATAAGGTTATTAATTGCCGCATCTTTTTCATTTTGCGGACTATTCTTCTTTATGCCTATATTTACTGGAATTTTTCCGAATTCTCCGTCCTTGAATTTTAAAGAATATATTTTAGGAATATCAGGCTTAAAATCGCTATTTAGCTGTGCATTAATTAATTCTTTGGCTGCATACATATAAAGAGGAAGCTGAAGCGACAATCCTTCATACAGTTCATCTCTTTTAGGTTTCTTACCGCTTAATTTATAGTCTACTACTTCAAATGTTTTTTCCGTTTTGTTTATATCTATCCTATCAATTTTGCCCCGGACTTTCACATCGCCTGCTTTTAATTCAGTTAACGAAATTTCTCTTTCTTTTTGGAATTCTCTTTGCCTGCTTGATAAGCTTCCGAAAGCAGCTTCGAAAAATTCAGGTAAAAAATTTTCATTTTTTTCTTTTTCGGTCTTTAAAAATAAATAGAGAAGTGAATTTTCCCTTTTGCCGTTAATTCCTAATATTTTTTCCTTTTCATAAAATGTAAGGGGTGAATTAAAATTTCCTTCTTCAATCTTAACCTCAGCTATTTTAAATAAAATATCTTGAGCTGCAATAAATTGATCCGGGGAAGCTTTGGAAATCACAATCCCTTTTTGTTTGATCGTTTTATAAAATTCATAAAGTATATTATGCAGCAGGCTTCCCATTTCCAGCGCTTCAATTTCTTCCGAAGGTTCTTCCAGCGGTTTAAGTTTTAAAACCCTTTCGGCAAAATATTTATAAGGACATTTAGCATAGGTTTCCAGTTGAGATATTGAATATTCTTTATCTTTATAATGATTGAGATTTTCTTTTGCATATTCCGAAAGCTCGCCGTAAATATTCCCTGTATATTTAGAATCTCCAAATGGTTCATTTATCCTTAATTGATCTACGTTAATAGATTTTTTTATCCTATCAATATGAATTGTATTATCACTTATATTTTCTTCAATCCTTTTAATCTCTTCCCACTCTTCACTTATGGAAGCTCTTCCAATGAATTTCAACAGTTCTTCTTTTGAATAAATGGAAGATAAATAATCGTTTTCGTTTTTATTAATAATTGGAAAATATTTTGTAAATTCTTTTAAGAAATTTGATTCGACTAGCTCCTGTCTATCATCTTGGATCGGGTATGTAAGATAAAGTCCTTTATTAACTGAACAAAGCGATTGATAGAAATGATATCTTTCTTCAGTTTGGTGTTTGAGTTCATTTTTAACAAAAGACCCGGAAAAGAATATTTCTGGAGTATAACGTGTAGGCAAATCCCCGTCACATAGCCCGGCAATAAACAGGTAATCGAACTTCAATCCGCGTATTTCATTTAAAGTAGTTACCTGGATCCCGTAGCTGGACTTTTCTTTTATATTATAACGTGTGGAAGAAACAGCTGTCCTGATATTATTTAAAAAGAATTTGAGATTAAATTTTTCATTCCCCGGATATTCAAGTTCAAATAAATTTAAAATCTCTTTAATTGTTTCTATAAAAACAGTAACTGCTTTAATATTTTTTTCGACAGTTTCATTTCCGCTTTTAAAGTCAGATCGGCCGTTATTGATTATTTTTTTGTGAAGGCCGAGAGAGAAAATTAAATCAAGAAATTTATTTTCAAACTCTTTTAATGTCATTCTTTTATTGAAGGGTTCTAGCTGCTCTTCCAGTTTCAGAATATCTTCCAGTGCTTTCTTGTAGATTTCTTTATTAAGAGATGAATTTCCTTCTTCTTCAAAGTCTTCCTGTTGATTGATCCCTCTTTTAAACTGTCGATCCAGTTTTTTAATCCTGAAATAACTTTTAAACTAGCAGAAGCATGCAGTAGATTAGAGAGGTCGATATTTCCCGTTTTTAAGTAACCTGTGCTTAGAGCCCTGAAAATATTTTTATAATAGAAATCATTCTCCAAAATTTCCAGGAAATTAATTATTGATATTACTGCGGCGGAAGTACTAAGGGAATAACGATCCGTCAGGTTGAAAGGCAGTCCGTATGTTGAAAAAATATCTCTTATAAATGGAGAATATTTATGGATGAGATTAAACACAACACAAATTTGATTGGGCTCAACTCCGCTACCTGTTATGAGATCTTTTATCTCTTTTGCAATTATTTCTATCTCTTTTTCTCTGCTTTGCGCCGTGATTTTATTTATAGAAAGTCTTAAGTTGCCGGTTAAACCGGAAGGTTTTTTCTTAAATAGATTTTTCCTTATCATATTTTGAAATTTATCTAATTCAGCTAGAGATTTATCGGTAACAGATTTGAACCCCCTGGAAACAAGGGCATTGTAACATTTGTCGAGATGGGAAAAAATCAAGTTATTGTAATTATAATAATCGAATTGAAGAAACAATTCCGGTTCACCTGAACCTGCGGTGTAATTAATTATTTCAATTTCGGGCATGGTAAATTCATCAAAACCATTAATTACAACCAGCTCAACTTCAGGATAAAGCTCTCTAAATCTTTTACTGAACTCACTACCAGGTAATTGAATTAATTCCTGGTAAATGTCGCCGATCTCTTTTACTTGAAGTTCATTGCACTTCTGCAGGTATTTTTCAAAAATACCTGCGATATCTTCTGCTTTTATTTTTTCAGTTCCTTCAAGAGAAGAAGATTCCTGGAGCAGCTTAGCCGGTGTTATTCCATTCTTTTTATATTCCGAAATAACATTCTTTATTCTATCGAGAGTGCCTGGGGGAACATCTTTATCTTTTTCAAAATAATTTAAATTACACGCCTGGATGCTTTGCTTAAGTAAAACTGAAGAAGCAGCATCGCTTAACATTCTCATTCTCTGCTGGCCTGATTTTCCATTTGAAGGATCACAGAAAAATAAGTTTAATACAAAAGTGCCGATAGTTTCCAGGTTTATTTTACCGGCTGCCCTCCCCGGAGAATGAGAAATTATTTCTTTCTTTAAAGAACGCATTTTTCTATTTGTAGGAACAATTAATAGCAGTTTATTCAATTGACCGTTTTTTACAATGTCATCTATTCTTTGTTCTAAATCGACAGTATCAATTTTAGATTTTGTTAAGATCATCTTTTATTTTCTTCTGCCAAAATTTTGTAAGAATTTTTTAATTGATGCTTCAAATCGAGTTCCAGTTTACTTATTATATCACTATATCTTTTTTTGGCATCTTCAAGCCCGTTTAATACTAGTGTCTCAAGCTCTAAAAATTTTCCTAAACCTTTAACTTTATCCAAATGAACCCGTGTATTATTGTAAATATATAAGAGTCTATTTTTTTCCACGATCGTTTCAACTTTAAATATCTTCTTTAAAACATTCTCAGCATCCCCCTCGGAAAATTTTAGGATTTGAAAATCTGACCATCGATCTTTGCCTGTCTCATCCCTAAGGTATTTTATTAAGTATTGTTCACCATTTTCTATTCTTAATTTTAGCAGGCCTTTATCTATTTGAAAATAGACATCTTTCTGAATTAATTCTCCTTTATAGTCGGCTTTAATTTCATTTAAGAGCTTTTTAATTTTAGCAAAAGAATTGCACGATACTTTTAGTTCAAGATTTCTTGGCATAAATACCTTTTATTATTGAATATTAACTTAAGTTTTGGTAAAATAAATGTATTGAAAATAAGTTAAAGATAATTAAATTAACCTTCAAAAGTGGAAACACTATGAAAACAATAATTTTTTCTTTAGCAATTTTAATAATTACATATTTTAATGTAAATGCTCAGGAAATAGGGGAACTGGTACCGGAAAAAGCCCCGATGACCTTTCCCGATAATGCATATGGTGCTGATATTTTATTCAGTGAAGGAGGATTTGGGATAGGTGCTTTTTATCATCATCAAATAAACCAGGAAATAACTGCTTTTGTTGATTTTTCTGTTTCAGAAGCTAAAGATGAAAAGGAATTCGAATATGTGGATATTTACGGGAATACATACACTTTCGGTAAAAAGAATAGAATTTTTCTTCTTCCGGTAAATATTGGCGTTCAATACAGGTTGTTTGAAAATGCTATTTACGATAATTTGAGACCTTATATTAATCTAGGAGCCGGACCAACTATTGTACTCACTTCCCCATACGAAAAAGAATTTTTTAATGCCTTTGGAAGTGCGCATGCAAATTATGCTTTCGGCAGCTATGTGGGGTTCGGAGCAAATTTTGGAACCGATAAAAAAAGTCTTATAGGTTTAAATATAAGATATTATTTTATCCATTTGTTCAACGAAGGTGTTGAAAGCCTTTACGGAAGACCTAAAACTAATTTTGGCGGTGTGTTCCTGTCAATTAGTTTGGGCTTAATGTATTAATGCATATTAATACATCTCTTGATAAAAATCTGACCTCGCAATTTATAGGCTATTCAAAGCATACTTTTAAATTCCTTATTGATCTTGGAAAAAACAACAATGTCAGCTGGTTTAATGCTAACCGTTCAGCATATGATAAATATAATGTAAATCCTTCCTGATCATTCGTTAATTCAATCAGCCAATTCTTTAATTATTTAAATCCTTCAATTAGAACGGAACCTAAGTACAATAAAACTTTAATGCGTATAAATAATGACATGCGTTTTTCAAAAGGAAAACCTTATAAAAATTATTTTCTAATTCATTTCGGCAGGTTCAAGATGGATAGCGAATTTTATGTTTATATTGATAAAAAGGGAATAGAATACGGCGTTTTTCTTAATAACAGTATAGATGATAATCTTTATTTTAACCAAAATTTAAAAACAAGCCGGGCAGAAATATTAAAATCTTTTAAACAATATAAATTGAATGGACAATTCAGTCTTTATTCTTTTAAAAAAGAATCAGAGCTGCTGTCTGAAAGATTTAATGCTGACGAGGATTTTGATATTTTTGGAAAAGTGAAATATATTCTTTTACAAAAGTCATTATTAAAAAAGGAGAAGATTGTTTTCGATCCTGGATTTTTAACTGAAACAATTAAAACTTTCTCCCGTTTATATCCCCTTTATTGTTTCGCAATTTCTCCCCAGCCATTAAAATTATTAAATGATTTTGAAGAAAGAATGGGGACTGCATTAGAACAATCTGAACATTCTAAGCAATCCGAAATCCGCAATGCCCCTACCTCCACTTTATCGTGCACCCGATAGAATATGTTTCAGGAACCGAAATTTCTTCACCTTGAATTAATTCTAAAATTGCATCACGGAGGTATTGATTTTTTACGGCTTTTACGTCTTTCCAGTTATCATCGATTTTTCCATGATATACTAATTTTCTTTCTTTATCAAAAAGAAAAATTTCCGGGGTATGTGATGCATCGAATGCTTTGGCTAAAGTTTGATCTTCATCCCGGAGGTAAGGGAAATTAAATCCTTTTTCACGCCCCCTTTTTTTCATATTTTCAAAAGAATCATCCGCATACTGTGAATCATCATTTGAATTTACTGCTATAACTGCCATGCTTTTTTCACGAAAATCAGATTGAATTTCCTTTATCCTGTTTTCGTAAGCTTGAACATAAGGGCAATGATTACAACTGAAAATTACAACAAGTATCTCTTTATTTGCAAAAGTATCCAGGCTGTATTCCTGTTCATCAATTCCTTTTAATTTAAAATACGGAATTTTCGAGCCAATTTTTAATGTGTTTGTAGACATGTAATGAACTCCTTACTTTCATCTATATCCAATCACGCTAAAAGTATAACTCTACTTATTGGTGACAGGCATATATACTGTTTATATCCTTTAGTAAATAAAGTAACTTATAATTAAATTTGAATCAAATTGCCGAATATTTTTTATTCATATATTAATGAGTACAAAAATTAATGTCACAAGAATTTGATTTTGCAAATCATCTTTACTATTGCTATTCCGACTATAAGGAAGAAAAATTAACTTCTAAAAGATTTAAACATTCAGATATCATTCTTCTGATTAATAAATTAAAAAATATGAATATTTTCAGCGTAAATAAAGCAGGTTCGTCAACTGAAGGAAGGGATATCTTTCTGATTTCACTAGGCAGCGGGAATAAAAAAATTTTTTTATGGTCTCAAATGCATGGTGATGAATCTACGGCGACAATGGCAATTTTTGATATCTTTAATTTTTTTAGCACCAAAGGTAAATTTGAAAAGACAAAGAAAAAAATATTGAAAAATCTAACGCTTTACTTTATGCCTATGGTTAACCCGGATGGTGCGGAAGTATTTGAGAGAAGGAATGCTTATGATATCGATATAAATAGGGATGCAATTCGTCAGCAAACACCTGAAGGGAAAATTTTAAGGAGAACATTTGAAAATATAAAACCCGATTTTGGTTTTAATCTCCATGATCAGAATACAAAATATTCTGTGGGAAGGAGTCCCAATACAGCTGCACTTTCTTTTTTGGCTCCCCCTGTGAATTATAAAAAATCAGTAAACCAGGTTAGAAAAAATGCAATAAAACTAATTGCGGAAATTTATGAAATTATGTCCAGGTATATTCCCGGTCATATTGCAAAGTACCCGGATGATTTTGAACCAAGGGCATTTGGTGATAATTTCCAAAAATGGGGGACAAGTACGGTATTGATAGAATCCGGCGGGTGGAAGAGCGATTCTGAAAAACTATTTTTAAGAAAGCTGAATTTTATTGCACTGTTATCTTCATTTAAAAGCATTGCAAATGGAAGTTATAAACAGCAGAAGCAGGCCGTTTATAATGAAATTCCTTTTAATGGTGAATTTATATTTAGTACTATTTTAAGAAACTTGGAATGCAGAAGCGCAAGAGCAGTTTATAAAATTGATATTGGAATAAACCAGGAAGAAATAAGTTCTTTTGATAAAAAAAATTTTTATTTTAGATCATCTATAGAAGATATCGGAGATTTATCTACCTATTTCGGTTATAATGATTTTGATTTCTCAGGATATGAAGTTGAACCCGGGAAAATTTATGCAAAGGAATTCAAGTCGATTAAAGAGATTGAAAAATTCGATCTGAGTTATCTTTACAAACTTGGTTATACGGATGTAATCTTAAATTCACAAAATTATAATAAGACTTATACTAATCTGCCTGTAAACATCTGGGTTAAAAATTCACCTCCAAATAATATGAAGATTGAATTGGAAAGTTTACCTAACCTGGTTATTAAAAAGAATAATGAAGTTAAGTATGTAGTAATAAACGGGTTTGTTCATGAAATTGATAATTCCGATATAACTATTTTGAACGGATTGGTTTTTCTTTAAATAAAACAAGGAGCAAGTAACATTGGTAGTGACCTTACAAATCCCTAACTTTAATTGGTGATAAAAATGTTTAATATAAAAAATATCCTTCTTCCGACCGATTTTAGTAATCTTTCATTAACGGCAGCATCATATGCAGCCGATATTGCAAAGCAATACAATGCTAAAATTCATCTGCTTTATGTATTGGAGAAAACGCCCCCTATTCTGGCAATAAGATCCCTGATCTTTCAGAAGAAAAAATTATAAAATCATTGGAGGAAGAAGCTAAAAAATCTTTGGAAAAAACTGCTGAAAAGGTGAAAAAAAATGTCGATGCTGAAAACTTGAATTTAGAGCCTATTTTGCGGAAGGGATTGGATTATATTGAAATAAATAAATATGCAGAAGAAAAAAATGTCGATTTGATTGTTATAGCTACGCATGGCAGAACCGGGTTACTGCACACTTTATTGGGAAGTGTTGCGGAAAAGGTAATTCGCTATGCAAAACGTCCTGTTTTAGTTATAACGCCACCTAGTAAAGAGAAATGATACTTCTTGATTATCCATTTCTTCTTTGATATATTTGTTAGTTAAGTAAAATGTAAAGAAGGTACTGCCATGGCAAGAGTTAAAAATATAGAAGCTTTTTGCAGCTTTTGTAATACGGTTACTAAAATGGAATTGGCAAACGAGGTATCGGTTGTAGAAGAAAGCAGCAAAAGATGGGCTAAATGTAAAAAATGTAAACAGACCATGATGATAGACCTTACCGAAGATGTAAAAGATAATAAACCTTCCCTGGAAGGAATCGAAAATGAAGACTGTACTGTTTATTCTCCGCAAAAATCCTACTCGGTAGGAGAATCAATTTATCATCAGAACTGGGATGATTTTGGTAAAGTTGTTTCCAAAGAAGTGATGTCAAGCGGACAAAAATCAATTGCAGTTGAATTTCAAAAGAATGGTTATAAAAAATTAATCGAATCATTATCTTAATTAAAATCTGCCTTCTGGCATAAAACCAATAAAGTGAGGTGAATAAATTTGGTTGGTATTAACGTCGGCGAGAACGAATCGATTGATAAAGCTCTAAAAAGATTTAAGAAAAAATATGAACGCTCCGGGATTCTTAAAGAATTTAAAAAGAGAACATTCTTTGTAAAACCTTCAATAAAGAAGAGAATGGAAAAGATGAAAGCTGCTCGTAGAGCTCATCGAACCGATAATATGGAATAATTTAAAAGCTGTCTGTTGACAGCTTTTTTTATTTTAAATCAACTTTAGGTTCTTCTCTCTTCTTCTCAATCGGGGTAAGATAATGTTTCTCAAAATGTCTCGTAATTGTATTGAAAGCTTCAGTAACAGAACTGCAAAATGTAAAATAGTTTAGATCTTTTGCACTAATTACGTTGTTCTGCACAAGGCCGTCAAAATTCACTATAGATTTCCAGTACTTTTCATCGTAAACAATCAAGAGCATTTTCTTTTTAATTTTTCCTGTCTGGTTTAATGTAAGAATTTCAAAAAATTCATCCATTGTGCCGAATCCGCCGGGAAAAACAACCAGACATTTGGCCAGGTAAGCAAACCAGAATTTTCTCATAAAAAAATAATGAAATTCGAAGCTTAGATCGGGAGTTGCAAATTTATTTATAGACTGTTCAAATGGAATACTTATATTCAATCCAACCGAATAACCGCCTGCCTGTTTAGCACCTTTGTTAGCTGCTTCCATAATGCCGGGTCCGCCGCCTGTGCATACTATAAAGCGGTTTGCATACGTTTCAAGATTTATCGACCATTCTGTCAATCTCCTTGAAAGTTCTACAGCATCTTCATAATACCTGGACATATTTACAAAATGCTGTGCGATTCTTAGTTCTTCGGCTAATTTGTCTTTGGTTTTCGGATTTATTGTTTTGAACTTGTTATATTCTTTTACTGCTTCCTGTCTTGATTTTAACCGCGCAGAACCGAAAAAAACAATTGTATCAATAATTTTATGTTTTCTAAACATGCTTTGCGGATAAAGAAATTCGGACAGCATTCGAATAATCCTGCCTTCAGATGAATTTATGAATTCCAAATTTTCATATGCTTTGAGGAGTGTTTTCTTTTTCGCCATAATTTTCCCTGGGTGAATTAAAATTTTCTTCGATACCCGGTGGTTCGACTTTTATTTATTTATATAAATTTTATATTTGGCAATGATTTTAAATTTATTTCCCAAATAAAATTTATAATGTCCGTTAACTTATTCTAATTTATCATTAAAATAAAATGATTTGTAAATTTATCGATTATATAAGTAGAATGTTTTTCAATTTTTTAACTATGTCTTATAATTATTTGGGGTAACATGAGATTTTTTTATTTATAAATTTCGTGAATTAAAATTTCATTATTTCTTTTTCCCCAAAAGTTTTATATACATGCATCAGGTATAGTAACGAATGATTAAAAAAAGTTTTTTATTAGTATTATTTATTTCTTCAATCTCTTTTCCCACTTCCAAGGAAGTTATTCAAAATAAGATAGAAAATCTTATTAACGAACTTCCTAAAGGGACAATAGCTGGAATTCTTATCTTTAATCCTTTAACGGAAGATACAATCTACCAGTTGAATTATACACATTCAATGATACCTGCCTCTAATACAAAACTTTTTACTACCGCTACTGCTTTATCATTAATGGGCGGAAATTATCCTATTAAAACAGCTATCTTAACAACTGATAAGGATATAAAAGATGGTGTAGTTGAAGGTGATCTTTTTATAAAAGGTTTCGGCAACTCGGTTTTAACATCCGAAGATATCGATACAATGGCAATGGAGTTAAGAAAAAAAGGAATAAATAAAGTTACCGGGAATATAGTAGGTGATGATTCTTATTTTGATGAAGTCTATACTAGGGATGATTGGATACGGGATGAAAAAGCAAACGTGAAGCTACCGCCGATTTCTGCTCTTGTAGTTGACAGGAACAGGACTATCGTTTACCGGAAGAGGGGAAGGTATAAAAGAAGATATATTGCTTATGTAAAGAACCCGCCTTTAAATGCAGCAATAATTCTGAAGGATAAATTAAAAGAAAATGGAATCGAAGTAAAAGGAATAGCAATGAAAGGAGTTGCACGTTCGAATACCATTAATTTAGCTGAATCAAAAATTCTATTAAAAGATTTAATCAGGCTTATAAATAAACACAGCGATAATTTTTTAGCCGAATGTTTATTCAAGACAATTGGTGCAGTTGCCAGCGGGAACCAGGGGAATTCGTTCTATTCAACCCAGGCTATTCTAAGTTTTATTGCAGATAACGGGATCTATTCCGATGGAACTGCCGTTGTAGATGGTTCAGGCATCTCAAGATTCGACCAGGTTACGCCTGGCGCAATTGTGGGACTTTTAGAGAAAATGTATTTCGATCTTGTTAACTTTAAAGATTTTTATAACTCGCTGAGTATTGCGGGAGTAGACGGCACTTTAAGAAATCGGTTAAATAACACTTTTGCCGAAAATAATTTTCACGGTAAAACCGGAACATTAAAAGGCGTTTGTTCATTATCTGGTTATCTTACAACAAAAAGCAATGATGAATTAATACTTAGTATATTCTTCGATTTTAATCACCGGGGTGAAAATTATTATAGAAGAATTCAGGACGATATTGTAAAAATTCTAGCTGATTGGGAATAAAACAAGTAAAAAGGTTAAAGTATAAAGTAAAAAGAATAATGAACTTTTTACTTTATACTTTGTCTTTATTTATTATTTTCCTGGTGTTGTACCGGGAGGTGGAGCTTGCTGAGTCGGTGGCGCCTGGGTTTGCGGCAATGTTGATTGTGCCGGGATATTCTGTCTTCCTGACTGCTGTATTATGCTTTGCCTTTGTTCGGATGTAGAGCTGCCGGGTAAAAAGAAGAGATTGGCAATAATTGAAAGAAAAGCAAGAATACCGCCTAACCACCAGGTAGCTTTGCTTAAAAAGTCTGCTGTTCTTCTTGTTCCAAACATGGAACCCATATTTCCAGCGCCGCCGAAAGTTCCTGCCAGTCCGCCGCCCTTGCTTGATTGAAGCAGAACAATAACCATTAAAAGTATTGCTACAATTGAAATAATTGCAATCAAAAGAAAATACATCTTCAGCTCCTAATTTAAAATAAAAAAACTAAGTTTGAATGGAAAATTGTAGAAATAAAATCAAAAAAACAATTGACTTCATTCAACCATTCATCCATCCTTTGTAGCGGGGGAGGGATTCGAACCCCCGACACGTGGATTATGATTCCACTGCTCTAACCAACTGAGCTACCCCGCCATAATCAATTCGAGCTAGTAAATATATGAAGAATAACCCTAAATTTCAAAAGAAATTGGCGTGGGTGATATTTTAGATTTACTTGAAGATTTGTGCTGAAAACGAGATGATATCTCTTAGATAAGATATCATCTCCGAAAAATTTAATTCATGAAATTTTTAGGATAGCTTTTTATATTATGCCCGTACTTTAATTGTTCTTCCATCCTGCAAGACCATACTAATTTCCCGTTCCAAACCGTTATATCCGGACATCCGTCGCACATGTTCTGCCGCCCGTCTTCCAGGAAATCAACCGGCTGTATTATCATTATAGATTGATAATGAAGCCTTTTGAAAATGTTTAAGGGATTTTTAAAGAATTTAGTAAAAGTCTTTCTCAAACCTTTATCAAAAGGGGAAAGTAAAAGCATCGATTTACCTTTTCTAGTCATTCTTGGAGCCGAATATGCGAGATACTTGTCATACAAAACATGGTGCATGGTTTGTATGATTTCCATCGATTTTTTCCCCATATAACCGTAAATCTTATCTTTATTCCCCAGCCTCCCCGTTAAGAGCCATTTGAATGAATCCGGTTTTTCCGAACCATTTAAATAAGCACAGGGATCAAAATCAGGGTATTTGGTTCTAATAATTTCAACAATCTCATCAGCCTGAATATCGGTTCTTTCTTCAACCTCTTCATTATAAACAAGCTCATTCATATCAATTTTTTTCGGGCCTAAATAAAAGTCGACTTTCTGATTATTTACAGCTCTATATAAGATAAATACCATAACCTGAACTTTATCAATATTTTTTTGCGCCCATTTAACAAGTTCCGGAACATAATGCATAGTATCTTCATGAACAGTAGAGTTAAATGCACATGAAATATTTTTTGTTTCTGCCAGCATACTGGCATAGTGGTAGCGAAGTTCGTTTAATTCCAGTTCATTTTTACCTTTCCAGTGAGGGCGGGTCTGTTTACTGTCAATATGGAAAGTAAAACCATAAACACCGGCTTTTTTTAGCTCCCTAAGAAGTTCCTTGGTTAATGCTAAACCGTTAGTATTTATAATTGGTTTTAAACCTCTTTCTTTTACCGATTTTACAATGTCAATTACATCAGGATGAGTTAAGGGATCGCCTCCGGCTATCGATACACCATCACATTTACGCAAGCTTGTAAAAACATCAAGTTCCTGGTTTACAACGTCCAAAGTTTTATGAGTGTTTTCATTCTTGCGGTAACATCCGTCACAGTATAGATTACATTTAGCTGTTGGTTCTAACCATGAAATTGCATTATCGGTTAAATTCCATGGCAATCTATAATAATTCAAATGATTTAGTTTTAACATATAGCCCCTTTTTGGGTTAATTGATTATACCCAAAACTAAAGTAATTTTTTACTTATTTCAACAATTTAACTTCCCGAATTATTTAAATGTTATAGATTCAGAGGCTGGTTTCTGGATCATTTTATATCAATGTAAATTATTCCAGAGATAATCGAGCAATCCTTCCAATCCTAATTTTGTAGCTGATGAAAAAACAAGTAAAGGCAAATCTGAATTTTTTATTTTTTTCTTAGAGATTTTCTTCAATTTTTCTTCTTCTACCAAATCCGCTTTCGAAATTGCAACGATTTTCTTTTTCCCTGATAGGACTTTACTGTAATTACTTAATTCATTATTTAATATATCAAAAGTTTTCTGGTAATCTTCCGAAGTAATATCGATTAAAAATAAGAGTATTTTTGTCCTCTCAATATGTCTTAAAAATTTATGCCCGAGCCCTTTCCCTTCATGAGCTCCTTCAATAATTCCGGGGATGTCTGCAATAGTAAAGCTTTGATAATCTTTATACTTAACGATACCGAGAACCGGTTCTAATGTTGTAAAAGGATAATCTGCAATTTTTGGTTTTGCTGAAGATATTACAGAAATTAATGTTGACTTTCCTGCATTTGGAAAACCAACTAATCCGACATCGGCAATTAATTTAAGCTCTAAGATAATTTTATTTTGTTCTCCCGGTTTTCCATTTTCGGCAAACCGTGGAGTCTGGTTGGTCGGTGTGGCGAAATTGCTGTTTCCTTTCCCGCCTTTCCCGCCTTTTACTATTACTATTTTTTTTTCATCCTCATCAAGATCGGCAATAACTTTACTGGTTGAAGTATTTTTAATTATTGTACCGACAGGAACTTTTATTATAATATCTTTACCGCTTTTACCGTCTTTAAGTGAATTGCCGCCCGGCTCACCGTTCTGAGCTTTATAAATTTTTTTATACCGGAAATCCAATAATGTGGAAAGATTATGATGTGCTTCAATGATAATATCCCCGCCTTTTCCGCCGTTTCCGCCGGAAGGACCTCCCTTAGGCACATATTTTTCTCTTCTAAAAGTTACGGCTCCGTCCCCACCGCTCCCGGCTTTAACTTCTATTTCGGCGTAATCAATAAACATTTTTAATATATAGATTTATTAATGAATTGAGAAATAAGGAAAGAATCTTCCAGCCAGCATCAAATTAACAACTGCCGAAAACCAACAACCATATCAAGTTTGTTCAAAATAATTCGAAACGGAATTTGTAAATGTTATAGCATCCTTGGAATACGGATTTATATTATAGCCTTTAAAATACTTTTAAAATTTCAGTAGCTTCCTCATAAGATTCACTATCCGAAATTCTTTCCATAGTGCTGGCGAAATCATCCCTGTCATCATTAAAAACATTACCGACTATTCTTTCAATTTCTTTATCACTAAGGTATGAAAATATATCTTTACTTCTTATCTTTCTGCTTAATTCTTCTTTTTGAAATTCTCTGTCCTGTTCCAATATTTTATCATTATCTTTAAGAAGTTTGCTTTGATCCAATATTCCTTCATCTTCTTTTTCAACTATTGCTGCATTTTCTTCTTCTTTTTCGGAGATTTTTAATTCTTCTTGAATTTTGGCTTTATCAAGTCTTATAGTATCATCATCTTTCACCTCAATATTTTCTTCCGGCCTCTCTTCATTAAAATTATATAACGCATCCAAATTTTCATGTTCGGTAATATCAAACTCTATTTCTTTTCGATCAGAATCTTCAGCCTCTTCATCGGGAATTCCGGATTTAGTTAACGATTCTTCCTGCAATTCTTCGTTATCCTTTTTCTCTTCAATTGTTTCCCCGGTTGACTCATTCAATGCAGCCAGCTCTACTTTTTGATCAGGCTCCTCATCAATTTTCTTATCAGGTAATCTGACAGGTGCCGATGAAAACAGGATACTTTTAATTTCTTTGACATCATATTTTTGTTTTGACTCCTGCAGGACATTTTCAGTTATTTTATTTAAATATTTTTCCAAATGATTTTTCTCTAAATAAATCTCAACAAGCTTAATAGAAAGCTTTTCGTTCCCTGTGTTGCCAATATTGTAAAAATCGGATATAGTATTAATGGCGTTTTCAACTGCACTTTCCGGGGCTTCCAAAAAAATTTGATTATTTATTTCAGAGAGTATTATTTTAACTGCGGAGGCACTTAATACAGAGATTTTTTTCTTATCTAAATATGAGCTTAAAATATCTTTTATATGAGGATAATAATAAATGTAATTCAGCTTTAATTTCAGATCTTCGGATTTAATTTCCTGCTTCTTATCAAAAAAAAGATTTATTAAAGATTCGTTGGGTATGATAGTATAATCTATATTAAAAGCGACTGCCTGGTTGATAATATCTTTTATATCATTATAGGATATTTTTGTGCTCTTCTTTATCTCTTTGCTAATAAGGTTAAAATACCTGGCAATTTCAGAACCCGAATAATTAAATGAAGATTGATTAAGAAGCTTTTTCCTGTCTTCATAAATTTTATAATCAACCTCTGCAGATACGAATTTTAATATTGCAGGATTAATATCCGAGTTAAATAATTCATCATAAGTAAAGAACGAACCGAGATAATTTATTTTATTTATTGTAAAGTCGGAAATAAATTTTATTTCTTTTTCAAACATAAAAATCTCATTCTTTTGTTTATATAATTGAACTTTATTGAAATATACCCGGGAATCAAGAATTCCATAAAAAGATAATGAAAGCTCAATAATAAAGAAATTAAAGCAATTTTAGAAAGGCTAAAATCGTCTCTTATTTAATAATTTCCGGATTATGCCTTTTTATTCAATTTGCACACCCTGAAAACTATCTATATCATTTCTCAAATTCAAAGCCTACTAAAAAATTCCATCCTGCAAAAGAATAATTGTTATATAAATTTTCCCTGAAATAGCCTACTTTTATATATGTTTCTATTACTTCCGAAAGATCATATGCCAGCTTCAAATATATTCTGTTATCTTCATTAATAGGAGTATACAGGAATAAATAAGGGTTTTCCAAATTTCTTTCAATTGTATATTTTCTAAAATAATAATCTGTTAATATAAATACCGACCAATTTTCCGTAATTAATTTGCCTGCAACCAGCCTAACCCAGTGTTCGTACGAAGGGGACTGGGTTACCTCAGAAATATGGAACAGGTATCTATAGTCAAAATTTACCAGGAAGATTTTAAATAATCAAAACTTACATGAGGCCCGATCCTCCATCCTTTGTTATTCGTATCCTCAAAATTATACTTATTGTTTAGAAAAAATCTTTCAGAATATATGCCATAACCTATCTTTGCATTTCTAAATACCTCATTAATTATTTCAGCATCCAGAAAGATAAGATTCATTTTCTGGTTAATATCGTTAGATATCTTTTGATATCCGTAACCTAAATTAGAAGATAAAGAGAAAGTATTATTTATTTTCGTTAATGATTCGAACATAAAAATAAGATCTTGAAAATTTAAATTTACGCTTCTTCCGCTGTAATTATTTTTCTGACCCATTAAATTAAATCCCCAGGTAATATTTTTGTCCTCAAAATAATAATTCCCGGTTGCTTTTAATTTTAAGATTTTCAAATTGTTACTTAACCCGTATATCTCGGGCCTTGCTCTAAGTTTTAACGATAAATTATTTTTATAATTTTTGTATTTATACCCGACTTCCCCGTCAATACGCGCAGTAGCATCTTTTTGGCCGGATCCGGCTGTACTTTTAGAAGTAGATTGATAATATCCTCCTTCGGCGTTTAATCTTAGCGAGAATTGTGCAAAATTAATTTGAGAAGAGACAATGAATAAGAAAACTAAAATAAGAGTTTTTGGACTCATTTGAAGGAACCGGATTTTTGCTCTAATAATCTTTTATATTCAACTAGTCTTTTTTTTACTTCCTTTAAAAGCTTTCCATAAGTACTAAGGTCAATATTCTTCTCAAGAGTTTGAATGGTTTCATCCGGCATCTGCCTGACAGACAATGTTTTTATTGTATTCAACTGGTTTAAAAGCTGTTCATAGACTTTAATATTACTATTTAAATTACTGCTCCTTTTACCATCATCATAAAAGCCATTGCTTGTGCCGATGCCAGGGTCAGTACCCGTTTCGGTTGATGTGCTTTTTTCTTCTGCTTGTGACAATTTACTTGAAGTTATGCCGCTTTCTAATTCGGTTTCTTCAACAAACCTGCTGGCTTTTCTTTGGAGTTCAACTACCTGGTTAATTTCATTACTTTCTTCCGAAATATTTGCAAGGACATTATTCACTTCGTTCATTGCGCCGGTTAAGTATTCAGAATATACTTTCTTATATGCAGAATCGTTTGACCTATTTAAATCGAGTTCCAAGATTTTGTAAGGATTAAATGACAAACGGTATATTTCGGGTGTAACTTCCAGCCTTTTAGTTGCATAAAATAAAATTAAGTTTTCAATCTTTTCATTGTCTACTTTCTCTTCTGCCTGGATATTTTTCAATGAATCAATAATGCCGGTATATTTTTCATTTAGTTTTATTTTAACCGATGTAATTGATTTCCCGATTTTATCTATTTTTTTCTGTTGTTCATCAATATTATTTGAAAGATTAACAGAATTTGCCATCAGCGAAGTAATCTCATGGTTATCAGGTTTAGTTTTATCTTTTTCCAAATTAATTTCTTTTACCCTTCTATTATACTTTTCCTTCAGAGAATCAAGCACCATCTTTTCGTTGGTAAAAGAATTTTGTAAATCATTATATTTTTTTTCAAGCTCAATCAAATCTCCCTTCACAGGCAAACTTTGAGGTTTTATAAAACTTGCCGCTAAAATTAACATAATATAAACCAATAAAAATGCTGGGCTTTTCATTTATATTAATCCAAACTTATCAAGTTTATAATATAGGACACTTGTACTTATTCCTAATATTTTAGCAGCCCTGTTTTTTACGCCGCCGGCTTTTTTCATAGCCTGGACAATTAAATTTTTTTCAAAGGAAAAAAGGGCATCTTCCAGGGGAAGGTTGTCATAATTTCCTCCTGTCTGGATATTCCCGGTTAAATGCCTTGCGATTAAACCGCTATTAATATCTACATCTTTAGAAATAACGCATAACCTTTCTATTAAATTTTCAAGTTCCCTGATATTCCCCGGCCAGGGGTACTCAAGTAAAAGCTTCAAACCTTCTTTATCAATTTGGTTTTTATTCTTGTTCAATGAAGTAAACTTTTTTAAGAAGTGCTCAACGAGAGGAACAACATCTTCTTTTCTTTCCCGAAGCGAAGGGAGCTTAATTGGGATAACACTTAATCTATAATAAACATCTTCCCTGAATTTTCCTTCAAACATAAGTTTCGATAAATCCTGGTTTGTAGCGGAAATCAGCCGTACATCTGTTTTGATGGTAGATTCACCGCCAACCCTTTCGAATTCTCCTTCCTGCAAAACTCTTAACAATTTTATCTGCATAGCAGGTGAAATATCACCGATTTCATCAAGGAATAACGTTCCCTTATCTGCAAGCTCAAACCTTCCTTTTTTCTGTTTAACAGCTCCGGTGAAAGCACCCTTTTCATGCCCGAAAAGTTCGCTTTCAAGAAGATTTTCATTTAACGCACCGCAATTAACTTTAATAAAAGCTTTTCCTGAACGTTGGCTTTTTTTATGGATTGCTCTTGCAACCAGCTCTTTCCCGGTGCCGCTTTCACCCTGAATCAGAACCGTACTTTCCTTTCCTGCAACTTGATCAATCAAAGAAAAAACCTCTCTCATATTGGGAGAATTCCCAATCATTTCATCGTAACCAAGTTCTTCATTAAGCATTTTATTTTGTTCAATCAGTTCTTCAATTCTTTTTTCACTTTCAATTTTATTCCAAATATTTTTGATTCTTATCCGGAGCTCATCCGGGGAAAAAGGTTTTGTTAAAAAATCAATTGCTCCCAGCTTCATAGCTTTTACGGCATCTTCTACCGTTCCATAAGCTGATATCATAAGAACTTCAACTAAAGGATTCATTTCCTTTAATTTTCTTAATATATCTATCCCGTTTAACGGCTCCATTTTTAAATCAAGGATTGCCAGCGGGATATTTGAACATTCAAATTTTTTTAAAGCATCAATGCCGTTATCAAAAGCAAAAACAGAGTAATTTTCTCTTTTCAAAGTTTCCGAAATACCTAGCCTCATAGTATCATTATCTTCAACAACTAAAATTTCTTTGTTATTCATTTTTATACTTGAAAATCTTTAATAATCGTAAAAGTAATCCCTTTTTCTTTATTATTTTCGACAATCAGATCAGCTTTATTTTCATTGCATAATTTTTTACAGATTGCCAACCCTAATCCCGTACCATCCTTTTTGGTAGTGAAGAAAGGTTCGAATACCCTTGATAAATTTTCTCCATTTATCCCGGGACCGTCATCAGAAAACATAATTCTCCATTTTTTGTCTTCCTTATAAACCGAAACCGAAATATTCCCGTTTTGTTTCATCGACTCCATACTATTAGTCATCAAATTTAGGAAGATTTGCTTTAAATGGGACTGATCGAACCAAATTTTTTCAATATTATTATTAAAACTGAATTTAATATTCCTTCTTATTAAATTCGTTTTAAAGTTTTCCTCAATTTCTTTCAGGAATTTACCTACGTCAATCCAGGCGGGATCTGCAGGTAAAGGTCTGCTGAAATTTAAGTAGGAAGTAATTAAAGATTTCAGTGAATTAATTTCACAAATAATTTTATCCAGGTATTCCGTTGAAATAGAACCCGTTGAATTTTCCTTTACCAAGTCTTCCTTTGTAAGATTAGCTAATAATTCAATTCCTCCTAAAGGATTACGAATTTCATGGGCAATTTGCGCCAGCATTTTCTCCCTTTCTTTATCATGCGCATCTATATCCCTCTTCATTTTGTCCATTGATTGTGCAAGAATTTTAAGTTCACCATGAGTATTTAGCGGAGCCCGGACAAGATAATCGCCTTCGCCAATTTTGTTGCTGAATTCAACCAGTTGATCGATCGGTTTTGTCAAGGTGCGTGCCATAAGCCATGCAATTAATATTGTTAAAATTATTCCTCCCAATCCGAGGTAAAAGAAATCCGACGCAAACTCTTCAACCCTCTCAAGCTTAGCTGCATTTTCTTTTAATGCCAGCCAGTAGTTATTATCCAAACGAAAAAACCCCCATAAATACCACTGGCTATCATTACCTTTGAATGGTAAGGAGACCGCCGATTCATTCGGGAGTAAACCAGAAATTTCTTTTTGGTTTAATAATAGCAAGGGGTCTGGATCATTTGTGGCGGTTCCCGGATTGGAATGAACAACTACATTTAAGTCTCTGTCGAAAATAAAAATTCGAGAATGAAAACCGTTATTTAAATTTTCATTAAAAATTTTCTTAAAATAGTTAATAGTAGAATGTGTAGGCGTACCCAACTGCAGAAGTTCCAGGTATTTATTATCAATTTGATGTGAGATCATTTTTGTAACAATATTGACCTGGTCGCTCAACTGGTCTAAATAAAGTTTTCTAACAAAACGGTAACTCAAAAAAGAAAAAACGAGTACAAGCAGAATTGTAACAGCGCAAAAAGTAATAATTATGCGGATTTTATAATAAGACCGGCTGATTGATAAATATTTCATAATTCCCTGTCGAAACCCTAATTAAAATAACTGCTGCTTTTTTTAATTACAACCATCAAATATTTATTTATATTCAATATAGTTATTAGATGAATTAGCTTACCTTTCGTATCTTTTTTCAACCAAAAGAGTAACAATATAATCCTTTTTATCTATAGGTATATCTGCTACCGGGTATGGTTTCAAGTTCTTCAAGGTAATTGTATAGTTTAAGTAATCTAAAGTATTCGGTTCTGTGGTTGTATTAATCGTATCTATTAAAGCATCTGCATTTATCCTTTCAATTTTCAAAAGCGCTGCACCATTTCCAGCCACAAAACACATATATCCGACTGGGCAGCGTGAATCTTCTACTAAGTCCTTAAATGTAATATAGAGACCTTCTTCTCCAATCACTGCTTTTTTCCCGTATTTTAAATCGAATTCTTTTCCAAATTCTGTTTGTGCCGGGCCGGTAGGATTATAAAAGCAGCTAAAGTTAATGCAGAATAAAAATAAAATAATAAATTTTTTCATTACAAATTCTCCTTTTTTTATCTTATTCCCGAATCAAAATCAATTTCTACAAAAGCTATTTCACCCGATTTAATAATTATATTCTTCATTTCTCCTATTGGATAGGTGCCAGTATTAGTTATCGATTCGGGAATTATTGTATAATTTCCTGAATCCAATGCTACTTTGAATTTTCCATTTACGTCTGTTTGAATTTTTTTAATTGTATCTTTGTTTAGATCTACAAATTTCAAGAATGCTTCATATGGTGCTTTATTTATTACCCCTTCTCTTTCAAAGGGTGAAACCGGGCTTATAAAAACCTGTCCCTTTACCCCTGTCGTAAATTCATTTCCGGAAGAATCGGGTACAAAGTGATTTATAAATTTATTGCAGCCAAACGATGAAAACAAAATTAATATGTATATAATTTTTAAGAACATTTTTTTTTATAGTCAATTTAAATAATTTATTTTTCATGGTTCCGGGTTTAAGATTTTTCCTATAAACAGAGGGCTGTTAGTATGGTTATCTTTGATTACAAAGAGAAACGGTTTATCCATGCGCATATAAAATTTAGAGCTCCCCACCGAACTTGTTAAACTTATTTCAACAGAAGTTGCTGCTGCAGCCTCGGTTCCTTCTTCATCAACCTTAACATAAGTTTTATGTTTAACTTTACTGATGAATAAATTACCAGGAGAGTAGATCTTTGTAAAATCTGCAATCTCAGAAAATGCAATCCCCATTCCAATAGCCTTAAGCACATCGTTTAGTTCTAAGTCATATTTTAATTCAAATTTTGGCAGCCATATGTTTCCTTCTTTTATTTTAAAACTTTCCAGCCAGGCATTCCAATTTGTTTCATTAAATTGATTTATTAAATCATTTATATCCTGTTTCGGGAGAAAAATAATCATTGAAAATGAACTGTCTCCATAAGGCAGTTCAACAGCTTGAAATAGATCATTTGAGTAATAATTAAAATCATTTCCCTGCTCCATCATTTTACATGAAATCTTGGAACCGTTTCCGGTTGTAAAAAAATCATCTTTTGTATAATCTTTATCAAACTGGTATTTCCAATCGCCTTTAAAATAGATTGCATTTATTAAATACATTACTGCTTCAGGAGGAATGTTATCAACAATTTTTGTGATTTTTCCCTTTGTATTTTCGTTAACCCAATTATTTATTATATCAATTGAAGCCGGATCCTCGAAATCTAATCCGCTCACCTCAGCATTAAAATATATTTTATCAGTATTGATAAACTCCTGTTCAAATGACATTGTATTTTTATACCAGATAGAATTTGCTATGCTGAAAGCTACTTTTGGATCAAAACCGGTAAGTGTATTTATCAGGTTTTTATAAGCTTCATTTATTTCTTTTTGTGTTAAGCCGTTTAATTCAAGTGCAGTTCTCATTGAGTCATAGGTGATTCCGTTAGCCCCATTCAGAGCCATTCCCAATGCCATTGAAACGCTTAAAGGGGAAATGAAAATATTTTTGTCTCTTTCACGATCATTTATTTCTTTAAATAATTTTAATCCGAATATTCCTGATGAAGATGCTATCGACTTTTCGGAAGCATTTATTGGAGGTGTATGAAAACCATTTGGAGAAACCAGCTGATCTTTACATTTAAAAAATAATAAAGCGGTTGCTAATATTATGAGTGAAAAAATCAATTTCTTCATGATAAAATACCTTTATAATTCTTGTTTATTCAATTTGATTTTATAATTATTTGTAATTTGTTTGAAGATTTGAAGTCAAATACATTACACCTCCATCCACAGGGTGCAACTGGGGATTTATATCAAGTAAACTGGGATATCCATATTGCGGATCATAACTTACTACTAATGAATCCCCCGATGAATTATTTATAATACCAAATAATGAATCAATGGTTAAATACTGTTTTGAAACCGGGTAGGGAATTGTACTCAAATCAGATATTTTTATTACTGAGAATACTGTATCAGCCCGGATTGTAACTTTCATTTTCTCGTTGCCGTTTATGCAAAAGCAATTACGAATTTGATCATATGTGTAATCATGAATATTGTAGGAACGCCATAATTCATATTGTGTTGAAGTTATTGGTCCCGAAGGGTTCTCTTTACACCCGTACAAAATGAATGTCAAGACAGAAACTATAAATATTATCTTCATTTTTAACTCAGAGTTTTTTAACTTTTGATAATTTTTATGATCCAGGGTTAACCATCTTCCCGATAAATAAAATAGCATTTGAATTTCTTTCCCGAATGATATAAACAAAAGGTCTGTTGAATTTTAACTGAAAGCCTGAATTAATGCCTCGCACAAATTCCACTGAAGTAGCAGCAGCAGCTTCAGTTCCTTCTTCATCAACCTTGATATATGATTTATGCTTGACTTCACTAATCCATATTCCACCGGGAGAATATATCCTCCTGAAATCAGCACTGCCTGAAAAAGCTATCCCCATTCCCAAAGCAATAAGAAAATCGTTAAGCTTAAGTGCATATTTTATCTCAAATTTCGGCAGCCATATTTTTCCTTCTTTAACACTAAAACTATTGAGCCATTCATCCCAGTTTGCCCAGTTAAACTGATTTATTATATTATTAATATCTTTATCCGGGTTTGGTAGAAAGATAGTCATTGAAAAAAGACTATCTCCATAAGGCAAATCGACAGCTTGAAATAAATCATTTGATAAATAATTAAAATTATTTTTCTGCACCATCATTTTGCAGGGAAGATTTGAATTATTTGTTGTAATAAAGAAATCATTTTCTGTTAAAGTTGGATCAAATTGATATTTCCAATCTGCTTTGAAATAAATTGCATTTATTAAATACATGACGGCATCGCAGGGAATCCTTTCGAGAATCTCATCTATCTTCCCGTTTGTATTTTGATTAACCCAGTTATTTATTATATCTACTGAAGAAGGATTGCTGAAGTCCAAACTGTTTACTTCTGCGTTGAAATATGTTTTATTTGTATTGATAAATTCCTGTTGAAAATTCATCGTATTTAAATACCAGATGCTGTTTGCAATATTGAAAGTTACTTTCGGATCCATATTAACAAGGCGGTCGACTAGGCTTTTGTAGGATTCATTAATTTCCTTTTCTGTTACACCGCTTAATTCTAGAACCTTTTTAATTGAATCGTAAGTACTCCCATTTGCACCATTTAAAGTCATTCCCAGAGCCATTGAGATACTTAAAGGAGAAATGAAAATATTTGTATCGGTCTGGGAGCCAATAATACTTTTAAATAATTTAAATCCGAATATTTCGGATGATGAAGCTATCTTCTGTTCGGAAGGTGTAAGAGCATGTAAATTCTCGTCATCCGGGATGATAAATTGATCGTCACAATGGAAAATGAATAAAGAGGGAATGACGATATAATAAACTAAAATTTTTTTCATATTTCACCTATCTAACAACCACACTAAATTGCACAACATTGATTGGCAGTACATCTTCTTCCCAAGCTCGATTTTCAATTAAATTGACTATTGATTGTCCAGCTTTTCTTCCGCTAAAATAGAATGTTTCTACCATCAAGCCTCCGCATTTAATTTCACCACTTTCCTTCGTTCTATAAGATGTGCTGTCTATGACCACAATAGTTGGATCACTAATTTTGCAGTCCCATTGATAACCACCATCTGCGTTCAGATCTAAATCTAAAACAAATTTGTGGTTTGAAAAAACAGTTATAATCTTTTCATTTACTGATGAATTCAATTGAATTTCTGTGGGCGATGATGAGTCTGAACAGCCACACACAAAAAGTATAAGGACAAATAAAAGCTCAAATATTTTTTTCATAAATCCCCTAATCAACATTTAATCCAATTCTATAAGCAATTTTATATGACTTTGAGTTACTATATCCTATATTCAAGTAAATGAGATACCGGAATCTTTGAATTGGGTTCATATGTTCTAAGGAGTAGTAAATCTATTTTATTAAAATTACTTTTTATTATTTTTTTTAGTTCGATTATATTTATTCTATATGTTTTTGTTATAAATGCTTCGCATGAATCATTATTTGAATTATGGGAAATAAACAGTTCGGATTGAGGATGGTTTGTTTTTATAATGGATTTTGTTGTATAGGTTTTTACTTCGTGCTCTTTACAACCGCCGGGATACTGAACCCTTAAAATTAAAAAATCCCCCGATATATATTGATCCTCAATTTTCAAGTAATCGTTTCCAAGCGAGTTTAGATTTAAACTATCTGTTATAATAATCCTATCAGTTAAGAAGCTATTTGCATCAATTAATGAAGTATTTTCATTGCAGCTTAAAGCCATTGATGCAAGCAGCACAAAGAAATATTTTTTTATTTTAATCATTTTATTAATATAATAGAGTCATTCAATTTCAGTACTCTCCCCATTTGTAGAAACTGAACGACTCCATTTCTAGGGAAAAGTATTCTTAGTTTAACTCAATTCCTATACCATGTTTTTACAGATTTAAAAGAATTCTTAATAAGAAAATTTCAAGGGGAAGCTTTATTGATGACTTAAAATGGTTATCAAATTTCCAATAGTTTATCAGATATTTGATAGTTGAGTCTAAGAGGGATTGTTTATTCTTTTGAACCACCCGGAAGTATTTTTTGCCAATTCTTCTATTACTTGTTCATCTGTTTTCCCTGAACTTTTTAATACATGAAAAGAATGATCTGCTCCTTCAATTATACGGAGCTCTGCCTTCTCTTTTAATTTTTCACAGACAGGTTTTAATAAATTTAGATCTGCAAGTTTATCTCTTGTTCCCTGAAGAAATAGCATTGGACAAGTTACTTTAAAAGAGATGTTCTGCTCTGTCTGCTGATGCTTTATTTGGAGCATGAAGAGGGAATCCGAAAAAAACAATTCCTTTAACATTCGGCAGCGGTTCTTTTGAAGCAGCCGTTGAAGTCATTCTACCTCCCAAAGATTTTCCGCCTGCAAAGACCGGTAAGTTTTTTATTTTTTCAGATGCTGTTTCAATTGCCGACCTAACAGTTGACATTAAAATATTGGGAGGATCCGGAATTCTTTTCCCTTTTTCAAAATAAGGGAACTGATACCTGAAAACTGCAATGTTTTCTTCAGCGAGCTTTGCGGATAACATTTCCATAAAAGGATGAAATATCCCAGCACCCGCACCATGGGCTAAAACCAGGAGAAATTTTGAATCTTCCGGTTTTGTTAAAATAGCAATTACTTTACCGGAACTTTTGGTAGCTTGAAAATGAAAATTTTCATTATATATTTTTTTCATAATAATTGGTTCAATTTATTTACAAATTCGTAAATTAAATTTGCCGTCATTCCCCAAACAACATCTTCACCGGTTTTGTAAACTAAGACTTTTCTTTTTCTGAAGCCCCAGGGATTTGCATACCGTTCAGGCAGTTTTAATTCTTGTACAGGTAAAAGAATTATTTTTTCCCCGTTTTTATCAAAATAATAAGGATGTGCTTCCAGCCTTACGTGATATATTTCAGCCGGATTATCCTGAAAGAAGGAAACGGGGATCGTAAATATTTTTTCAACTTCAAGTTTATCAATATTATAATTGTCAATATCTTTTAATTTTAATTCACCGACAAATGCATTTAGAGTTATTCCCATTGGGCCAATTAATGTTCCGAGCTCTCCAATCACTTCGATATCTTTTTTATCAATACCAAGTTCTTCAACAGTTTCTCTTACAGCAGTTTCTTCAAAATTCAAATCAATAGTTTCATCATATTCACCTCCTGGAAAACATATCTCACCGCCCTGCCTGATATTTGCAGATCTTTTTTCAAACAGGAAATGGTATTCATTATCAATATCAATAAGCGGTATTAAAACTGCTGTATTTAGATATTCTTCTTTTTGAAGAATTCCCGGATGAGGGGGGAACTTTTCTTTTAGCTTCTTAAAATCTATTACATCCAAAATAAATTCAGTAATAATTAAAGTACTTGTGAAATTAAGGTTTTTAAATTACAATAAATTCTGATAATATCGGGTGAGATAAAAAGAATTGAATGAAAAGAAATTTTTTATATGAAAAGGATAATTCTAATTATTGCTCAAAGCTTTTTTTCTATAGAATTTCGGGCATTCTTTATGTCGATTATCCACAAGGCAGCAAAAGATAAAATAAAATAAAGAAGAATTGTAATAATGTAAAGATGCATTATGTTTCTCCAATTTATGCAGGAGAAACATAATAAACATAACGTCTTCTAATATAAAGATAGGATTAAATAATTGTTAAAAAATTGTTAAGGAATGCGCAAAAGGCAAAGCGCATAAAGACAGTAAATGGAAGGGATAGGACATATTCAGCAACCGGGGAATATTATTCAATAGTCAATTTTCAATATTCATATATGGTTATTAGTCAGTAGAAATTGGTCTTGATTTCATCTTGCACTTGAACTTACTCATGCTATTTCTCCGCTTTTATAACTGCCTTGTAATATTCTCTTCTCAACTGGGCAATTACGTCCATAGAAATTTCTTTCGGGCATTCTGCTGAACAAGCTTCAGTATTTGTGCATGCGCCAAATCCTTCTTTTTCCATTTGTTCGACCATATTAACTACCCTGATTTCTCTTTCAGGCTTGCCTTGAGGCAGCCTTGCCAGGTGAGAGACTTTAGCACCGACAAAAAGCATTGCCGAAGCATTTTTACATGCTGCAACGCAAGCACCGCATCCAATACATTCGGCAGCCTCAAATGCTGATTCGGCTTCGTCCTTAGGAATAGGTATGGCATTCCCGTCCGGTGCTCCGCCTGTATTAACGGAAACATATCCGCCCGCAGCAATTATTCTATCGAAAGCAGAGCGGTCTACGACTAGATCTTTGATAACAGGAAAAGCTTTTGCCCGCCATGGTTCAATAGTAATTGTCTCGCCGTCCTTAAAGCTTCTCATATGAAGCTGGCAGGTAGCAACACCTCGTAACGGGCCATGCGGTCTGCCGTTAATATACAATCCGCAGCTTCCGCAAATTCCTTCACGGCAGTCGCTGTCAAACGCAATCGGTTCATCACCTTTTTTTACTAGACCTTCATTTATCAAATCCAGCATTTCAAGAAATGACATATCCGTGGATATATCATCAGCTTCATAGTCAACAAATTTTCCCTTATCATCTTTATTTTTTTGACGCCATATCTTCAAACGCAAATTCAGTTTAGCCATTATTTATAACTCCTCTGGGTAAGGTGAACATATTCAAATTCTAAATTTTCTTTATGAAGTTCCGGCTGGATTTCGTGTCCTTTAAATTCCCATGCCGCTGCATAAGCATAATTCTCATCATCTCTTTTTGCTTCGTTCTCTTCAGTTTGGTATTCTTCTCTAAAATGTCCGCCGCAGGATTCGTTTCGATTTAAAGCATCAAGCGCCATTAGTTCGCTTAGCTCTAAAAAGTCGGCAACTCTTCCGGCTTTTTCAAGAGCTTGATTTAGTTCTTCGTTCTGCCCGGTAACTTTAACACTTTTCCAGAAATCTTGCCTGATTTCTTTTATCTTTTCAATGGCTTTTTTCAGTCCATCAGCATTACGGGACATGCCAACATAATCCCACAAAACGTGACCCAAATCCCTATGAATTTCATCAACCGGTTTAGTACCATTTACAGAAAGAAGCTTACTTATTCTTTCCTTTACTTCTCCTTCAACCTTCTTAAATTCTTCATGGTTTGTATCAACTTTATCCCTTTTTAATTGTGCCAAATACCCGCCAATCGTGTAGGGGATAACGAAGTATCCGTCTGCAAGCCCTTGCATTAAGGCGCTTGCTCCAAGCCTGTTTGCACCGTGATCGGAGAAATTGCATTCACCTAAAGCAAATAATCCGGGAATAGTTGTCATCAAATTATAATCTACCCAAAGCCCTCCCATTGTATAATGGACTGCGGGATAGATTCTCATCGGTACTTCATAAGGATCTTCCGCAGTAATTAGCTTGTACATATCAAATAAGTTTCCGTACTTTTCAACTATGGCCTGCTTGCCAAGACGCTTTATAGCATCGGCAAAATCAAGGTAAACTGCGACTCCTGTTTGTCCTACACCTTTCCCTTCATCAACCATTTCTTTCGCATTACGGGATGCAACATCTCTCGGCACAAGATTTCCGAATGAAGGATATTTCCTTTCAAGGTAATAATCTCTTTCATTTTCAGGAATTTGATTAGGAGGACGTTTATCCCCGGCATTTTTCGGAACCCATACTCGGCCGTCATTCCGCAGGCTTTCGCTCATCAAAGTTAATTTCGACTGGTAGTGACCGGTAACCGGTATACATGTAGGATGAATTTGTGTAAAACAAGGATTGGCAAAAAATGCACCGCGCTTATAAGCACGCCATGCTGCAGTTACATTTGAACCTTTTGCATTTGTCGAAAGATAATAAGCATTGCCGTAACCGCCTGTTGCTAAAATAACAGCATCAGCAGAATAAGATTCGGTTGCACCTGTAATCATATTTCGTGTAACTATTCCTCTTGCTTTGCCGTCGATAACAACTAAATCGAGCATTTCATGGCGGGGATACATCTTAACTTTACCTGAGTTTATCTGTCTCTCCAATGCACTGTAGGCGCCAAGCAGCAATTGCTGCCCGGTTTGACCTCTCGCATAAAAAGTTCTAGAAACTTGCGCACCGCCGAAAGAGCGGTTATCTAGAAGTCCACCATACTCCCGTGCAAAAGGAACGCCCTGGGCAACACATTGATCAATAATATTAACACTTAATTCGGCAAGCCGGTAAACGTTTGCTTCACGGGAGCGGTAATCGCCGCCTTTAACTGTATCATAAAATAACCTGTAAACACTGTCGCCGTCATTCTGATAATTCTTTGCTGCATTTATTCCGCCTTGAGCAGCTATGCTGTGAGCCCTTCTCGGACTGTCCTGGAAACAAAAAGCGTTAATGTTATAACCCAATTCTGCTAATGAAGCTGCAGCGGATGCACCGGCCAGCCCGGTACCAACAACAATTATTTCGTATTTCCTTTTATTCGCGGGATTTACAAGCTTCAACTGGAAGCGGTGGTTTGTCCATTTTTCTTCAAGCTTTCCTTCAGGAACATTAGCATTTAATTTTACATCGTTTGCCATATTATTTCCCTCCTCCCAGAATAAAATAGAGCGGAATGATTGCAAATCCTATACAAATAATGATTGAAAATAGAACACCGAAACCTTTTATAAAAGCAGTATATTTTGTGTGCCTTAATCCCAACGTTTGAAACCCGCTCTGGAAAGCATGAACAAGGTGAAATGCAAGGAGCACCATAGCTGCAATATACATTATCGACCACCAGGTATTATTGAATTTCATTACTACCGATTGGTACATTGTCAGGTCAGGACTACTGAATCGATATGGAAGGAAAAAATCCATTAAATGGAGCACTAAAAATATAAACACAACTATTCCGCTTTGGATCATAAACCTTGAGTAAAATGTGCTGTTGGCTGAAGGTTTATATTCTTTATAAGGGATTTGCCTCGCACCTCTATTACTAAACCACAATCTAATTCCGTTAAGAATGTGATAAGCAAAAGCAAGGAATAAAACTATTTCAATTATTCTAATAGGAATATTAATCCCGCTTCCCATAAATTCAGCATAAGTATTAAAAGCAGCACCGCCGTCGTTTCTTAAAAGAAACAGGTTGGCAGCCAAATGAATAATTAAATAAATATATAAGAAGAGACCTGTTACAGCCATAACCAGTTTCTTCCCCAATGATGAATCAAGATATCTAATAAACCAACTCATTAACTTCTCCTTTAATCGGAAGTATAAAATTTAAACAGGAATAAATTTCAGTTGTGTGATTTAACGGTAGTATTGCCCCCTTTAATAAATTACTTACTAAAAAAATGTCACAAAGAATAGTCGCCACAGTAATCAAATCGCTTCAATAATTTTTGTAAACTTATAAAATTAAAATTATAAAAACAAAGGAATGATGAGCAAAAACCCGGAACAATGTTAGTCAATTGAAATACAAGAGCGATTTTTTTTGCAATTAAAAAGTCTCGCCTAATTCCCTGAACATTTCAATAGTATTTCTAAATTGAATTTTAGTATAGCGACATTAGGAAAGATGTTCCTTTATAAATTTATGATATGTATCGCCCTTTAAATTTGTAAGCTGGTAAGCATCCCTTATAAGCAGTTTATTCTCTGAAACCGCTTGATTTATAAAATTGATATATCGTATACCTAAACGTTTTCGTTGTGTTTTATAAAAATCGCCCCCGCCTTCTTTTTCCTTTTTCTTCTGATAATCTTTTTTTATGTATTCATTATAAAATGAAAAGAATTCATCGCGTTTTATTTTACCAAGATCAAGTAACCTGCGGGCAATAACCAATTGGCTTACTTTAAATTGTTTTGCCAAATATTCTATGTTTTGATTTGTACCCGGTTCGGAGTTAATAGCGTTTTGAGGGACTAAAAATTCGGCAGCTATTTTATCACATAATATTTCACCAGGATTATTAGCCGGCTGTAATTGCCTGAAATCAAATCCTGCTCTTTTTCCAAGCCAAATATGCGCAAGCTCATGAGCAAGTGTAAAAATCTGGGCGGATTTACTGTCTGCATTATTAATAAACATAAAGGGAGCATAATCATTAACTAAAACAAGTCCGCGGCAATCGTCTACTTTAATCTTCCGATGTGTATCGTTACAAACTACACTATTAAAGAGAGTAATAATTCCAATGTCTTCTATTTTTTGCGTAAAGAAGTCCTTGGCTTTTTCCCAGTTGGGGAATTCGCCTGCCCAATTCTCTTTTAAGCCTAATGTATTCCTAATATCATTTACAATATTATCAATACCAGCTTTCCCGTTAAATTTGTTGACGAAATCAAGCTGCTCATAATTATTATCTTTTAAGTAGTTTGTTAACCATTCCTGTCTTTTTTGAAGCATTAGTATGGTATCATATACATCAAGGCTGACTTTGTTTTGACCGGGTTGAAGAGTACGGAAGAATTGAATACAATCAATTAATAAATGAAATCTCTTTTGTTCTTTTCATAAACAATTTTGTTCTGAATTCCATCACCTTTGGAATTAAACTGATGTATGAGAAGGATATGAAAGAAATGTTAAAACAACTCAAAATGTCCCCCATGATGAATTATTACTTTAGTAATGTACCAAAAGAAAAAGAAATTATAAAGAAGTTTTTATACTATGTTGTGAGAGTGATATCTTTTTTGAAATCCTTTATTTTTAAATAAAGGTAGTTCTAAGTTTACATGGGTTAGAATTTTTTCAAAGATTTAATAACTAATTATTAAATATTAAAATAAAATGATTTAAATCTAACCTATATATTATTAAATGTTTGGCATATAGCTTTTTACAAAATTTAAATAACCTTGTCTTCCATTTCTTTTTGTCCATTTATTAATTGAATTTTTTATTGTATTCAGACACTTTAAAATCTCAAGCAAAGAAATTGGCTCAGATTTATCTGCTAACGAAAAATTTTTCAGTTGTTCTCTACCAAGACGAAAGTCGCACATTTCCTTAACACCATTGTATATCTCTGATGCTTTTGTGGAAAGATTAAACTTTCTTGGTCCTCTATTCCTTTGTCCTGCCCTGTAAAATTCAATCAATGATTCAATTGCTGAAAGAGCATCATAATCAGTTAAATCGGGATGTTCTTTATAAACAGCTTGAATTGGAAATTCTATATTTTGAAGGACATCTAAATATTTATCTTCTGATGCCATCTTATTTAGTGTATTAAATGTTAAAATAACTCAAAACCTTCCCCACGATGAATTATTACTTTAGCAATGTACAAAAAGAAAAAGAAATTTTAAAGAAGTTTTTAATCCATTGGTGGACGGACTAATTTTTAATTGTTTTACAAATATTAGTTGGGAAGGGGTTTGTCTTTCGACATTGCCCCAATGAATCTCGAAAAAAATTTTCGTATAAGAAATTTTGGTATAAACTGAAGTATTAGCGAAGCAGAACAAATTTCTTTGTGCAAACGAAGCTCCCGGCTCTAATCCTGTAAAAATATACTCCGCTGGAAAGATTACCTGCATCAAAATCAACAAAATAAATACCGGAAGGCTTTTCTTCGTTAACTAATTTTGCTACTTCTTTTCCAAGTATATCATAAACTTTTAATGAAACAAAATCTGTTCGTGGTATTGAATAATTTATCCTTGTAACCGGGTTAAATGGATTAGGGTAGTTTTGATAAAGCTCAAAACTTAATGGTATTGAAAGATTATTATCGTCTACAATATCCACAGTTACAGGTTTCGAAAATCCGGATGTATTACCATCAGCATCAATTGTTATCGCGGTTATATTATTAAATATTTCTCCGGGATTAGCAGTCAACTGGAAATTTCCAAGTCCGTCAACTGTAGTCTCTCCTAAAAACATTGCACCTTGATATCCTGAATCAGCATACACTTCTACTGTAGAGCCTGGTAAAGAAGTACCTGTGATTGAAGAAGAATTAACATTAGTAATTACCGGGGGCAAAAGATAATTATTTCCTCCTTGATTGAGTATTATTCCGGAATAAATGTTACTTGTTATACGATTACGGCTGATTTTATTTTTAACTGTGTTAGTATCATAAACATACACACCAACATTATTGAATTGAATATTATTTTCACTTATAAAATTATCATGAGCTCCTTCGCAAAGGTATATACCAGCCTCTTCGTTACCTAATCCTAGAAATTCTTCTCCTTTAGCGACTGTCCCGATAAAGTTGTTTTGTATATGCAAATTATTTGAGCCGATGATAAATATTCCCCAATGATTCATGCCGATCCAGTTATCAAAAATATTTATGTTGCTGCATTCGAACTCTGTTTCAATTCCACCGTAATTACCGTTAGCTATTCCTATAGATAATGTCCGGTCAAGGCCGATAATATTTCCTCCAATAGTAACGTTACTTACTGTATCATGAATTAATATCCCGGCATTTGTGTTTCCTGAGATAATATTATTATTTGTATCACTTGGAGTTATTTCTATATTACTGCAATTATTATAAATATCAATACCATAACTATTAGGGGCAGGCTGTTCGCCGTCAGGAGTTACACCAATATAGCACCCATGTATTCCACAGTCTTCAACCCTATTCATTTGAATACCTGCTCTATTAAAATTACTAATTATTAAATTATTTATAAGAACTCCGGATGAGGTTGCTATTAATCCGCTTGTATATTGGCCTGCATTTATACCATTTAAAAATATCTCCGGCCCAAAAGGATTTCTGTCACTGCCAATAAAATTTTTCTGGGAATAGCCGTCAATTAAAACAGGATCGCTGATAGCAGGCAGCTGGGTTTGCAGTTCTATTTCCCAAACGCCATAACTTGAATTATAACCTGAAACAGTATCAGGAATATTAAATTGAATTTTATCCAATCCAGGATTTATATTCGCATTCTTTACAGCATCCCTGAGTGACCCCGGACCTGAATCATAGGTATTTGTTACAACGAATTTCATACCTAAAGCAGCCGGAATAGTAAAAACAGCATTGCTGATATCAAAAGGCTGGCCATCCGTAGTATCTGAAATGATAATCACACAATTGTTTGATGGGGTATTTGGCACAGTCCAGTCGTAGGATCCGTCATTATCGGTTGAAGCCACAATTTCAATATGTGAAGCGTTACCATCCGTGGAATATTCAATCTTCACCTGACCTGAAAAATTAGTACTTGTCCAGTTAATTTCATGTTGCGAATCCGGATCCCAGATTTCCCCACCATTGGGCGATAAAATTGTAATCGACTCTATTGAACTGGAAAGGATAGAAAGCGAGACTTGAGCAAATGCGCCATCACCGAATTTACCATTACCAAGTGCGTAAGTGGCGGCAGCATCATACTCATTATTAGTACCAGAGTCCCAGATTTTAAAGAATATGGATTCTCCGGCTACATAGCCATCTAAAGCTGTTGTTTGTGAATCGTCTGACCAGGCAATTAATCCGAGAGGTGTAGTCCCGGTCCAGACTACCGCACCAACACATAAACCCGCTGGTGTAAATACCCCAATTTCACTCCCTATCTGTAAAGAATTTCCATCCAGAGTGGCGCTGTCAAGGACAATGCTATAGCTATCCCCGGTATTCGAGGTAAATTTAAAGTATTGCGGCTGGGCAAATAAAATGACCTGGCAAATCATTATCAACCAAACTGTATAAATAATTTTTTTCATGATTAAACTCTCCTTTATTTTAGAAATCATATTAACCTTCAAGGTTAAAATACATTGGAAAGCAATGTGTAAACCTTGAAGGTTTTAAAGCGATTTATTTGAGCATAATTGCTTTTTTAGTAGAAATAAATGACTTTGTTTTTAATCGATAAAAATAAATTCCGCTTGGTATAAGATTGCCATTCCTATCCAAACCATCCCAACGGATTCTATAAGTTCCACCTTCCATTTCTTTATTGATTAATGTCCTAATTTCTCTTCCATTAAGATCGAATATTTTCAATTCAACCGTTTCCTTTCCGGGCAGTTGAAAGCTGATTAGTGTTTGTGAGTTAAACGGGTTCGGGTAATTCTGTAAAAGGTTGAAGCTACCCGGCGCCGAATTTCCATCCAATTCCACAGATGCAAAAGCGCCATCACCAAATTTACCATTGCCTTTTAGGAAATGAGGATAGAGAGTTATTTCTTTATTAATCTCTTTACACCAGAGTTTGAAGACCATTTCTTCTCCGCTTTGATAACCATCTATCATCCCAGTTTTTTGATCATCTGACCATGCAGCAATCCCGGTAATGTTATTGCCATTTAATACTGTTGCTCCCACACACAAACCTGACTCCGTAAAAATGCCGATCTCATCACCGGTTTCCAGTTGAAGACCATTCAGAGCAATGGATTGAATTACAATGCTGTAACTTTCGCCGGTTTTCGTGCAAGGTGTAAAATGACGCGGCAAATGATTTACAAATAGAGGAGTTAGAATCTGAGTTTTAGCAGTCTGTGAACCGGAGGTATAAATTAAAGTATCGATTGAATTGAGATAGAGCTTATACCCTTCACCCGGAGACATATTGTTCAAATTATTGACCACATTAGGTACAAAGAAATTACCATCATCATTTTTAATGATAGCTAAATTTGGCAGAATTGAATTAAGTGCAGTTTCAACCGCAATAGATGCATTTGGTAAATAACTAATAAAATTCCAGCCTGAAATTAATGGAATAGATGTATTTGCTGATACAGACTGACCAGTTAAAGATAATTGTTCTTGTGAATTAAAATAGACTTTATACCCTTCAAGTATATTTAAATTCCCGATATTATTAATTACTCCCGGAACATAAAATTGTCCTTTATTATTTACAACAATGGCCAGGTTTTTCGCTCCACTGAATACACTATCTACAGTTAAGTCGACGGGCTTGATATTGAATGAAATCCAGCTCCAACCCTTAGCCATATTAAATGTTTTTGCTATTGTTGATGAAGTTGATAATTTAGAAATATGTGCTAAGTAACCATAACCGAAATTCCCGTTACCCTGACTATAAGAAGTTGTTGCTGAATAATCGATATTAGTGTTTGAGCTCCAAATTTTAAATGACATTTGTTCGCCTGCAACATAACCGTCAACACCCGCTGTTTGAGTGTCATCGCCCCAGGCAGTTAAAGCTAGCGGTGTATTCCCATCCCAAATGGAAGCTCCTACACATAATCCTGCCGGTGTAAAAACTCCAATTTCATCCCCGATATTTAACGGAATATCATTAACAGTTGCCGTATCAATTACTATACTATAACTATCTCCTGTGTTTTCACTGAACACAAAATGATTAGAAGTATTGCCAGGGATAATTCCTGCGAGCAATCTCCTGTAAATTCCTCCGTCATCTGCTCCTGCATAAATATATGTCCCACTAACAATAATAGACCGAATATATTTATTTGTTAAACCATCATTAGCTTCACTCCATAACGAACCATTGTCGGTAGTAACAAAGACACCGCCGCCCCAAGTAGCTGCAAATAAATTCGCACCACTAACTGCAAGAAACGAGATATGAAGATTTTTTAATCCTGAATTTATACCTGACCAGGCTGTACCATTATTTGTTGATATAAAAATGCCGCCGCCGTCAGTCCCCGTATATAGATTTTCGGTACTAGTTGCAGAAATACCTGCAAGCGATATCGCGGCGGTATTAGTTAAGCCTGAATTAATTGCATTCCAACTTGAACCATTATTGGTAGAGAGAAATAAACCGTTTATTGAACCTGCATAAAAATTATTCCCGCTGATATAGAGTGATCGAATATGAGTTTCTGTAATACCTGAATTTATTGCAGTCCAGCTTGAACCGTAATTGGTAGAAAGGAATACTCCGCCGCCCCATGTGCCGGCTAATAGGGTAGTTCCGCTATTATAAAGAACTGCAACAGACTTATTTGATAATCCTGTATTAACTGCTGTCCAACTTGATCCGTTATTAGTAGAAAGGAATATTCCATCACCCCAAGTTCCCGCAAAAATATTTGTCCCGTTCGCACAAAGAGCCCGGACAGTGTATTTTGTCAATCCGGTATTTACGGGATTCCATGTTGTACCATTATTTGTAGAGATGAAAACACCTCCGGCTTCCGTTCCGGCGAAGAGATTGGACCCGCTGACAGTAAAACAAGTGATAGTTCCATTAATTGGCTGGTTTGTCAAAGTCCATGTATCGGAAATTTGACCTGATGAATACATCACTGCAAATTCGGAAAGATGAGTAACAGAACCGTATATAATATTTGCGTTCTGGTCAAGAGAAGTTGTAATGTCTTTCCATTGGCTTGATGTTGTCTCATAAACCTGCAGTTTAAGCAAGGCTTCCTGCTGAGATGTCATTCCAGCATCATCATATTGAATAGCGAGATTAATGTTACCTGAATAACTTGCTGTGGTCGTTATCGAGTAATATAAAGGTGAAGCTGAAGGCACAACAGTAAATCCGGTTGGAGGAGTTGTACCGGTTGTTGAGGTTGTCATTGATGTATTACCGGCAGCAGACACGTTATCAAAAAGGATATTAACATTGCTGCCCAGGTTGATCTGTACGTTTGTGCCGGTATTAGTGTTATTAGTTATTCCTCCTGTTTTGGCAGTTATTTCATCCACTCCGACTTGACCTTCATACAATCCGGATAATAATCCCCAAATCTTTATACTGATTTCTTTTATCTTGAAATTTGTCGGGAAACTTGAAATTCCCGACCAGTCAAAACTGAGATCATTCCAGACAGCATTAGTATTGAAATAATCACTATGTGTAAGCTTCTGAGCAGTTCCGCTGTAAAAGTATCGGTCTTTAGATTGATCATAATCATACACTTTAACCCATAAATTCACCCAAAGATCACCTGCACTCACAGTCATATTATCTACAATTTTAACAGAAAACCCTTTAGCAGATTGCCAGGAAGAATTAGTGGAAAGATCAGGTGAATGCAGTTCCATGATCCAATAACTACCCGAAGCACCTGAAACCCCATGACCTCCCGGAGTATAAAAGAGCAAAGAGCCTTTAGTAGAATTAGGATCAGGAGTAGGATTATTTACAAGTTTAGTCCAATTCAAAGTAAAATTAGATTGAAATGGTCCGCTGCCGTTAGCATCGAAAGCTCCCAGCATTGTCCACCCCTGCTTTGTTCCGTCGTTGAAATCGAACTTTGTAGCACTAGAGGAGCCGATTGTAAATATGGCATTACTGACATCTGATATCAAAACTCCCTGCATATATAATGAAATACGAATCAAACACTGTGATGAGGTTGTATTAGGTACATCCCAGGTGTAGGCTTCAGCTGCTTCATTATTTGTATGCCAATCAACAAACGAATAGGTTTTCCCATTATCAATCGAGTATTCTATTTTTACATCATTGTCAGGAATATTCTGGCTGTTCCATGAAATAGTCTGTTGACTCCCTGTTTGCCAGGTTTCACCTCCATTCGGAAAAGTAAGTGTTAGGCTTGCAGACAGTATGGTGAATGCCGCATTGCTTACATCCGTTGGATTGGCATCTGCTGCATCGGAAACCCGGACAAGGCAATTACTTGAAGGCTCATTTGGAACTGTCCATTTATAGGTTCCGGAATTTGTTGCACTCGATACAATAGTCTTATATGTTGATCCGCCATTGGTTGAATATTCAATTTTAACAGGATCGGAAAAATTATTATTTGTCCACCAGATATCCTGAAATGATCCTACATACCATTTTTCACCGCCATTGGGTTCATTGATCACTATTGAAGATGTTGTTTGACTTCCGATGCTGACTACTTCATCTACAGCAACTTGACCTTCATACAATCCGGTTAGTAATCCCCATATTTTTATGCTGATTTCTTTTATCTTGAAGTTAGTCGGGAAATTTGAAATACCCGACCAGTCAAAACTGAGATCATTCCAGACAGCATTAGTATTGAAATAACTGCTATGAGTAAGTTTTTGAGCAGTTCCGCTATAAAAGTTACGGTCTTTAGATTGATCATAATCATATACTTTAACCCATAAATTCACCCATAGATCACCTGCACTGACAGTCATATTATCAACAATTTTGACAGAAAAACCTTTGGCAGTTTGCCAGGAAGAATTAGTAGAAAGATCAGGTGAATGTAGTTCCATGATCCAATAACTACCCGAAGCACCTGAAACCCCATGACCTCCCGGAGTATAAAAGAGCAAAGAGCCTTTAGTAGAATTAGGATCAGGAGTAGGATTATTTACAAGTTTAGTCCAATTCAAAGTAAAATTAGATTGAAATGGTCCGCTGCCGTTAGCATCGAAAGCTCCCAGCATTGTCCACCCCTGCTTTGTTCCATCATTGAAATTAAAACTGACTGCGCCGTAAATATTTGATGGAAATAATATCAACAATACAAACAATATCAGAAGATATGTAAAGACTTTTTTCATAGTCCACCTCTTTGTTATTAAATTCTATTTTAATAAAATTAATTTTTTCGTATCAAAGAAATCTCTTGCTCTCAATTGATAGAAATATACTCCGCTTGTCAGCCCAATTGCTATCCATTGATAATTATATTTCCCAGCACGCAATTCTTCATTAATAATTGTTGCCACTTCTTTTCCAAGGATATCATAAATTTTTAATGTCACAAATCCTGAATTAGCAATTTCAAATTCAAAGTTAGTAGTGGGATTAAACGGATTAGGATAATTTTGTTTCAGTTGATAATTATTGGGTCCGTAAACTTCACCTTCAACTGCATTAGCTTTAACAGCTTGAATTCTTCCTTCCACATTAGGAGTAATAGTCTGCTGAGAAGATATATATTCGGCTAAAACTTGAAACTCAGTTGAATCTTCATAAAGATAAACATTGTTGACAGGGATTTGGAGGTAAGTTGTAAAAAATACTAATGAGAATTCATTCCCAGTAATAGAATACGTTGCTGAAGGATCAATTGGTTCATTTCCTTCACCAATTGTAATCTCTACTAATCTCTCTCCCGGTTGATTGTATGGATTGTATTTATATCGCATACCTGAAACTTGCGGTAGAAATTCATCATTCAAAGAAATTGGATTAAACTCATTGAAAGATAAAACCATTTCAATTCCATTCCAGAAATCTGCTCCTTTAATGTCACCGGTGGCTAATCTGAATCCGAGTCCATTCACTTCATTAAATCCATAACCGATAACTCTAAATGCATCTGCAGCCACAAGCGGTCCCGGATATAAAGGTTGTGCTGTTGAACCTCCGGCTTCAATAGCTATATCGGTTCCTGTTTTAGCGCGGAAAGCATCTGTAACTAAATTTCCAATTGGTGTATCATGATATCCCGGCAATGTTAATGAATCTGCTTTTTCTTCAAAGTAAGCAGTAGCGTACCCGATCTGCTGTGTATAAACCGGCCCGTAGTCATTTTCTATTTCTGTAATAAGATTATTTACTTCACCCAAAATAGTTGGTTCTTCAGGAATCGATTCATCGAGATGAATTGCTTCGTAGTTAACAAGACTTACTTTTCCCTCATCTACTGCCAGTTTAAGTTTACCAATATCCAGATAATATGCATTTGCCTGGACAACCCAGGTTGTTTCTCCTAAAGGATTGGTAACTGGAATTGGATCTTCAAGTAAAAAATGATCATCACTGCTCACAATAACATTAATACCAGGTAAATTGTTAGCAATAGTTTGATCAAGATTTAATCCCAGATGAGAAAGAAGAATTATAACATCGCAATTTTGTTTAGTTAATGTATCAACCATTTCGGAAGCAATCTTAACAAGATTTGTATCAATAAAAACTGCCGGCAGGTAAATGAAAGAATATTGGATAAAGGAGTAGTCAATCCGAATATTCCCAATTTAATATTTCCTACTTGTTTGGTAATAAAAGGGGAAATATAATTCTGCAATCCCTGTACAGCAGTATCTAACACAATTAAATTAGCAGCGAGAAGGGGAAATCCTTCTCCCGGAGAGAATGAAGCTTGAAGCGAACCAAGCAGTGACGAGGGGTATAGATCCCAATCATGATAACCTACGGTCATCGCATCCAGTCCCAAGGAATTAAGAATCTGGAATTCTGCGGCTCCGAAATATTTATTGAAGAAAAAATCACCAAAAAAAGCATCACCCGCATGGAGTGTTAATACATTTGGCTCAGTTATTTTAGTAAGACCAATTACACTTGCTGCACGTGCAATTCCCCCCTGTGTACCTTGAAGTGATTCACTTCTCGGACCGACAGCTGACAAAACAGAATGTGTATCATTAAGGTGGAGGATTGTTAGTGTGTCTTGAGCAATTGTACGATTAATGCTCAGTAATATAAAAGCTATAATAAGTAAAAAATTTATCTTCATTATGGCTCCTTCAGGTTATTAAAAATATTTAAATAATATTGTCTTTCTGCAGTCGAAATAGAATCTTAAAAAAGATTTAAGATCAGCATAATGATTGCCACACCAACAATTACACTTATGATACTTATTGCAATTGTGATGTATCTTTCCTTCCTTCTGATCATTTCGATACTATTCTTCACGATTTAATGCATGATATTTATTGGGTAATTTTTTTTCAAGATTTTATACAAAAGTAAATTTTGTATTTAATGATTGCTGGCGGAATTATTTCAATCTTTAGCGAATTTGTAGCTGCTGAAAGGAAGTTTAATTTTAAAGTTTTGATTTATAACGTGACTGGCAAAAAAAGAAAAAAAACATAAAATATATTACGATTTTTTATCTTAGTAATATCCAATCGTTACTTTCTAAATTATTCAAATAAATCAAGGTTTTATTATATCAGAAAAGATTTGAAATCAAGAGAATGATCACTATATATTCAATTAAAAATAAAGTATAAAGAGATAATAACTTGAGAATTACTTTTATTTTAATCATATCAGTTCCCTGTTAACTGGTTTATTATAAAATAGGCTTTTGACTTAAAATCGGCTATCTAATATGTGTCAATTTATAGCTTTTTTGTTGCATTAGAGTCTATTTATCGGTTTAAATAAGGAACGAAATAATGGAACAGTCAAAAAAATGTTCTATCTTTTCGCATGAAATTCAGAAGGAAGACAATTAAATTGCTGGTTAAATGCTTTCGTAAAATGTGAGGGACTTTTGAATCCGACTTCGAATGCAACCTGTGTAATACTTAATCTATTTTCCAATAACATTTGGGCAGCACGTTTTAACCGGAACGATCTTAAAAATTCCCCGGGCGGGAATCCCGTTATCGCTATTAATTTACGGTGAAGCTGGCTTCGGCTTACAAACATTTCTTTTGCAAAATATTCAGAATTAAAATTCATATTTGAGAGATTCTCCTCCGCAATTTTAAATGCTTTTGTAAGAAATTCATTATCGAGTGCAGTTGTGGTTACTGCATCAGCATTAATATTTATTTCTTTAGAGAATTTCTCTTTTAACCGCTTACGTTGTTCCAGGAGGTTCTTAATACGTATGAAAAGTTCTTTCGAATTGAACGGTTTCGTTAAATAATCGTCGGCTCCAGTTTCCAGGCCTTCAATTTTACTTTCACCGGATGCTTTTGCTGTCAGAAGAATTACAGGAATATGTGAAATTTCCAAGCTGGTTTTTATTCGATGACAGAATTCCAATCCATCCATATACGGCATCATAATATCGCTTATAATCAAATCAGGCATTTTTTCAAGAGCCAATTTTAATCCGGCATTACCATTCTCAGCTTCTATTAATTGGTAGTATTTTTCTAGGAGATTGGACAAATATTTTCTAACATCTGAAGAATCTTCTACTATTAATATTAAAGGTTTCGCTGCAGAATCACTTTTAATGTCAACGAGCTTGAATGGTTTTTTATTACTTAACTTTAATTCTTCTTCAATGCACAAAGTTTTATCCTGCGAAGCGTTTTCTTCAACTTGAAATAACTCTTCAGTTGCCTTTTCCCTATCTTCCAGGTATGAATCTCCCATTGGAATCAATAGTGTGAATTCGGTCCCTTTGTTCAGTTCACTTTTTACCGAAATTTTCCATTTGTGCAATTCAACCAATTCTTTTACCAAAGCAAGCCCGATCCCCGATCCCCCAAAGGCCTTATGCGAAGAATCATCAACCTGGTAAAAACGGTCGAAGATATTTTCCAGGTGTTCACTTGGAATTCCTATCCCCGAATCACAGATTTTTATTTCTGCTTGATTTAATTGTTGGTTCCCCTTTTTAGTTTGCTTTTGTATAATTAAAGTTATGGAAACGGAAACAGTTCCCCCTGCCAGAGTAAATTTAATAGCGTTTGAAATAAGGTTATTAATTATTTTTTCAAGCTTATCACGGTCAATCCATAAAATCAAAGAATCTTCCTGACTATTAAAAACAAGTTTAACATTTTTCTGCTTTGCAAGGGATTCAAAAGAGTACAACATTCCCCGTAAAAGAGTTATTAAGTTTTCTTGTTTAACCTTTAAAGGAATTGAAGCTGATTCGAGTTGAGATAATTCAAGAAGCTGATCAATTAACTCATGAAGCTTTTGACTATTACGCTGAACCATTTTTAATTTTTCAAAAAGATCAAACTGACTTTGCAGAGACTGATTATTTATCAACTGTTCAACAGGTCCATTTTATTAACATTAAAGGTGTACGGAATTCGTGTGAAAGATTTGCGAAAAATCTCGATTTCAAGTTTTCAAGCTCCTGGAGTTTCTTCGCTTCAAATTCTCTCATTCTAAGCTCATCCCGGAGTTTTGTTCGATTAATCTTAAATCTTCTTATTGTTAATAATCCTCCTACGATCAAAAAAATGTATAAAGTATAAGCCAACCCGGTTTTCCACCATGGAGGGGTTATTATAATTTTTAACGATGCTTCATTTTTACTCCAAATACCATCACTATTTGTTCCCTTAACTTTAAATGTATAACTGCCGGGATCCAAATTTGTATATGTAACAAATCTTCTCGAGCCGCTAAAAATCCAATCTTCATCAAAACCTTCCATCATATATGCATATTGATTTGATTGTGGGGAATTATAATCCAATGAAGAAAATTGGAGAGAGAAAACATTTTGATCATATGATAAAATTATTTCCTTAGTTAATGCTATGTTTGTTTTCAGTGGAGATTCTTCATTTATAGGAACTTGCCGGTTGAAAATCTGGAACTCGGTTATTAATACGAGTGGAGAAAAATCGGATTGCTGAATTTTTCCCGGATCAAAAATATTTAAACCGGCAGTACTGCCGAACATCATTAAATTACCTGGTGTTCTGAAAACAGAGCTGTAATTAAATTCAGCTCCAATTAAACCATCAGAAGTTGTAAAATTAGTGAATGTATTGCTATCAACATTGAAAAAAGAGATACCCTGATTTGTACCAAGCCACAAATTGCCGTCTACATCTTCAAGAATGGATTTGATTGAATTATCAGGGAGACCTTCTTCTACAGTGAAGAATTTCACCTCTACTTTAAGGTCCACAACTTTTAAATTTTTATTTGTAATACCTGCACTGTTAATTATTGTAAATTTATTCAGCCCTGATCCTGTTCCGATCCATAAGACAGTTTCTTCTTTATTACTCCCATATTTTCCTCTTTTTGCTTCGCAAATAGAATAAATGCTGTTATCATTTAAATTAATTCTCTCTTCCCCGGAAGTTTCCCTTGAAGAAAGAAGCGAGTGCGGGCTCTTATCTTTAGACCAGTTGTAAAATTTCCCCCCATCTGCATCAATAAATAGATTAAATCCTCCTCCATTAGTTCCAATCCATATTCTTCCCATTCTATCTTCGAAAACGATCCATACATCATTATAGCTTAGACTTAACGGGTCATCCTTGTTATTCTGCCAATTTTGGTAATAACCTGTTTTTGGATTTAACCTCGTTAAACCCGGGCCCCAAAATCCTATCCACACCATTCCTTTACTATCTTGCAGAATGGATTTAACAAAATTAAAAGACGGATTTTTAAACTTTGATCCCGGATTTTCTAAATTCCAGGATTTTAATTTGCCGCTTTTTATATTGAATTGTTTTATCCCCTGACCATATGTGCCTATCCACAGATCTCTGGAATTACCCGTCGAAATTGACCAGACATTTAGTTTTTCAAGTTTAGGAAGTGAACTAAAAGCAGCATTCTCCTTTTCAAAATTTTCTAAAAAGAATAATCCTTCTTCTGAACCCAGCCATAAAGTTCCATCTAAAGATTGCGCTATAGCTTTTATATTCTTGTTTTTAAGTTCATCAATCCCATTTTGCAAACTTACAGGGGGGAGCAGGTAATTAAATTTTATACTTTTAGGTGAAAGGAAACTTAATCCATTATCAGTTGCTATCCATAATACCTTTGATTTATCCTTAATAATATAATTAATGTGGTTGTTGTTTATGGTGAAAGGATTATTTTCTTCTTTGACGAATCTCGTGTGATTTCCGGTGGAAAGATTTATCCGGAGTAATCCCCCGTATGTAGCGATCCATAATATTTTTTCATCTTCGACAATCTCTTCAATAACCAAACTCATACTATTGCCAAACTGTATGTTGGTGTTGTTAAGTTCAAATCGAGAGAAAATACCTGATGATGTATTATATTTTGTAAGTCCATTAACAGTAGAAATCCAGAATATACTTGTATCTAAATTAGATTTGCTAAGAAACCAGATAAGATTACTACTAATACTATTAGTATTTTTAGAATCATTGAAAAAGCGAATAAAAGGTTTATCATTTGATTCGGGATTAAATTTATTTAAACCATTATAAGTGCTTATCCACAGGACTCCAGTATTATCTTCAAGAATGGATGTAATATAATTATGGCTTAAGCTGTTCGGATCTTTTATTTTCTGCTGCCAATGATCAAGCGTATCCGCTTTTAAGTTAATCCTATATAAACCATCTTTATATGTACCGAGCCAGAGCAAACCATTTTTGTCTTGGTAAATACAGGTAATTCGGTTTTGTTTATTACTGACAGAATCAATTTTCCAATGAATAAATTTATCTGTTTTATAATCATATTTATTTAATTCCCCGCTGTTTGTTCCTATCCATAAATATCCCAAATGATCTTCAAATATTGACCAAATGCTATTATTTGAAATGGAGTTTATATCTTGTGGATTGTTACGATAGATCTTTAACTCATTTCCGTCAAAACGATTAAGTCCGTCCTCAGTTCCAAACCATAAAAATCCGAGATGATCCTGGAGTATACAATTAACAACATTATTTGAAAGGCCGTCTTCTACAGAAAGATGTCCGAAAGGGTAATCTTGCGGTATACTTTTTACCGGGAAAATTAAGAGAATTAGCAATAGAAAACAGCATCTTCCCATTTCTTAAACCCCTTGGTATTATTCTGTCTAAAAACTAATCTTATTTTTATTAACAGGCAAGAAAAATTAGTTAAATAATCTATTGTTAATCAGCTTATTAGGCATCATACTTTGATATAAAGAAATTTCAATTTATCTTAATTTAGTTCTTTTAAATTTTTACGGTGTTCCAATTCCTTGTTTAAAGGGATAATGGGAAACATAGGAAATCCGGTGATTCCGCAATTTGGAAAATTCCGGAGCTGACGCGCAACTGTGAAGGGTTGATTCGGTCAATAATCATTAGAATACTAATGATAAATGCTCAATATTCAATTACAAATGATCAATGACTTATGACCAACCACAAGCCAGGAGACCTGCCGTAAGACTTGTAATCTGCCTTCGCGGGTGAGGTAGGATTAACGAAATTACAATCTATGCTTTTTCGTTTTTCACTCTAATTAACTCCCCACGAAGTTACAACCTTATTAATAAATTAAATTTATAAGCCTCTGGCTTAAGTAGTAACTTCAATGGATTTTAGATACAATTTTCTTTTTCTCGTTTGGTTTTTTTCCTTTTTATCGATTATTAATGCACAGGATTTTACCGTCGAAAAAACCGATACAGCAGGCGTGTACAGGCTTTCCGAAGTGGTGATATCTGCTACTAAAACTGCGACACCGACCTTAGAAGTTGCCAGCTCAATATCTGTTATTGATTCTGCTGAAATTGCCGACAGAAATACTTTTAATGTTGCTGATCTTCTGCAGGAGCAATATGGAGTATATATGGCGCAGCAGGGAGGCCCCGGTACTTTGGAAAGTATCTTTCTACGGGGCGGGAACTCCAATCATACCCTGGTACTAATTGACGGTGTTGAAATGAATATGCCGAATGATCCAAGCAATACTTTTGATTTTTCAAATCTTTCCGCAGATAATATCGAAAGGATCGAAATATTACGCGGACCACAGAGTATCCTTTACGGTTCAGATGCATTGGCAGGTGTAATCAATATTATTTCAAGAAGAGGTTACGGCAAACCTAAAACTTTTCTATCCTTTGAAGGGGGTTCATATGGAACATTAAAAGGATTGGGAGGAATACACGGCAGCTTAGATCTTTTAAATTACTCATTAACTTTCAGTAAATACAAAACATTGGGATTTTCTGCCGCTTCAAAAAAATATGTTGGAAATAGTGAAAGAGATGGTACTGATAATGATAATATTTCTTCCCGTATCGGGTTCAATTTTTCCAAAGATTTCAATCTGAATATAACCTACCGATATAATAAAGCAAGCACAGATTATGATCAGCACGGCGGTATGTTCGGCGATGATCCTACTTATATTTATAAGCTTGACGAATCTGCTTTCAGAACTGAAGGGAACTTATCCTTATTTAATGGCTTACTAACCCAGAAACTAGGATTTTCATATTTCAGAAATATAAGAAAGTACAGTTATGATTCTATTCTGTATAACCCGTATTCTTCAACAAGTTTTTATGACGGAAGAAAATCTAAATTTGATCTGCAGAACAATTTAAACCTGATGGAAAATATTAAGTTTATAATAGGATTGGAAACCGAACAGGAAAAAGCCTACACCGAATTTTATTCTTTTAACAGTTCATATTTATATGAAAATATTATACCGTTCAGCAGTTTAAGAACATCAGCAGTCTACCTGGAAAATCAATTTAAATTTTTTAATTCAATCTTCGGAACCGTTGGAATTAGGTTAGATCATCATGAAAGGTTCGGGAATAAGATCACCTACAGGTTCGCACCTGCATACATTATCTGGCAAACCGGGACTAAGTTAAAAGCGACATACGGTACAGGATTTAAAACACCTTCTTTAATTTATTTGTTCGATCCTTCATACGGCAACCCGGATTTAAAACCTGAACAGAGCCAAGGCTGGGATGCAGGATTTGAACAATTTATTAATAATTATTTAAGCTTTGGTGTCACATATTTCAGTAATTCATATAAAGATCTCTTTGGATTCGATCAAAATTTCAGGGAGGTTAATATCGATAAAACATTAACTAAAGGCGTCGAATTTTTTGCTGAAATAAAACCGGTAGAAAATTTAAAAATAAAAGTTAACTATACCTATACAAATGCTGTTGACAGAAGCGATAGCTCCCCGGATAAAAATAAGCCTTTATTAAGAAGACCTAAGAATAAATTCGATTTGAATATTAATTATAATTTTTTAAAAGATATTAATGCGAACATTGAATTTATGTATGTAGGCAAAAGAGATGATAAAATCTTTACGGATTTTTCATCCGTTAGAACGGAACTGAGTCCTTATTCGCTTATTAACTTTGCAGTTTCTTATAGTATTTTTGATTACCTCAGGTTAAACGGAAGAGTAGAAAATCTTCTTAACAAATATTACGAAGAAGTATACGGATATGCCACCCCAGGTCTTTCTGCGTATGCAGGTGTTAAATTTATTTTTTGAAAGATAATTAATTATTTATATTTTATTGCTATAAATTGAAAGGAGCAAGAAATGAAAGAGAATATAATGAATTCAAGATTTATCGTTTTGGTTTTGATAATACTTGGAGCAGCATTTACACGACTTATTCCGCACTATCCGAACTTCACGGCGATTGGTGCTGTTGCATTGTTTGGAGGCGCTTATTTTTCTAAAAAGTGGCTGGCATTCCTGGTTCCGTTAACGGCATTATTTTTAACGGACCTGATTATCGGATTATACAGCCAAATGTGGATTGTCTATTTAAGCTTTGTTTTAATTGTGTTTATTGGATTAACTTTACAAGGGGCTAAAAAACCCGGGAAAGTTGTATTAGCTTCCATTTCTGCTTCTGTTAGTTTTTTCATAATTACTAATTTTGTAATGTGGTACGGTTCTTCTTTGTACCCGCAAAATTTCACAGGTATAATGGAAAGTTATACTGCTGCAATTCCTTTCTTCAGCTATACTTTGTTAGGTGATCTTTTTTATGTTGGCATAATGTTCGGAGTCTTTGAAATTGCCAAGGCGAAATTCCCGCGGCTTGCAAAAGCTCAGTAAAAATTAAGTAGGGGCGAATTGCAATTCGCCCCTGCTACATAAAAATTTTGATAAAAAAAAAGATTTTTAATCAAGATGATCAGGAACATTCCTGTATTAATCGATTTTGACGGCATAATAAGATTGGGCGCCGAACCGGCTCCTGATGCAAAACAATTTTTACAATTTCTTTCAAAGCAAAAAATCCCTTCCTATATAATCAGCAATTCCACTCTTAAAACAGCAGATGACTTAAAAGAATTTCTTAAAGAATATGAAATGGATTTTGGAATTTCTGCTATGACATCGGTAGATGCAACAATTAATTATGTAAAAAATCATTATAAGAAGGTGTCCGTCTTTTGTGACGAAAAAATCAGGGAAAACTTTAAAGAATTTATTTCCGATGGTAGTACCGAAGCGGTTGTTATTGGTGATCTGGGCGATAAATGGAATTATGAAACTTTGAACGATATATTTAGGAAGGTATATAATGGTGCAGATTTAATTGCAATGCAGAAAAATAAATTCTGGAAACCTGATGGTGTAAATTTATGCTTGGACGCGGGAGCTTTTATTTCTGCTATAGAATTTGCTGTTGATAAAGAGGCCGTTTTAATAGGGAAACCTTCCTCTCTCTATTTTTATTCTGCAATTGAGATGCTTGGTTTTAATAAAGATGCTTTTTTTATAATGATTGGGGATGATATTGAAACCGATATTAAAGGAGCTAAAAAACTCGGGGGAATTGGTATCCTTGTTTACTCCGGCAAAACAAAATATCCGTTGGATCCAGCCATAAAAGAGAAACCGGATTATGAAGCACAAACCTTGGAAAATGTCATTCCAATAATTGAAGAGATTTTAAAATAATTTTTTATGAATTTTCTTATCCTAATCCTTTGTTAGATTAAGTACTTTTGATGGTCATTGTGTGATGGCTTTTAATATTTCTTCCCCAGGCATGCTCAATTATTTTTTTTAAGGCCCTTACATATGAATAGCCTGCCGCTTCCATAGATCTCATAAAGCCGGCACCTTCGGTAAGATCCGGGTTGGGATTTACTTCCAAAACATAAAGCTCATTGTCTTTTGAAAGACGCATATCCACACGCGCATAGTCTCTGCAGCCCATAAATTTGAAAGCTTTAAGTGCCATTTCCTTAGCTTTCATTTCTGTCTTTATAGGGAGTCTCGCCGGGCAAATTGGAATTGTTTTATGATACGATTCGTGATGAGGATCCCATTTTGCCTGGTAGCTGACAATATTATATAGATGATCGGGCATTTCATCAAAGTTGATTTCACTTATAGGCAAAGCTTCAGGATTTTTGTCTCCGAGTATAGCTACATTCAGCTCTCTACCCTGAATATATTCTTCAACTAAAGCCGGCTGAACAAAATTCCTGAAAACATATTCAATTCTTTCTTTTAATTTTTTATCATTACTAACAATTGAATCGTTTTCAATACCAACACTTGCATCTTCAAATGCCGGTTTCACCATTAGAGGAAATCTTAAATTATGTTTATATTTTTTAGAGGGCTTCTTAAACACTGCAAAACGGGGAGTATTTATACCCACAGAATTTAACAATCTTTTGGCCAAAACTTTACTCTGGCAATTTGCCAAAGCCATTGGAGGGGCGCCTGTATAAGGAATATTGAGTAATTCCAGGAATCCTACAATATTCATTTCTAAAGCTGAATTATCCTTATAGATTTCAATAAAATTGAAGATTACATCAGGTTTGTTCTTTTTTATATCAATAATAAGGTTATTTATATCATCAAAAATATTTAAGAAATGAGCGTTTATTCCGGACTTATTCAATCTTTCTGTCAAAATTTCATATTCTTCAATCGGCGTGAGATCCTCTACCTCAAAATATGGCACAAAATCTAGTTCTTTTATCTCATGTTCGACTGATTTTATGTAGAAATCGGGATGCGGCTCATTACATACAACTGCAACTTTCAATTCTTTCATATTGAAAAAATAAACATTTTTATCATTTACACAAAATTTGTATAATGATTTAATCATTTACATTATTTAAATTAAAAAGTAAAAATTTTTATTATTTATGAGCTTTTATCCCCAACCTTATAAATACCAGTGCGGACCTTTTGCCCTGAAATACGGGCTTGTTATGCTAGGTAAATTTGAAAATGAGAGAGAAATAGGGAAAAAAGCCGGAAGTACATGGTGGTATGGTACAGATGAAATCGGGTTAGCTAAAGCTGCAAAAAGTTTTAATTGTAAAATGAAATATTTCAGGAGAGAAACTCCAGGTGAAGCTGTTAAAGCACTTTCATATCATTTAAAGCAGGGATTACCCTGCATTTTAAGTGTTGACGATTGGGAACACTGGATTACTATTATTACAGAGCAAAAAAATAAATTTATTGCTGTTGATAGTGCTCTTGAAAAGGTTATTGTAATTTATACCCCGAAACAGCTTTTGAAAAGATGGAAATATGTTGATGAAAGCGGATTCACAAGCTACGACGGTTATGCTTTGACATCTAAAGATAAAAATAATACAAAAGCTCATTTCTCTCTTGAAAAAGCAAGGTATGTAATGAGGGATAGAAACAAACAGCTGGCAAAAAAATGGGATACCTATTTTAATGATCTAATAAATATTTGCAGACCAAGAACCGCTCATTCCAAAAGCACTGTTTCTTTTAGTGAATTTTTAAGGAGATATGAAAAAATGCTTGTTAAAGGGGTAGCGGATTGGCATGGGAGCCCTCCTTATAAAGAGCTTCACAAGATACTTAAAAATATGCAGTTTGTTGCGGAAGTATATAACCTTGTTATTCATACTATTGATCAAAAGAAGGTGCTTGTTGATCTTGCTTCGATTTTAATGATGTATGCATGCGGTAAATATGGAATGGACCCGATTTATTAATAAATGTAAATATTCCCATTAAAGCTATTACAGAATTCAAAGTAAAAAATCAAAATCTAATTCATCTTCTTCTTGGAAGCTGTTAAATTTTGAGTTAAAATTATCTTCTAATTTTTTACGGAAAAATAATCCGAAAAGAAAGTAAAAAAATGTTCACAGGTTTAGTTGAAGAAGTTGGAAACATTTCGGGGAAAATTAAAACCGGGGATGGCTTCCGGTTTAATATTACTGCAGATAATGTAATTGAAGATCTCGCTATCGGCAGCAGTATTGCTGTAAACGGCTGCTGCTTAACTGTGGTTGAACTAGATAAAAATACATTTGCTGTGGATACAATTGAAGAAACCTTAAAGAAGACAAATCTAGGCCAAACTAATGTTGGTGACAAAGTTAATCTTGAACGACCTTTAAAAGCTGATGCAAGGCTTGGAGGACACTTTGTTTTAGGGCATATTGATACAATAGGGATTGTTAAAGAAATTCAGGAACTATCTAATAGCCACCTAATGAAAATTTCTTTCCCCGCTGAGTTTGCAAAATATTTGATTTACGTTGGTTCGGTTTCAATTGACGGTACAAGTATGACGGTTGCTCAACTGGGTGAGAATAATTTTTCGGTTGGAATAATACCACATACTTGGGACGAGACGGTTTTTTCACAAAAGAAAGTAGGAGATTCTGTCAACCTTGAATTTGATGTACTTGGTAAATATGTTGAAAGAATTATGGAAGGTAAGCAGGAAGAGTAAATGGAAGATGTAGAATGGAAAAAGTAAGATGGGAGACCTGTCCGGCGAAATTCGAGGAATGAGGCCGGATGTAAAATGTGTTTGCTTCAGTTTTTAGTAAGCCGGATCATCATATATACATTCATTCAGCCGTACAATCCTGTTTAAAGTTTAAGATAAAAAATTAAATAATAAATTTCATCCAAATTTGGCAGAATTTTTTTGATTACTAATACTGAACAGAAGATTATCAGGTTCATTGACGAGCAGAATCTCATCGCCAAAAATGACAGGATTTTAATCGCCTTGAGTGGTGGGCCGGACTCAGTTTTCTTAATTCATTTTTTAAATAAATTTAAAAGAAGGTTTAAAATTCAATTAGGTGCGCTCCATGTGAATCACCGGTTAAGAGGGAATCAAGCAGATCAAGATGAAGAATTCTGCGAAGAAATTTGCAAAGAAATGAGCATTGAATATTTTTCAGTTAGAAAGAATGTTAAATCTTATGCTGCAAAAAGAAAAATTTCTTTGGAAGAAGCCGGCAGGGAAATCAGGTATTCAGTATTAGAAAACACAGCTTCAAAGAATAAATATAATAAAATTGCTACTGCTCATAATTCAAATGATAATACGGAAACCGTTCTTTTAAACCTTATAAAGGGAACGGGTATTAAAGGTATTTCGGGTATAGCTGTAAAAAGAGATAATATTATCCGTCCCGTAATGAAATTGAAAAAAGATGAAATATTGGATTACCTGGATCAAAAAAAAATACATTATAGAATTGATGAAACAAATTTAAGCAGTAATTACGAGCGCAATTTTTTACGTAATGACATTATTCCGTTAATAAAAACAAGACTTAATCCTTCACTTGAGGATTCGCTTTTTAATAGTTCGGAAGTGTTTAAAAAAATTTCCTTAAAAATTGATAGGGAAACTGAACCCTTTCTCAAGACTATTAATTTTGATAAGAAACAAAAGCTGTTAACTATATTTCCCGGTAAGCTACGTGTCTTAGACGAAGATTTATTAGGTGATTTTTTAAAAGAAACGGTAAAACGAAACTTTTTAGTTCAGCTGTCGTTTAATGATGTTAAAAACATAATTCTTTTATTTAATTCGAAAACCGGCAAAAGAGTAAACCTTTCCGGGAATCTTACTGCTGTAAAAGAAAGGAAGCAAATATTTCTATTCATAAATCAGGATGAAGAAAAATTTTACTTTAATAAAAAAATTCGTATTAATGAGCCGGTTCAGCTTAATGGAAAGATTTTTTATTTTAATCAGGTTTCAAAAAATGATGTCAAACTTTCTGATGATAGAAATATCGAATATATATCGGGTGACAAATGCGGGGAAAATTTTAGTATTAGAACGTGGAAGGAAGGTGATCGGTTTTTCCCTATTGGATTTACTCTGTCTGGGGGCAGGTTTGGTTCAAAAAAAATTTCGGATTTCTTGAATGAACAAAAAATCCCTTCCATCCTTAAAAAAAAACAATTAGTTTTAACAGCCCGGAAAAATATAGTTTGGGTATTGGGCCTTAGATTAGATAATAGGTTTAAATTAACTGACAATACAAAAAAAATATACCGGTTATGCCTGAAGTAAAAGAAGAAGAAATAATAATTGAAGGTGAAAAATTTATTCCCCTTTTGACTGAAGAAGTAATTCAAAAAAGAATTAAAGAGCTTGGTGAGAAAATATCAGCTGATTATACCGGGAAGGTCCCCGTTTTTATAGGGATTTTAAACGGTTCATTTTTGTTTCTTGCCGATTTGATAAGAAATATTAATTTAGATTGTGAGATTGATTTCTTTAAATTATCAAGTTATGGAGATGAGAAAATCTCTTCCGGTAAAGTAACTTTGCTGAAGGAGCTTAACTGTAATATAGAAGGAAGAGATATAATAATTGTTGAAGATATTGTAGATTCAGGCCTATCAATTAAATTTATTGAAGAATTAATGTTGCGGGAAAATCCGGCCAGCTGGAAAGTAATTTCACTTTTAGTTAAGCCAAATAGCCTTAGATATAATGTAAAAATTGATTATATTGGTTTCGATATTCCCAGTAAATTTGTGGTCGGATATGGGCTTGATTATGCTCAAAAGTATAGAAATTTAAGATCCATTTATGTTTTAAATGAATAACGGAGAATATATATTATAATGTATTTTTTTAATAAAAATAAACTTTATATGGCTGAAAATAATGATGACAATAGACAAATGCCGAAACCACCCAAAGGAGGAAATGGCGGCCCTAATAAATCTGATGATAATTTTGATTGGTCAAAAGTAATAAGGCTGGTATTTGGATGGGGCGCAGTAATTGTTGCAGCAGTTATAGTTATGCAGCTCTTTAGAAATGACTCCGGTAATTATGTCGAGATTTCTTTTAACCAGTATGAAAAATTAATAAATGAAGATATTATTACAAAAGCTCATATAACAAAATCTGATGTAAATGATTATTACTTTAAAGCTGATTTAAAATCAGAAGAGACTTTAACAATAAATAACAGGCCGCAGAAAGTTAAGCAAATTTCTGTTTATCTACCTGAACCGATTATTAAAGATCAGGAAGCCGTTTGGAAAAGTAAAAATATCGATTTTACATTCGATAAAGAATCTAATGAATGGCTTAATATTCTCCTTGGATTTATCCCCTGGGTTATTATTATCGGTGTTTGGATTTTAATTATGAGACGAATGCAGGGAGCCGGCGGAGGTACACGCGGAATTTTTTCTTTCGGGAAAAGTAAAGCGAAAATGATCACACAGTCCGGTCAAAAGATTACATTCAGGGATGTTGCCGGTGCAGATGAAGCAAAGATGGAATTACATGAAATAATTGAATTCCTTAAAGAACCTACTAAATTCCAAAAGTTAGGTGGAAAAATTCCTAGGGGAGTCTTACTGCTCGGACCTCCAGGAACCGGGAAAACCCTTTTAGCCAGGGCAGTTGCAGGTGAAGCCGGCGTTCCGTTCTTTTCAATTAGCGGTGCGGACTTTGTTGAAATGTTTGTCGGAGTTGGTGCGAGCAGGGTTAGAGATCTTTTTGAGCAGGGAAAGAAAAATGCTCCGTGTATTATTTTTATTGATGAGATTGACGCTGTCGGCAGGCATCGCGGTGCCGGGCTTGGCGGCGGGCATGATGAAAGAGAGCAAACTCTCAATCAGCTTTTAGTTGAAATGGATGGATTTGAACAGAACAGCGGTGTAATAATCATCGCTGCGACTAACCGTCCGGATGTTTTAGATCCCGCATTGCTAAGGCCCGGAAGGTTTGATAGACAGGTAGTAGTGGATCGTCCCGATGTTAAAGGAAGAGAAGGAATTTTAAAAGTTCATACAAGAAGCATCCCGCTGGAAACTAATGTAAATTTGGAAGTTCTTGCAAAAGGTACACCGGGATTAGCCGGTGCTGATTTAGCAAACCTTGTTAATGAGGCTGCATTGCTAGCAGCAAGAAAAAATAAGAAAAAAGTAGAGATGATTGATTTCGAGGAAGCAAAAGATAAAGTAATGATGGGTATGGAAAGAAAAAGCCTGATAATTTCGGAAGAAGAGAAAAAAACTACTGCTTATCATGAGATAGGACACGTATTAGTTGCACGAATGCTTCCTGATGCCGATCCTGTTCATAAGGTAACAATTATTCCGAGGGGCAGAGCACTCGGTGTTACAAGTTACCTGCCGATTGATGAAAAACATACTTATTCAAAAGAATATCTTGAATCAATTATAACTTATGCTTTAGGCGGACGGGCCGCAGAGAAATTAATTTTTGGTCATTATACAACCGGTGCCGGCAACGATATAGAAAAAGCTACCGGCATTGCGCGTAAAATGGTTTGTGAATGGGGTATGAGCGATAAGCTTGGGCCTCTGAGCTACGGTGCTAAAGAAGAGGAAATATTTTTAGGCCGGGAAATTCAAAAGCATAGGGATTACAGTGAAAAGACAGCTATAGAAATTGATGATGAGATTAGAAGTATTGTAAATGAAGCAATGAAGAGATCTGAAAAAATATTAACAGACAACGTTGAGCTTTTACACATACTTTCTAAAGAGCTTCTTGAAAGAGAGATCCTGGATGCCGAAGAAATTGATTCACTTATCCGTGGTGAAGTACTTCCCCCTCTTAAAAAGAACGGGAGTCTAGAGGGTGAGAATGAATCGGAAATTCCGGATCATGTAAAAAAACTTTTGGATAAACGAAAATTGAAAGAACCTTCCTCAAAAGATGATTCAAAATGACAAAGGTTCTATTAATTACAGGGATGAAGTAGTCCGTAAGCTAATTCATCTCTGTTCTTTATCAATACCCATAATATACTATTTTATCTCCAAGACAAGCGCAATAATAATTTTAAGCATCACTACTTTTATTGCCCTGGTTATAGACCTTTCACGATATTTTTCCCCTGCAGCAGGCAGATTTTTTTATTCAATTTTCGGCTTTCTTTTAAGAGAGCATGAGCTGGATACCAGTAAAAAAAATCTTAACGGTGCTACCTATGTGTTTATTTCTGCGGTAATCTGTGTTATAATCTTTCCTAAGATTTTATTTATAACTGCTTTCAGCATTTTAATAATAAGTGATTCTCTGGCTGCATTGATCGGAAGAAAATATGGAAAACATAAGTTTCTTTCTAAAAGCCTGGAGGGAACTTTAACTTTTTTTATTAGTGCAATTATAGTTGTTTTATTTACCCCTAAAGTTGAAGGGTTATTTTCAGAATACTTAATTGGGATTATAGCAGCTGCAGTTGGTGCGATTGTAGAGAATATCTCTTTTGGTTTTGCCGATGATAATCTTTCTATTCCGATTTCAATTGGAATATTTATGTGGTTATTATATATTATTTATTTACCTAACTTACAATTAATATAAACAGCATTGGTTTGATTAAATGATAAAAGTTTTAACATTTGTAAGTTTATTTATCGCAGCTTTAGTATTAGTTTCATGCAACCCCAGCAATAAACCGGCTGTAGGACCTGAAGATGAAATTTATGTAATAGCTGATTCTTCGGAATTCCAGCAGCTTGAATCTGTTCTGGATTCGGCTTTTGAGAAAGTAATTTATACACCTCAGCCTGAAAATTTATTTTCATTGCAAAGAATCTCACCTAATGAACTTGAGTTATACAAGCAAAGCAAAAACTTAATTATTGTAGCTCCCTTGAATTCTCATTCTATAACTTCCCAGTTTATTAATGCTGTCATTGATTCTGCAGTAAAAACGAAAATTACTGAAGAAAAAAATATGCACGTAAATAAATATAATCTTTGGGCAAAAAATCAGCTTGTAATGATATTAACTGCTCCTACAATGGAAGAGCTTAGAAAAGGAATTATGCATGATAAAGATAAGCTTTTATATGCTTTTCAAAAGATATCTGACAACAGGCTAGCACAAAGTTTATATAGTGCTCCATATGAGAAAAAGGATGTCGAAGGTATGCTGCTTAAAAATTACGGGTGGATAATTTATGTTCAGGCAGATTACCAGGTGGCTTTAAATATCCCTAAAGATAATTTTGTATGGCTTAGGCGTTCCCCTGGCAGTGATATGGAAAGGTGGATTTTTATTCATTGGATTGACGATGCATCTCCGGATTATTTAAATGCGGATTCAATCCGTGCTATCCGGAACAGGATGACAAAAAAATATTACCGTACCGCGGATGATTCGTCTTATGTTGTTATTGCGGAAGATTATTTCACTACAAATGAGGTTAATTTTGAAGGGAAATATGCAATACTTACCCAGGGTTTATGGGATTTGAATACTAAAGGTATGGGGGGCCCCTTTGTTAATTATACATTTTTTGACCAAAAGACAAGAAGAATTTATATGCTTGATGGTTCTGTGTTTGCACCTAAATATTATAAACGTAGTATAATTCAACAGATGGATGTTACTTTACAATCTTTTATGACTTCTTCCGAATTAAGCAAAGACAGAAAAGAAGATTTAATGGATGAAGCAAAAAATTATAAACCTTTAAATGGAAAATAAATCTTTCTAAGAATAGGGAAAACACATTAATTTCTTTTGCAAACGTTTTTTATCAAAAAATTTTAACTTTATTTAAATTAAAAGGGGAATAAATCTTGCCTTTTTCTATTTTATTTTTTAATATTGAAACGGTTCAATTATTATTTAACCTCTAACCTTATTTAGCATTTGTAAAAGGGTTTTTAAAAAACTTTATGAAAAGAATAACAATTGTAGAAGTTGCCCAAAAAGCCGGGGTCTCAAAAGGAACTGTATCTGCAGTTATTAATGCTAAAAATACAGTAAAGCCTGTAACAAGGGATCATATATTGGAAGTGATGAAGGAGCTGAATTTTCGTCCCAGGGGTGTTGCCAGGAATTTAAAAACTGGCAATCAGTATAAAAGTATTGGTGTAATTATAAAAGATTTGAATTATCCTTTTTATACATCAATTGCCACTGGTGTAAAAGAATATGCAAATACCAAAGGGTATTCTGTAATTGTAACCAGTTCTGAGAATGATCATGAATGTGAAAAAAGGTTTTCACATCTTTTTTCGGCAAAAGATGTAAAAGGAACAATAATTGCACCTATAGTAGAAGGTGCATCGGAAATAGAACACCTCTTTAAATTAAAAATGATTAACTATCCTTTCGTTTTATTAGAGGATGTAAAAGGAATACAAGCGAATGTTGTTGCAATTAATAATTTAAGAGCAATTAAAAAAGCGGTAAAATATTTGATTAGCTGCGGTCATACAAAAATAGTACATTTTGCCGGCCCTCCTCAATCATCACATACTCAAGAACGAATTGAAGGTTTTCGCCACGCATTTAGTGAAAGTACATTAGTATTCAATAAAGAAATGATCGTCTCAATAGGTTCAAACTATGATGAGAGCTTATGTAAAACAAAAGAATATTTTAAAGGGAAAAAACCTGGTGATTATCCGACAGCAATAGTTTGTTTCAATGATCAGCAGGCGCTTGGAGTTATGATGGCTCTGAATGAATTACATATTAAAGTCCCGGATGATATTTCAATTATTGGAAACGATGATATTTATTACGCAAAGATTTATCCTGTTCCGTTAACAACAATCAGGGCTCCGCAGCTTGAGATTGGCAGGAAGGCAGCTGAAATATTAATTCGAAATATAGAATCTCCCAAGTTATTGCCCATTGAAAAAATCTATTTGGAAACTGAATTCGTTATAAGGCAATCTTCAAAAGTTCTTAATAATAATTAAAAGATTATCGTTAATATTTCTTTAGTTTAAAAAACCAGGTAGTTAGGGGATATTTACCTCATTTTTTCATTCTCCAAATCTTTTATACATTAATATTTATGGTTGGCTATTTAAAAAATTGCATCATTAAATCTCTTTTTTTCCTTGCCTTTTTGAAATTATTTTAATAATATTGAATCGGTTCAATTGATATCTTAACTATTTAATGATATCAGGTTATTTTATGAGAATTAAATTTTATTGCTCATCTTTTTTCGAATTGGAGGGATTATTATTTGGGGGGTACGATTCATCAATAAATATAGCGTATATAATATTTTTCTTTATACAAGAATAAAAAGTTCTAAAAATATTAAAAAAGATTTCACTGAGGAGGAAAAAATATGACACTTGATACATACCGTGTCAGATACGGAGTAATATCCGTATTTATTTTAATACTATTAGTATTTCAACCATTTACTTTTTCTCAAACCGGTTCAATAACAGGCCGAGTCTTCGATAAGGAAACAAAAGATTATTTGACCGGCGCAAATATTATAATTAATGGTACCAGTTTAGGTGCTGCATCGGATCTGGACGGAAAATTTACAATTCGTAATATCCCTGCCGGCGATCATAAAATAACCGTTTCTTATATTGGTTATAATCCTGCTACTATGGATATTACCATAACTACTAGTAGAATGTTAGAACAGGATTTTTATTTGGAGGCACAGGCAATACAAGGGCAGACGGTTACAATAACTGCGCAAGCACAAGGTCAAATATCGGCTGTACAGCAGCAGCTATCTTCAAATAAAATAGCGAATATTGTATCAGAAGCAAGTATACAAGAGTTACCGGACTTTAATGCAGCCCAGGCTTTATCCCGTCTACCCGGTATATCAACCCTTCAAAGTTCCGGTGAAGCAAACAAAGTCGTAATCAGAGGTTTAGCACCACAATATAATAAAATAGCTATTGGTGGAATTTCAATGGCATCTACAGGAAGCACTCAAATTGGCGCAGCTTCTCAGGGAGGAACAGCAGGTGCAATAAACACTAATCGAAGCGTTGATCTCTCTATGATAACTCCATACATGCTCAAAACCATCCAAGTTTATAAAGCGTTAACTCCTGACTTGAATGCTGATGTACTTGGGGGCTTTGTAAATATGGAGCTTGGAGAAGCCCCCTCAGGATTACATGGCGATGTATTCTGGCAATCCGGGTACTCTCAAAAAAGTAATAAATATGGAAATTTCAGAGCCGTAGTTTCCGGAAGTGACCGGTTCTTCAACGATTTACTGGGTGTTTATGCTTTGATTAATGCCGAATCTTATGACCGTAATGCCGACAATTTGAATGCTGCTTATCTTGTTTCTACTAATCAAACTGTTTTACAGAGTGGATATTTCCCTGTTCAAGCTAGAACCGTGACTCTTAATCGACATATTGAAACCAGGAAGCGCTATGGCGGGAACCTGATACTTGATTACAGATTACCTAATGGTTCTATTAAAATGGTTAATATGTTCAGCAGATTGAAATCTGATTACCAGGATTATAATACAGGTTATAACTATCAAAATGGAGATCTCACATTTACATACGGGGAAGGAAACAACAGTGTTGATGTTGCTGTCAATTCATTAAATCTTCAGAATGATTTTGGGTTTATGTCTATTGATATTACTGCCGCTAATAATTATTCCAGGAATAGCTTACCATATTCTCCGAATTTTTCGTTTGCCCAGACTCACGGCGTAAACTCCCTGGGACAAAATGATATAAATAAATCACCCGATCAATTACTGCATTTAGTAAGCTACGGCGGCGCTAGTAAAACTTATTTACAGAACATATCTTTATTTAGTACTGATTATAAAGAAAATGATCAAACATATAAAGGTGACTTCAAGGTTCCATTAAATTTTGGAACGGATTATTCAGGCTTTTTTAAGGTTGGGGGGCAATATCGTTATGAGTTACATTACAATGATCAGAATACACCATATGCAACTGTGAAGGGTGGTTCTCCGATTAACAATCTGATGATTACAGGTATACTTAACAACTTCACTTCCTTAAAATATGATTCTGCAGCTGGTGCATTCAGCTCTTCTAATTTTACCAATTCTGATAACAGCCTTTATGACAGCTTTCTCAGTGATCAATTTGGGAGAATGCTTTGGGTTGCTAATCCCGGAATATTAACTTCTGTGACCGATTATATCTCTACTGCCCCTCAATTTAATGCTATCCATTCATCCGGTACAAATGCCGGGGGATGGTCTAATGGACCTTTCCAGCAGTCTGCTAATGATTATAAGTACATTGAAAAATATTATGCCGGATATTTAATGACAGAATTACATTTTGGTCCTAAGTTTATGGTTGTCGGCGGTGCTCGTTATGAACAGGTAAAATCTTTGTTTCAAGCATATAATCTTCTAGATGGCAGGAATCCGGCAACCGATACAGCTTTCCTTGTTACGACTTATCCCCAAAATCATTTCTGGCTTCCAATGGTACAGGCTAAATATGATATAGCAAACTGGTTGGATGTAAGGTATGCTTATACACAGACCTTAGCACGTCCTGCTTATTCTGAGCTTTCACCACATTTTAACATGGATTATGCCGGTCTTAATGTTTGGGGAGGCAATCCCGATCTAAGGCCAGCTCATGCATATAACCACGATTTAATATTCACTCTTCATAATAATGAAATCGGCCTCTTATCCGTCGGAGGTTTTTATAAAACTATAAAAGACTTTACTTTTTCAACACAATATGCTCTTTATAAAACAGCACCTCCGGGGCTTAAAACTTACGACGATTTGCATATTGGCGGCAAAACTCCGCAGAATAAAGCAATCTTTTATACGTTTGTTAATAGTCCTTACCTTGCTTATATTAAGGGTATAGAATTTGATTTTCAAACCCGTTTCTGGTATTTACCGGGCTTTTTAAATGGGCTAGTGTTTAGTATAAATTATACGAAAATCCATTCTCAGGCAACCTATCCTTGGAGAGACAGCAGAACAACTCTTATACCTCCAAGAACAATAAAAACAGAAGTTCTTGATAGTACAAGAACCGGGCGCTTAATTGACCAGCCAAATGATATTTTGAATGCGCGCGTTGGCTATGATTATAAAGGCTTTTCTATAAGATTATCATTCGTATTTCAGGGTAACTCTGTCAGTTATGTTGGTGCTTTCGCTGAACAAGATGGATTTACAAAAGATTATTTCACTATCGATGCTTCTGCCAGGCAGCAGCTTCCATGGTCCGGGTTGGAAGTTTATCTAGATGTAAATAACCTTAATGGCGAAAATAATATATCAGCACAGAAATCAATTGGAGGTTTTACAAATGAACAAAACTATGGTCTTACTGCAGACCTTGGAATTAGGTGGAGGTTATGATTACTATAGAACCAAATAATGTTTTCTCTAAAAGGATTTTTATTCTCAGGATTTGCAAAATGCCGGACATATACATTTATTTTCAACGCATCAGAACTTGCCGATGGAATATATTTATATGAATTGAATAATAAAATAATAAGAAAAAAATGATTCTATTAAAATGATATTAAAAAATTAATCATAAATTAGTAACAGGACATCACTAAATTAGACTAATATTAAGGAGGCAGATTATGAAATATTTTTTCACAATAGTACTATTTGTTACTATGATTATCCCCGGTTTCCTGTATGCACAAAAAGATACTGTTGATGTACAGGATTTTGTTTCAACAGGAGGCACAGAAGGTACACTTAACGATGCTGTCGCACAAGCAATAACAGCCGGTACATTATCAAACACAGTTTTCAGATTAAGTCCTTACGGTCTTTATGTACTTAGCGGTACCATAAATACACCTGCAGGATCGACCATTGAGCTTTATGCTGAACCGGCAGGAAAAACACAGGAAACTGCCCCGCCAATGATTGCATGGACAGCCAGCACTGCTCCAAGTAAAACTTATAGCTTCAATGTTTCAGGAAATATTAAGATGACAAATATTTGGATATTATATGCCGGTGTAGACGGAGCACAGGTTGGTTCAGCAATAAGAGTAGGTGACTCTTCAGGCTCAGGCGGAAGTGCTGAATTCGATAACTGTATATTCGATTATGCTCCTGCCAGCGGCGGTGCCAGTGGCTGCGTAGATGTTTATTCAACACATTTTAAAGGGAAATTCAATAATTGTTATTTTAAAAACGACATAGATACTCACCTTAGATACTATGGTAGAGCTCTTTCTTTCAACTATGCCAGCACAAATCTACATTCCGATAGTGTTTGGTTTGAGAATTGTACCTTTGCAAATCTGGGATATGTTTATATGCAAGAGGGGGCTGAATACGGGGATAATGTTTTCTTCAACCATTGTACATTCTATAATATTGTAGTATACTCATTGGAATCACCCTGGTGGTGGAAGATGTATGTAACAAATTCTTTATTTGTAAATGCATACATGTATGGCAGCATCCCGTCACAAGATTCTGCCGGAGTATACGGCGGGACTATTCAAATTGATAGTGTATCTAATTTTGGCTTCACTGTATCTTTTACAGATCAGGAGCGTCACATCTTATTCGCCAATAATTCTTATGATATTCAGCAATGGCTAGTCGATTGGATGGGGTATGGACCTAATGGTAATCCTTACAGCAAAGATAAACACAAAAATAGATTGGATGATGATATTCCGGTTCCTCAGCCTATGCTAAACGCGAGAACATTAATGATGTTTGATACTACGGATGGGCAGGGAAATAAAATATTTCCGTATATAAACAAAGCGAATCTATACGATGGTCTCGATCCGCGATTTGTCAATCCACCGATCAATTTAGATTCACTAAAGCAATTTATGTATCATAAATGGTTTGACAATTCGAATGTCAATTGGGCTTGGGAACCTGACAGCGATGTAGCTCAAGTATGGCCTTTGAAGGAAGATATGTCGTATGCAAACGATACATTAAAGATGGCTGCAATGGGAGGTTTTCCTTTAGGAGATTTACGCTGGTGGCCTGATCAGTATACACAGTGGATGGCACAGAAAGATGCTGAACATACCCGGATTAATACCTGGCTTGAAACGGGTACCGATCCAGGGGCAGTCGGTGTAAAAGAAGTAAAAGGTTCAGTTCCATTGGAATTTAAGCTTAGTCAAAATTATCCGAATCCGTTTAATCCGGAAACCAAAATAGAATATTCGGTTCCGAAGAGCGCATTTGTAACTTTGAAAGTATATAATCTTCTCGGGCAGGAAGTTGCTACATTATTCAGCGGTAATCAAAAAGCCGGGAATTATGAAGCTACTTTTAACGGAGCAAATTTAGCCAGCGGTGTTTACATGTATAGCCTGCAATCTGATAATGTAACTATTACGAAGAAATTTGTATTTATGAAATAATTATTTATTACCTATCCTGGTTATGGATATCTTTTAATTTTATCTTGACCGGGATAGGAATTTTATTTGTAGGCTAGGGTAAGGTTAAATTTAGTTTCTTAAGTTTAGAATAGAAAAGGAGGTGATTCGGCTTATAAAGTAAGAATTTTACAATGTAAATTAGTACTAATATTTTCTTGGAAGTTATATTGGTTGAAAATAACACTCCTGCTTTTTTTAATAATTATTTTCTGTAGAGACAATACTTCCAAATTTTTAACAATCAATTATAGGAGGATTAATGAAAAGGTTAATATATACACTCTCGTTTCTGACAGTTGCCTTCTTTTTTATCCTGGCTGGCACACTCAGAGCTCAGAGTTCAAAGGTTGTCCAGTCATGGGATTTTGAATCATCTGTGAGTAACTGGGCTGCTGGAACTAGTACTACTGTCAGCTTAAGTACAAATCAGGCGCACGGAGGTACACAGTCTTTATTGATGGTACAAACTTCGGCTTCAGTTACAGAGTTAAATCTTCAGAATGATAGTTACAAACCTCAGGAAGGAGATAGTTTAAATTTTTGGATCTGGGTTCCTAATACTGATACAACCGATGTTAATGGTATACAGGTTTTCTGGCAGGATGGATCCGGCTGGACCTGGCATAGCAAATGGATTAATGGAACATCCCTTACCGGTGATCAATGGAATAGTGTTGGTGTAACTTTACCAGCTATAACTTCTCCATTACAGAGAATCGGATTGCAGATGACGGGAAAGAGTACATCAAATACGAAGATGGACTCAATATATGTTGATGATATCGCTGTTTATCGTCCAGTTGACACTACCCTTGTTACTCAATGGGGTAGAACAGCTGACGGATTCGGGAATGGCTGGCCAATATTGAATGATGCTTCCACTCCTCCCGGTAATGGCAGTATAGGTGGTTCACAACCTATGGCTGCAGGGTCTAATGGGGCGTCTATACGTGGTGCTTTTGCTAATCTTAAACCAACCATGGATTCGGCGGTTGTTATTTCCGGTCAGTTGAAATTTGATGGAGGTGACCCTGGTTCTAATTATACTGCACTACGCTACGCACTAACATACATTGATAGTGTAACCCTTCAAAATCAGAATACAGACACTGCTAAATGGGCAAGTACTCGTGCTGACGAAAGCTTAAATCATAATTACGGTTGGGAATTCACCCCAAGAAGCGGTACAGCCGACCAGCCGAATGGTGGTGCAGGAGTTGGTTCGGTATGGCAAGTTAAGAATGGAAACTGGGCTAGTACTTATAGTAATGGCGGTTCTACTGTTGGATCAGTGGTAGAACAGGCACCTCGTCATGCAATAATTACAGCAGGAATTTATAACTGGGCAATTTCTGTTAAGCAGGTAAGTGATACTACAGATGAAATAAGATGGTACCTGGTTAAAACGGATAATAGTTACTGGTTTGGAGGAAGTGCTATTGACACTATAATAACTGATAAATTAAACGGCATTAGTTTTTGGACTAAAGACGGTGACGATACTTTGTTAAGTGTAATGGGAGTTAAGGCTGCACTCGGTAGTCCGATTACAGTACCAACAGCACCATGGCAAGCATACTACCTTGATCAATGGGGCGTAACAGCTGACGGGTTCGGGAATGGCTGGAAAATTAGAAATGATACTAATACCGTTGTTGGTGATGCCAGTATAGGTGGTGGAGTGGTTATGGCTGCAGGTTCGAACGGTGCATCTTTACGCGGTAGTTTTGGTCAGGATATTACAATACCAAAAGATAAAGCTGTTATATTAAGTGGTCAAATGGAATTTCAGGGCAACCCTGGTTCTGCTAATTATACTGCACTACGCTACGCATTAACCTATATTGACAGTGTAACCCTTCAGAATCAGAATACAGACTCTGCGAAATGGGCAAGTACCCGTACTGACAGCAGTCTAAATCATAGTTACGGATATGAGTTTACCCCAAGAAGCGGCACCGCTGATCAGCCGAATGGTGGTGCAGGAATTGGTTCAGTATGGATAGTTAATAACGGAAATTGGGCAAGTACCTATAGTAATGGCGGTGGAGTTGCCGGGCCAGTGGTAAACCAGGCACCCCGAAATGCAGTAATTACATCAGGAACTTATGACTGGAAAATTTCAGTTCAGCAGATAAATGATTCTACCAACGAAGTAAGATGGTCATTAGTAAAAACAGGTACACCGGTCGGCTATTGGTTTGCCGGTAAAGCGGAAGCTCCTGCGGTAACTAATAAATTAAATGGTATTAGTTTTTGGACGAAGAATGATGGAACCAGTACAGACTCAGTGTTTAATATTATGGCAGCTAAAATTGATATGGGTAGTCCGATTACAGTACCAACAGCACCATGGCAAGCATACTACCTTGATCAATGGGGCGTAACAGCTGACGGGTTCGGGAATGGCTGGAAAATTAGAAATGATACTAATACCGTTGTTGGTGATGCCAGTATAGGTGGTGGAGTGGTTATGGCTGCAGGTTCGAACGGTGCATCTTTACGCGGTAGTTTTGGTCAGGATATTACAATACCAAAAGATAAAGCTGTTATATTAAGTGGTCAAATGGAATTTCAGGGCAACCCTGGTTCTGCTAATTATACTGCACTACGCTACGCATTAACCTATATTGACAGTGTAACCCTTCAGAATCAGAATACAGACTCTGCGAAATGGGCAAGTACCCGTACTGACAGCAGTCTAAATCATAGTTACGGATATGAGTTTACCCCAAGAAGCGGCACCGCTGATCAGCCGAATGGTGGTGCAGGAATTGGTTCAGTATGGATAGTTAATAACGGAAATTGGGCAAGTACCTATAGTAATGGCGGTGGAGTTGCCGGGCCAGTGGTAAACCAGGCACCCCGAAATGCAGTAATTACATCAGGAACTTATGACTGGAAAATTTCAGTTCAGCAGATAAATGATTCTACCAACGAAGTAAGATGGTCATTAGTAAAAACAGGTACACCGGTCGGCTATTGGTTTGCCGGTAAAGCGGAAGCTCCTGCGGTAACTAATAAATTAAATGGTATTAGTTTTTGGACGAAGAATGATGGAACCAGTACAGACTCAGTGTTTAATATTATGGCAGCTAAAATTGATATGGGTAATCCAATTACTATACCTGAACCACCTTTCCAACCATATTTTGTGGATCGATGGGGTTTCTTTGGCAAGAAAATGGATGGATGGACGTTTACTCCAGGTGAATTTACAGGAAATGCAACAGTTTCCGGTTCTGTACCTAATACTGACTGGGTAGCTTTACGAGGGGAATTCCAAGCATTTGTTCCAACTCAAGCTAGACCTTTAAAAGTTACCGGAAAGGTTAACTTTGTTGGTGGAGGATTTGATGCTTCCAGCAGTTTCCATGTGGGTATTTTCAATACTGACAGTGCCGGGACTTTAGTTGTAGATACTGCTGTTGCAACTCAACCTGATTCTTCTCATTGGACAGGGACAGATAATCATTGTAGCGGTTACTTATTTATACCTCAATCCGGAAATAATGGATCTGTAGCTTGGGGCGATGGTAATCAGGGCACATGGGGAGCTGTTATGGATGCAGTATGGTTAAATCCAGGTGGATCTAAAAACTATGCTCTTGGAAGCCAACTTCCTAACCCATCTACCGGTGGAGCCGGCACTTACAACTTTAATATATCGGTCACACCAAAAGCTGATGGAACGCAATTGGTTAAGTTCAATCTTATAAAGACTGGAAGTTATGGATATGCAGTAGAGCTTGCTTATCAAGGTCCGAATAAGTTTAACTCGATTGGTTTCGCGCTCGATAAAGGAAATTCAATAACTGCAATGAATATAACCGATGTTCAAATTGATACAGGTACAATTACCGGTGTTAATGAATCTGATCAAACTGCTCTCCCAACGGTATATTCGTTGAGCCAAAATTATCCTAACCCGTTCAATCCTACAACTACAATTAAATTTGGCTTACCAAAAGCTGGTAATGTTAGTCTTGTAGTCTATGATATTCTGGGAAGGAAAGTCGCAGAATTAGTACATGGCAATTTAACTGCCGGTTATCATACAGTTAATTTTAACGCTTCCAATCTTGCTTCGGGAGTTTATTTATATAGAATAGAAGCAGGAGATTTTGTTAGCGTCAAAAAATTAATGCTGTTGAAGTAACCTGCATATTCAGATTTCTCTTTGAAATAAAAGATGAAATCTTTTTAGTGTTGCACAGCCTGCTCTCCATTACGGGCAGGCTGTTTATATTTAAAAATAGCTCAAAAGTGGAATCAAAAATGAAAAAGCTATTACTATTCCTAATATTCTTTTCTACCTCATTAGCTGCACAAACAAATAAACTGAGCATAAAGGAAGACATCCCCCATTTGAAAAAACAGGGCAGTACCTGTCAACTTATTGTTAAAGGTAAACCTTTCCTGATGCTTGCAGGTGAAACAGGCAATTCAAGCGCATCTGATTTACATTATATGAACAAAATTTGGCCGAAAATTGTCAAGATGCATTTGAATACTCTTGTAGTGCCGGTTTACTGGGAACTTATTGAACCAAAAGAAGGAGAATTTAATTTTACTCTTGTTGACAGCATTATTACATGCTGCAAGACAAAATAATATTAAGCTAGTCTTTCTTTGGTTCGGTACATGGAAAAACAGTATGTCATGTTATGTTCCTCTCTGGATAAAAACAGATGAAGAAAGATTTCCGAGAGCCAGGGAAAAGAATGGAAAAGCTGAAGAAATTCTAACTGCATTTAATAGTACAAACAGAAATACTGATGCTAACGCTTTTGCTAAATTAATGAAACATATTCGTGATTTTGATGAGAAAGAACAAACAGTAGTAATGGTTCAGGTGGAAAATGAAATCGGGATGATACCGGATGCAAGAGATTACTGTAAAAGTGCAAATGAAGCTTTTAATGCTGATGTGCCCGAAGAATTTATTAATTATTTAAGTAAGAATAAAAGCAAACTAAATCCATTTTTATATGTTTGTGGGAGAAAAACGGATTTAAAACAAAAGGCAACTGGGAAGAAATATTCGGTAAAAGTTTGAGCACAGATGAAGTTTTTATGGCGTGGAATTATGCAAAGTATGCAAATTATGTAGCTGAAGCCGGTAAAAAAGAATATCCTTTGCCGATGTATGTTAATGCAGCATTAATTCGGCCCGGATATAAACCGGGTCAGTATCCAAGCGCCGGTCCCTTGCCTCATCTTATTGATATCTGGAAAGCTGCAGCTCCAGATATTGATTTTCTTTCACCTGATATTTATTTCCCTAACTTTGCTGAATGGGTTTCAAAATTTGATTTACCTGTCGGTAAACCGGGAGAAATATTTAACCAGTTCTTTATACCGGAGGCAGGAAATAATCAGAGTGTTGTTAATGCGTTCTATGCATTTGCGCAGCATAATGTTATGGGTTACAGTCCGTTCTCAATTGAATCTCTTCCCGATCCGTCAGACAACCAGGTTTCAAAAGGATATGATGTGCTGGCACAGCTTACTCCTCTTATATTATCAAACCAAGGTAAAGGAACAATGGCGGGAGTTATTCTTGACAGCGCAAGTCAAATAACTGAAATAAAATTAGGAGATTATATTTTTATTGTTCATCATGAATACAGCTGGCCTTATGCACCAAAAACCGAAGGAGAAAATCCGAGATTCGGAGGAATGATAATAATGATATCACCGGATGAATATTATGTTGCAGGAAGAGGAATGGTAATAACTTTTAAATCAGGTACAAATGATGATGAATTAGTAGGTATAGGGAGTATAGATGAAGGAAAATTTATTGATGGTAAGTGGATGCCCGGGATTGCGGTTGAACGGGGATCAAAGCCATCAGGGAAGGCATATGGATTTGCCTGGAGATACTTTCAGCATTCAGAAAGTAAGACTTTATAAATATAAATGACAATAGTTCCCTGAAAAATTTAAAATTCTAATTTCGATTTTTATTAAGAGGAAAAACAAAAAATCCAACAAAAATAATATTTACTATGAAAAATATTTTTTTCTCTATTATAATATTATTGATTGTCTTCGTTAATTTTAACTATGCCGATGATGGATATGAGCTCTGGTTAAAATATAAATTAGTCTCAGACACACATCTGCTGGAAGAGTATAGAGATTTAATAAAGGGAGTAATAATACAGGGGAATTCTTCAACAATTCAAATTGCCGCAAAAGAACTTCATAAAGGATTAAATGGTTTGCTGGGGTTAAAGATTCCTGAAATTAAAAGTTTGAATAATAACGGAGTACTGTTAGCAGGAACATATGAAAATTCTCCTTTACTGCAGAATGTCAGTCTGAAAGACAAACTTATAAAAGTTGGTGATGAAGGATTTATAATTTTTAATACAAAAATAAATGATAAGAAGGTAATTGTAATAGCTGCAAATACGGATGCCGGCGTACTATACGGAGCTTTTAATTTCTTAAGGTTGCTTCAAACACAACAGGATATTTCCTCGCTTGATATAGTTTCATCGCCCAAAATGAAATTGAGAATGTTGAATCACTGGGATATGCTGAATGGTACACATGAGTATTCCGGCCTTCTTTCTATATGGGATTGGCATACACTTCCGGAATATATAAAATCCGAATATATCGATTATGCAAGAGCAAATGCCTCAATCGGAATAAATGCAACAGTACTTAATAATGTTGATGCCGATCCGCGTTTCCTTTTGGAAGAAAACCTGATTAAAGTTGCCGCTCTCGCAGATGTTTTCAGACCTTATGGTATAAAAGTTTTTTTGTGTCCTAATTTTAGTGCTCCAATTAAAATTGGAGGTATGAAAACTGCTGACCTCGTTGTTCCTGAAGTGCGGGAATGGTGGCGGAAAAAAGTTAGTGAAATTTACAAACTAATTCCTGACTTCGGCGGATTTCTTGTAAAAGCTAATTCCGAAGATGAACCGGGCCCGGGGGATTTTAATAAAACCCAGGCAGATGGTGCAAATATGTTTGCCGAAGCACTTAAACCGTATAACGGAATAGTCATTTGGCGAACATTTGTTTACAGGTATAATCCGGAAGACCGTGCACGCGAAGCTTATGATATTTTCAAACCGTTAGATGGAAAATTTGCAGAAAATGTAGTGCTGCAAGTAAAAAACGGACCACTTGATTTTTCACCCCGTGAACCTTTTAGTCCTTTGTTTGGCGCTATGCCTAAAACACCTTTAATGATGGAAGTTGATATTACAATGGGCGGATTAGGAAAGGATGTTTATCTTGGTTATATGGTTCCTATGTGGAGAGAAGCTTTAATGTCTGATACTTATGCAAAAGGAAAAGGCTCTACTGTTGCGAAAATAATTGATGGTTCATTAGAAAATTATGGAACCGGGGGTATGGCCGGTGTCGCTAATGTTTACCGGGAAAGAAACTGGACAGGAAATTTATTTGGTCAGTCTAACTGGTATACCTTTGGCCGGCTTGCGTGGGATTATAATATTACCTCGGAACAGATTGCAGATGAATGGATCAGAATGACGTTCTCTAATGATAGTTCTATAATTAATCCGATTAAAAAAATTATGATGGGCTCAAGAGAAGATATTGTTAATTTTCAGGATCCTCTTCGGTTTAAATATGTTAATGGGTTGGGGTGGTTTCCGCGGCCCCTGGACCAATAATTCGGAACATCCAAACTGGAACTCCCCTTATTATCATCATGCAGATAGTATTGGTCTCGGTTTTGACAGAACTGAAACCGGAAGCAAAGCAGTCGATCAATATTTCCCGCCTGTTGAAGAGAAATTTAATTCCCTCAAAACATGTCCGGAAAAATTTCTGCTTTGGTTTCATCATGTTCCCTGGACTTACAGACTTAAATCCGGGAATACACTTTGGGATGAAATATGCTTCCATTATTATAAGGGTGTTGATGGGGTGAAGAAAATGCAAAATATATGGAATTCACTAGAAGGAAAAATCGATCCGGAAATTTATGAATCGGTTGAAGCATATTTACAGATAGAATACAAAGATGCTGTTCAATGGAGAGACGGGTGTGTGCTTTATTTCCAGACATTCTCAAAGTTGCCTATTCCGGAAGAATTGGAAAAGCCCAAACATGATCTGGAATATTATATAGTAGCTATGTCGCGGGATAAAGTAGAAGGTGAAAAAATGGCAAAATCTATAATGAAAAATCTGGGTAAAAAAAGTTTTAATATCATAAGAACAGAATAAATTAAATGAAAAATTTAACAATAATATTTTTACTGCTTTTTTTAGTCCCCTCTCTCAAAGCCGAAAATGGACATCAATTGTGGCTGCGTTACCAAACTCCTGAGCCGGTAAAAATTGTCTGTTCAGAACAGTCAGCAACATTAAACATTGCCCGGCAGGAATTAGAACAAGGCTGGCAGGGCAAACCAGGAGTTGAAGTTGTATTAACTGTAAAGTATGATAAATCTCTAAAAGGAGACGGATTTATACTTGATACTTCTGGCGTACAGGCTAATACTGATCTTGGTATTCTTTATGGTGTTTATGATTTGATGCGCCGACAGAAAACAGGGCAGCCTGTAAGTAATGTAATCACAAATCCCTCATATGAACTTCGTCTGCTGAACCATTGGGATAATCTGAATGGAACGATAGAACGCGGATATGCGGGAAGATCAATATTCTGGCGTGATGGAAAGGATTCATTAACAGTTACTGAACAGGATAAAATTTTATGGCAGAAATATGCCCGTGCAAACGCTTCAATAGGAATTAACGGTGCTGTTCTTAATAATGTAAATGCCTCACCCCAAATGCTGACTGAAAATATTATTAAAAGAGTAAAAGCCATAGCAGATGTTTTGCGTCCGTATGGAATCAAAACATATCTGTCTGTAAATTTTTCTTCACCTGCAATTCTCGGTGGTTTGAAAACATCCGACCCATTGGATAGAGAAGTAATAAAATGGTGGAAAGAAAAAGTAAAGGAAATCTATTCTTTAATTCCTGATTTTGGCGGGTTCCTGGTTAAAGCTAACAGCGAAGGGCAGCCCGGTCCCCAGGATTTTGGTCGTACTCATGCCGACGGTGCGAATATGCTGGCAGATGCTTTAAAACCATACGGCGGCATCGTTATGTGGCGGGCTTTTGTCTACAGTCCAAAGGGAAAAGATCGTGCAAAGCAGGCATATGATGAATTTATGCCGCTGGATGGAAAGTTCCGCGATAATGTTATTATCCAGGTGAAGAACGGGCCGGTTGATTTTCAGCCCCGCGAACCTTTTAATCCCCTTTTCGGGGCAATGAAAAAAACCGCTGTTATGCCGGAACTGCAAATCACACAGGAGTATCTGGGGCAATCAATACATCTGGTCTTTTTATCAACAATGTGGGAAGAATTCCTGAACAGCGATACTTTTCAGCAGGGAGAAGGAAGCACAGTTGCGCGTTGTACCGACGGAAGTATTTATCTTCATAAATATACTGCCATTGCAGGTGTATCCAATATCGGACTTGATACCAACTGGACCGGGCACCAATTTGCCCAGGCTAATTGGTATGCCTTTGGCCGCCTGGCCTGGAATAACAAACTAACAAGTGAAGAGATTGCTGACGAATGGATAAAACTTACATTTTCAGATCAATCGGGAATTTCAAATATAAATAATATTGATTGGAAGGTACATTTCCTTTACCCGGTTAAACAAATGATGCTTCAGAGCCGTGAAACAGCTGTTAATTACATGATGCCTCTGGGACTACATCATATATTTGCAGGCAACCATCATTATGGTCCGGGTCCATGGTATGCACCAAATATACGTCCGGATTGGACTCCCCCTTATTATCATCAGGCAGATACAAACGGTATCGGTTTTGACCGGACACGATAACGGCAGTGATGCGGTAAGCCAGTATCACGAACCGCTTAGTTCTCAGTTTAATGATCTTGAGACTTGTCCCGAAGTATACCTGTTATGGTTTCATCATCTCCCATGGAATTATAAAATGAAAAATGGACGAACTTTGTGGGATGCATTATGTTACCATTATGAAAATGGATTGCAGAAGGTACGTGAATTTCAGAAAATGTGGGATAAAGAAAAGCCCTATATAGACAACCAAAGATTTTCCGAAGTACAAAGAAAACTCCGTCGTCAGTGCCGGGATGTCCAGATCTGGAAAGACGGCTGTTTGTTATATTTTCAGCAATTCAGCCGGCTTCCAATTCCTTATGATATTGAGAGACCAATCTATAATCTGGATGAATTGGAAAAAATGGATATGTCAAAAATATAGAGGTAACTGAATGAAAATCATTTTTGGAATATTAAAGAGGGAAATTATTGTAATTGCACTGTTTACGATTTTCGGATTACCTTTATTGTCATTATCAGCTCAGGTTTTGGAAAAAAATATCGATAACAATATACGCCAGTGTATTTCCATTAATAATAATTGGCGTTTCTTTAAATATGATTCGATGTCAATAGCAGATAGTTTAATATATGATGTACGTCCGGATGTAAAAAATAATGAAGAGAATAAACCTGCTGATACAAAACCAACAGAAGCAAAAGATGTTAAGACAAACCGTTTGGTACTTAAGCCCTGGATTTTACCTATCGGCAATGACTTTATAAAAGATCCTGCAATGTATCATGTACGACCTGAAGGTAATCCCGGCAGTGATTTCCCAATTGTTCAAAAAGATTTCAATGACAGTTCATGGGAAGTTGTAAATCTGCCGCATGACTGGGCAATTAAAGGACCGTTTTATAAAAGGAGAATTCCCCGGGATGATAAAAGAAAGAAGCTTTAAAATTATTCTTGTAAACCTGAATAGTGGTACCGGAGTAGGACTAACAGAAAATCCGGATAAAATTATTTATTATAATGGAAAAAAGGAAATAGTTGTTCTCTGAAGCGATCTTATCTATTTGAAGAGAGGAGTACGGATTAATTTTTTTTATACTTTGTCTTCAAACGGAAATTTTACAATGATATAAATAGAACATACGGCAATTAAATATGAATTATAAAGTAATATTAAATATTAATTATATTTTTTTCAGCATCTTTTCATGCCCAGGATTTTGGCGGCTATGCATTAACTCCCCCAATGGGATGGAACAGCTGGGATTGTTACGGTCCCACAGTTACTGAACAGGAGGTTAAAGTCAATGCCGATTATATGGCTGCGCATCTTAAGAAATACGGCTGGGAATACATTGTTGTAGATATCCGCTGGTATGTAGAGAATACCAAAACTCACGGATACAATGAAAAAAATCCTATTTATTCTATGGATGATTACGGCAGATATATACCGGCTGTAAACCGCTTCCCTTCCTCTGCGGATGGTAAAGGATTTAAAGCGCTGGCTGATTACATTCATGGCAAAGGACTGAAATTTGGTATCCATATTATGCGGGGTATCCCTAAGCTGGCTGTCGAAAAGAATGCACCTGTTCTAGGTTCTAGTTATACTGCAAAAGAAATTTACAACAGGAAAGAATTATGTAATTGGCTTCATGATATGTATACTGTTGATGCAGCAAAATCGGGTGCACAGGATTATTATAATTCGCTTTTTAAACTATACGCCTCATGGGGTGTCGATTTTGTTAAAGTAGATGATATCGCCAATCCTTATCATAAAGATGAAATTGATATGGTTAGGAAAGCTATCGATAATTGTGGCCGTCCGATAGTATTAAGCCTGTCCCCAGGGGAAACGCCAATAATAGATGCAGAACATGTAAGTGCACATGCTAATATGTGGCGCATAATAGGTGACTTTTGGGATAACTGGTCTCAGCTAAATGAACATTTTTTACTTTTTGAAAAATGGATTCAATATATGAGCCAAGGTCACTGGCAGGATGGTGATATGCTGCCATTAGGAAGGATCGGAATCCGGGCGGAACGAGGTGATAACCGCATGAGTTTGTTGACAAAAGATGAACAGTTTACCTTAATGTCACTCTTCTTAATTTGCAGATCGCCACTAATGTTTGGCGGAAATTTGCCTGATAACGATAAATTCACTTTAAATTTAATCACAAATGAAGAAGCACTTAATGTACTGAATAAAAGTAAAAACAACCGGCTTCTTTTTCATAACGGAGAAAAAATTGCATGGACTGCTGATGATATAAACGGTCATGATAAGTATGTGGCGCTATTTTATGCTTCTGAACAAAAATCGATAGTTGATAGTCTGGCTTTATGGAACAGCAAATTAATTACCTATAGACCCGGAGAACAAAGCACAAAAGTCAAACTAAATATAGCGGGAGCAAAAAACTTATATTTAGTAGTTACTAGCGGCGGAGATGGAAATAATTGGGATCATGCAGACTGGATAGAACCAAAACTAATTGGTAAAAAAGGAACTATAAATCTTACGGATTTTAAATGGAAAAGTGCTTCCGCAGGATGGGGCAGTGCAAAAATAGATAAAAGTGTTATGGACAACAGATTAATTGTTGATAATAAAGAATATACTAACGGCATAGGTACACATGCTCTTTCAATTATTGAATATGATCTTCCTGAAGGATATGATACTTTATCTACAATAGCAGGACTTGATAAAGAATGTATTGACCATACCGAAGGTGCGACTGTTAAATTTCATATTTTTAATCAATATCCTGTAGGTTCCCCTCCTGAGGATTCCACTAAAATGTTACTCAAGTTTAATCAGTTAGGTTTGAAGGGTACCTGTAGAGTCCGTGATTTATGGTCTAGAAAAGATCTTGGGGAATTCACAAATGAATTATCACTGTACGTAAGAAAACACGGTGTAAAATTGTTAAAGATAAGTAGGGAATGATAAAGAAAATTCTTGATTAATTTCAAATATTGTTCTAATTTACACGAGAAAGTACGCGAGTAAGTAATTTGAATCACATAACACAACTGGATATTGCAAAAAAGCTTAATGTAACCCGCATAACTGTTTCAAAAGCATTAAGAAACCATCCTGATATCTCGTTAAAAATGAAAAAGAAAGTACTTGATGTTGCTGAAGAACTTGGATATATCCCAAATTTAATAGCTCAGAATTTAACATCGCGCAGATCATTTACGCTTGGTGTTGTTATTCCCGATTTGGAAAACAGCTTTTTTGCATATGCTACAGATAGTATAATCGATACTGCAGGAGGAAAAGACTATAATGTATTTGTAACAGTTTCCCGGGAAAACCAGCAAAGTGAAAAATTAAATATTCAAAAATTGATAGGAATGAGAGTTGACGGATTGTTAATATGCGTTTCTCAGCAAACTAAACATCCACAGATTTTTAATCATGTTAAAAAGCTTAACATTCCTCTTGTTTTTTTTGACAGGCAGTTTGAAGGATTGGAATTTCCAAGTGTAACTTATAATGACAGGGAAGGAGCAGTTGCGGCATTAAATAAAATTCTTGAGAATGGCTATACCCGGATAGCACATTTTGCTGGATATTCCAGTGTCAGCATCGGAAAAGAGAGATGCCTGGGGTATAAAGATGCTCTTGCCGGAAAAGAAATTCAAATTAAGCCGGAATGGATAATTGAAGGAGGTTTTGAAGTAATAGATGGATATTATGCTTTTATGGAATTATATAATTCAAAAAATCTTCCTGAAATAATATTTACCGTAAATGATCAGGTAGCTTTGGGTGTGTATAAAGCTGCTTCAGAGAAGGGGCTGAAAATTCCTGAAGATATTGGTGTTGCAGGATTTGGCTTTAAGGATACTGCAAATACTTTTACTCCTCCGCTTTCAGTTATAAATCAGGACCCAAGAAAGATAGGGAGTGCAGCAGCTGAGTTTTTAATTGAAATAATTACTAACCCAGGTGTTAAAATGGAGAGAAACATTATAATAGATGAAGAATTCATTTGGAATAATTCAATTATCAAAAAATAGAAATGTATTTAAAATCCGGTTACTTAAATGAATGAAGTAAAAGAAAAATGTATTAGTGCAGATGCTATCCCGACCAAAAATTTAAGGACAGGAAGAAAAATTCCATGTATTGGAATCGGAACATTCGGTTCTGATTCTGTCGCTGCTGAACGGGTCGCAGAAACCGTTAAGAAAGCAATCCATTCAGGTTACAGGCATATTGACTGTGCTTCGGTTTATGGTAATGAAAAAAATATAGGTTATGTTTTAAATGAAATATTTAACAGCGGTTTTCTTAAGCGTGAAGATTTATGGATTACTTCAAAAGTCTGGAACGATATGCATGATAATGTCGAGGAATCATGCAGAAAATCTTTAAATGATCTTCAAATAGATTATCTTGATCTATATCTTGTACACTGGCCATTTCCCAATTATCATCCGCCGAAATGTGATGTAACATCACGCAGCCCAAATGCAAAACCATACATTCATGAAAATTATATGAATACCTGGCATCAAATGGAAAAACTAGTTGAAGCCGGATTGGTTAAGAATATCGGTACTTCGAATATGACCATACCAATGCTGGAGCTTTTATTAAAAGATGCAAAGATAAAACCGGCATGCAACGAAATGGAACTGCATCCTCATTTTCAACAGCCGGAATTATTTAACTTTTGTCTGAATAATAATATTCAGCCGGTAGGTTACTGCCCGCTCGGTTCACCCGGCCGTCCGGAACGTGATAGAACGCCGGATGATACCGTTGACCTTGAAGATAAAACTATTTTATCAATTGCAGAACGTCTGAAAATTACTCCTGCTCAGGTTGCAATTAAATGGGCTGTTCAGCGCGGACAAATTCCTATTCCATTTTCGGTAAACCATTATTTTGAAAATCTTGAAGCAGTGATTACTGTTCCATTAACTGAAGATGACATGGAAGCAATTTCAACCATTGATAAGAAATGCAGATTAATAAAAGGACAGGTATTTCTATGGAAAGATGATCAAAGCTGGGAAGACTTATGGGATATGAACGGAGAAATTACTCCGCCTTAAAAGTTACTAAAAATATTTAAAGGTATACAATGAATAAAATGAAGGGAGCTATTCTACCGGGAAACAGTACGGTAGAATTGAAAGAATTTGACATCCCGGTTCCCGGACATGGTGAAGTATTAATAAAAATGAAATCTTCTACAATCTGCGGTTCAGATATAAGGGCTATATATCATGAGCATCTCGGTAAGGGTCCGGAAGGATATCAACCCGGAATGATTGCAGGACATGAACCGAGCGGTCAAATTGTCGAAACAGGTCCGGGCTGCCGCAGATTTAAAAAAGATGATCGCGTTATTGTTTATCATATTTCCGGCTGTGGTGTTTGTAATGATTGCCGCAGAGGTTATATGATATCCTGTACGAGCGAGTACAGACGGGCCTACGGCTGGCAGCGCGACGGAGGTATGGCGGAATATTTACTTGCCGAAGAAAAAGATCTTGTATACTTACCAGATGAACTGAGCTATTCAGATGGCGCCCAGGTTGCATGCGGTTTTGGAACTGTTTATGAAGGATTGGAAAAAATCGGGATTTCAGGAAACGATGCTGTTTTAATTACCGGTTTGGGTCCGGTCGGACTTGCAACAGCCATGCTTTCCAGGGCAATGGGTGCACAGAAGATTTTCGGAATTGAAGTTATTGAAGATAGAATTTCCATTGCAAAAAATCTCGGCTTATTCGATGAAGTTATTAAAGCTGGCGAAGACAATGTTCAGCAGATTAAAGATTTAACAGGCGGATATGGAGTGGAAAAATCAATTGACTGTTCTGCTAATAATAAAGCACGTCTAACATGCATTCAGGCGACGCGTAAATGGGGTAAAATTGCATTTATCGGCGAAGGCGGTACCGTTGAGTTCCAGCCATCAAGAGACATCATTCATGATCAAAAAACGATTTACGGATCATGGGTAACAACTATCTGGCGGATGGAAGAACTTGTTGAACGATTGGTAAGATGGAAAATAAAACCCGAAAAACTGATTACACATAGATTCAAACTAGAAGATGCAGGCGATGCTTATTCTTTAATGGCAAGCGGAAAATGCGGTAAAGTTGCTGTAGTTTTTGATGAAGAAATCATATAGAAATTAAATTTATTTCCAGGTTGAATATCACTCAACTTTTAAGAAAGAGAATCATGAGAAATGCCACAGTAAATAATGCTCAAAAACCAAAAGTGGTTTCACTTGATGTTTTATATCCGTTTATATTGATTACAAGTTTGTTTGCCCTATGGGGTTTTGCAAATGATATAACGAATCCTATGGTTGCAGCATTTCAAACTGTAATGGAAATATCCACTGCAAAAGCTTCTTTAATTCAATTTGCTTTTTACGGCGGATACGCAACTATGGCAATACCTGCTGCTTTGTTTGTAAAAAAATATACCTATAAAAAAGGGATAATGCTTGGGCTTACATTATATGCTGCCGGTGCGCTTTTGTTCTACCCCGCTGCAAAATTTGAGCATTTTGGATTCTTTCTCATATCGTTATACATACTTACATTCGGATTAGCTTTTTTAGAGACCACTGCCAATCCGTATATTCTTTCCATGGGAGATGAAAAAACCGCAACGAGGAGATTGAATTTATCACAATCGTTTAATCCTATCGGTTCATTGCTGGGAATGTTTGTTGCCTCACAATTTATTCTTTCAAATTTACATTCTGAAATAAGGAACCCTGCAGGCGAATTGGTTTTCAGTACTCTTAGTACCTCTAAAAAAGCCGCTATACGTGCACATGATTTAGCTGTAATTCGAGATCCTTACGTAATGCTGGGATTCGTTGTAATTGTTATGCTTATAGTTATTGCTGTCTCCCAAATGCCCACACGAGGTTATGCTACACATAAAGTAAATGCAGTTGATACTTTTAAACGGCTCATAAAAAACAAAAAGTACCGTGAAGGCGTTATTGCTCAGGTTTTTTACGTTGCAGCACAAATAATGTGCTGGACTTTTATAATTCAATATGCCGATAATCTGGGGATTCCGAAAGCAGAAGCTCAAAACTTTAATATAATTGCAATGATAATGTTCTTAACAGGAAGATTTATCAGCACATATTTAATGAAATTTATTAATTCCAGATTATTATTAGTCTATTTTGCTTTTGGCGGTATAGCTACAATACTTGGTGTCATTTTTATTCAAGGTATGGGTGGGTTGTATTGCTTAATTGCTACATCAATATTTATGTCTCTGATGTTTCCCACTATTTATGGTATTTCACTGGAAGGATTAAAAGATGATGCTACTCTTGGAGCGGCAGGTTTGGTGATGGCTATTGTGGGAGGTGCTTTAATGCCTCCTTTACAGGGAGCCATAATTGATCTCGGAACGGTAGCCGGGCTGCCTGCTGTTAATTTTTCTTTTATTCTCCCTTTAATAAGTTTTATTGTAATTGCAATATATGGATATCGAACCGTTAAATATTATTCTTTAGCATAATTCAGATTTTTATTTCTGCTCTCTAAGAAAAAAATTTTGATCTAAAATAATAGGTGAAAATTAATGTTAAAAAATATTCCAAGTATTCTTTCCCCGGAGCTATTAAAAATCTTAATGGAAATGGGGCATGGGGATGAGATAGTAATTGCCGATGGTAATTTTCCCGGTGCTTCAATTGCTCAAAAGCTCCTCAGGCTGGACGGTCATGGAGTTCCTATAGTTCTGGAAGCAATATTGAAATTCTTTCCCCTGGATTCCTATGTTGAAACTTCCGTAGGATTAATGGCAGTTACTCCCGGTGAAAATTACAAACCTTTTATCTGGAATGAATACTGGGAAATAATTATCAAAAGTAAAGAACCTTTTAGGGAATTTGAATATACAGAGAAATTTGCCTTTTATGAAAGGGCTAAAAAAGCTTATGCAGTAATTGCAACAAGTGAATCTGCTTTATACGCAAATATCATTTTAAAAAAAGGCGTTGTTGTTTAAATGCATTTTGAAAAATTGGCGGAGACAAATGTGAAAAAAGTATTACTATTACTCTTGTGCTGTCTTTTGATATTCAGTAGCATCAAAGCACAGAGTGATTCTCTCCTGAAACTCTGGTATGATCATCCTGCAGGACAGTGGGTGGAAGCTTTGCCGTTAGGCAATGGAAGATTGGGTGCAATGGTTTATGGTAATCCTTCTGAGGAAAGAATTCAGCTGAATGAAAATACTGTCTGGGCAGGAAGTCCTTATAATAATGCCAATCCAAACGCATTAAAAGCGCTGCCTGTGATCAGAAAATTAATCTTTGAAGGAGATTATAAAAAAGCTCAGGATATGGCTAATAAAGATATTATATCTCAAACAGCACAGGGGATGCCTTATCAAACGGTCGGCAGTCTATATTTACATTTTCCTGGAAGTGAAAACTATACTGATTATTACCGTGAATTGAATTTGAATGAAGCAACAGCAACAGTAAGATATAAGGCTGATGGCCTTGCCTTCAAGAGATTGATATTCGCATCCTTTCCCGATCAGGTTATAATTGTCAGGCTTACAGCAGATATGCCGGGTAAAATAAATTTTACGGCTTCAATGAATAGCCCTGAAAAAGTTGTTGTCTCTACTCATGGGAAAAATGAACTTGGGTTGGACGGCATAACTACAGATCATGAAGGAATTAAGGGAAAAGTAAAATTTTCTTTACTTATTAAGATTGTAAACAGCGGTGGAGAAATAACTTCAACCGATACTTCTTTATCTGTTTCCGGAGCGGATACAGCGACAATTTATATTTCCATTGCTACCAACTTTATTAATTATCATAAACTCGGTGCTGACCAGCTTAAACGCACAAATGATTATTTATCTGCGGCATTAAAGAAAAATTATTCAGAGGCTTTAGAAGAGCATATTAATTATTATCAAAAATTTTTCAACAGGGTTAAGCTTAATCTTGGTGTAACCGATTCGGTTAAAAATCCTACTGATGTCAGGATAAATGAATTTGATCGGGGAAACGATCCGCAGCTTGCTGCTTTATATTTTCAATTTGGGAGGTATCTTCTGATATCAAGCTCTCAACCCGGTGGACAACCTGCCAATCTCCAGGGAATCTGGAATTATCAACTCAATCCGCCATGGGATAGTAAATATACTGTAAATATTAATACCGAAATGAATTATTGGCCGTCGGAAGTAACAAATCTCTCGGAGATGAGCGAACCGCTGGTACAAATGCTAAAAGAGCTTTCCGTTGCAGGAAGAGAAACTGCCAAAGAAATGTATGATGCACACGGCTGGGTACTCCATCATAATACCGATCTCTGGCGGATGACAGGTGCGATTGATCTTGCTTACTCAGGTATGTGGCCGTGCGGAGCCGCCTGGCTCAGCCAGCAGCTCTGGTACAAATATATTTATAATGGAAATAAAAAGTTTTTACATTCGGTTTATCCGGTATTGAAAGGTGCTTCGGAATTCTTTAATGATTTTTTAATTGAAGAACCTGAACATAAATGGCTTGTTGTATCTCCTTCGGTTTCACCAGAAAATTCTCCTGCTGTTCATCCGGATTATTCGATTACTGCAGGTGCTACAATTGATAATCAGCTAGTATTCGATTTGTTTACCGAGACAATAAAGGCAGCAGATATTTTAGGTAAAGATAAAAATTTTGTTGAAGTACTGAAATCAAAATTGAAAAAGCTCCCTCCGATGCAGATAGGACATTGGGGTCAGCTCCAGGAATGGTTACATGATTGGGATAGTCCGGAAGATCATAACAGACATGTATCCCATTTATACGGATTGTATCCAAGCAACCAGATTTCACCTTTCCGGAATCCAAAACTTTTTGAAGCTGCTAAGACATCTTTAATACATCGGGGTGATGAATCAACCGGATGGTCGATGGGGTGGAAAGTAAATTTTTGGGCAAGATTTCTGGATGGAAACCACGCATACAAATTAATTAAAGATCAACTAAGACCGGTTGCAGTTCCCAAAGATGGAAAAAATATTTTCTCCGAAGGAGGAGGTACATATCCAAATATGTTTGATGCTCATCCGCCTTTTCAAATTGACGGCAACTTCGGATGTACTGCCGGTATTGCTGAAATGCTTTTACAAAGTCAGGACGGGTTTATTTTTATTCTTCCGGCTCTGCCCGATGCATGGAAAGATGGGAGTGTAAGCGGTCTGAAAGCCAGAGGTGGTTTTATTGTCGACATTGATTGGAAAAACAACCAAGTTGCCAAGATAAAGATTAAATCTTTAGTTGGCGGAAATTGCAGAATAAGATCTTATGATAAACTGGCTGCTGGTGATAATTTTAAACTTGAAGAAGCTGGAGGAGAAAATCCAAACCCGTTTTTTATAGTCCCGGATATTAAACAGCCTTTGATTTCGCCTGAAGCAAAGATCAAACCCGTCCAATTGAAGAAAAGTTATCTGTATGATTTTCATACAGAAGCCGGGAAAGAATATACTTTGATTTTATCAGAATAATTGAATTCTATAATAATTAAAAGATCTATCAGTCTGTAAAATATATGAAAGAAATAAGGCGTAAGGCGAAATAGTGAATCAACAAATAAATCGAAATAAGGATTAAATCTTGTATGTTACTGAAATGTTATCAAAAGAAATCGAAATCTTTTTAAATAAAATTTTGGATTAGTCCAATGAAAACATTAAGAATTATTTTTCTCTTACTTATTATAATATCACTTAATGTAGCAGCACAGGAAGTAATAAATTTATATCCCGGTACTGTCCCGAATTCCAAACCATCCGGAGTAAAAGAAACAGAACGCTCAGGAATGTTTTCGGGAGTGACAAATCCGACTCTAGAAATCTATTTGCCGGAAAAAGAAAAAAATACCGGAGCTGCTGTAATCATTTGCCCGGGCGGAGGCTATGCAGTAGTAGTTTATCAGGCCGAAGGTATAAGAACTGCAAAAGAATTTGCCCGGAATGGCGTTGCAGCTTTTGTGCTTAAGTACAGGCTTCCAAGTGATTCAACAATGATAGATAAAAACTTAGGCCCTTTGCAGGATGCTCAGCAGGCAATTAAAGTTGTAAGAGAAAATGCAGCTAAATGGGGAATAGATACAAACAAAGTAGGAATGATGGGCTTTTCAGCCGGCGGACATTTAGCTTCAACTGAAGCTACTCATTACAGGACAGCAGTTATCGAAAATAAAGATAATATAAATTTACGCCCTGATTTCCAGATACTCGTTTACCCTGTAATTAGTATGCAGGATAGCTTAACTCATCCTGGTTCAAGAACAAATTTATTAGGCAGTAATCCATCAAAAAAAATAATCGATGAATTCTCCAATGAATTGCATGTAGATGAGAATACTCCGCCTGCTTATATTACGCAAGCGGGAGATGATAAAACGGTCGATGTTAATAACAGTATTGTTTATTATGAAGCATTAAGACATCATAATGTTGCAGCAGAATTGCATCTTTATCCTCATGGAGGACATGGTTTTGTCTTAGCTCTGAAAACTACAGATTGGATGGCGCCTATATTCAAATGGATGAAAAATTCAAAATTTATTAAATGAAATAAAAAAGATTTTACGCTGACAAATTAAAAATTCAATTAATTTATTTAAAAGAAACAATCATATTGACAGCATCAGAACCATTAAGTAAGTATAAATATGATGCAGAACTTTATATTAAATGGAAGTTAAAGAAATAATGAAAATTCCAGTTACATATTCTGTCTATTCTAAAATTACTTTTTCATTAATATTTATTGTATTGAACTTACTTATGGTAACTAATGCATTAGCTCAGACAGGCCCCGATCCGAATTTTTACATCTTCCTGTGCTTTGGACAATCAAATATGGAAGGGCAGGGAACAATTGAAGATCAGGACAAAACAGTAGATAGCCGCTTCCAGGTTATGCAGGGAGTCGATTGTTCAAATCTGGGAAGAACCAAAGGTTCATGGTATACTGCTGCTCCTCCTACATGCAGATGTTATACGGGTTTAAGTCCTGTCGATTATTTCGGCAGAACAATGGTTGCAAACCTTCCGGATAGTATAAGGGTCGGTGTTATAAATGTCTCTGTAGCCGGCTGTAAAATTGAACTGTTCGATAAAGATCTTTATCAGGATTATATTTCAACAATTACCGAAACCTGGTTAATTAACATAATTAACGAATACAATGGAAATCCTTATGGATATCTTGTTGATCTCGCAAAACAGGCTCAGCAGGATGGTGTCATTAAAGGTATTCTGCTGCATCAAGGAGAATCAAATACAGGTGATACTCAATGGCCTTCAAAGGTAAAGAAAATATATAATGACCTGATGAATGATTTGTCACTTGATTCCGGCTCAGTACCTTTGCTGGCAGGTGAAGTTGTGGGTGCTGATCAGGGAGGTGTCTGTGCGAGCATGAATTCCATTATCGATAAGCTTCCCCAGACTCTTCCGGATTCATATGTTATTTCTTCTACCGGTTGTACAGATGGACCGGATAATCTGCATTTTAATTCGACAGGATACAGGGAACTTGGAAAAAGATATGCAGTTAAAATGCTTTCCTTATTGGGGTATGAGGTAATAGATAAAAAACCCGATAAATGGGTAGGAACCTGGAGTACAGCACCGCAGCACGTGGAAACAGGCAACAATCCTCCGTCACCCGGCTTGAGTAATAATACTCTCCGGCAGATAGTTCACGTTTCAATCGGCGGAGATACTTTACGAATGCGGTGTACTAATGAGTTCAGTACAAATCCGGTAACTATGCATTCGGTTCATATTGCTGTTTCATTAGGTCATGATACAATTGATACGGCAACTGATACTACATTATATTTCAGCGGAAACCAGGAGGTAACGATGCAGCCCGGGTCTGCTGTTGTTTCTGATCCTTTTTATTTTCCATTACAGCCATTGAGTAATGTTGCAATTACTATTTATTTTGGCAGTACATCACCAGATATTTCAGGTCATCCCGGTTCCAGAACCACTTCATATATCCTTACAGGGGATGCTGTTACGAATGAAGATTTTTCCGGTGCAGCAACAACAGATCACTGGTATAATATTAACACAATCGATGTAAAAGCACCGGATTCTACTTATGCTGTTGCTATCCTTGGAAATTCAATTACGGATGGACGCGGTTCAGGTACAAACAAACAAAACCGCTGGCCGGATGAACTTGCCCGGCGTCTTCAGGCAAATCCCGGAACACAGCATGCAGCGGTTCTGAACGAAGGAATAGGAGGTAATGCTGTTCTTAGCGGCGGCTTAGGCCCTACTGCATTAAGCCGGTTTCAACGAGATGTAATAGACCAGAATGGAGTAAAATGGTTAATCATCTTTGAAGGAATAAACGATATCGGCGGTTCATTTGGAACAGGAGTAGCACAGCAATTAATCGATGCTTACGGCCAGATGATAGACATAGCACATGCTAATGGTATTTTTGCATATGGAGCAACATTTCTTCCATTTGGCGGATCATCCTACTATTCGACAGATCATGAAGCCGCAAGAGAAACAGTTAATGAATGGATTCGCAGCAGCGGACGTTTTGATGCGGTTATTGATTTAGATAAAGCTTTGCGTGATCCATCGGATACTCTGAGACTTCTGCCTGTAGCTGATGACGGGGATCATCTGCATCCCAGCGAAACCGGTCATAGGATGATAGCTGAAGCTGTTGATCTTAGTTTGTTTACCGGCAGTGATTCATTGGTTATTCCTGTCATTAATTACAAGTCAATTTATTTTGAACCTGAATGTGCAGTAATAGGTGATAATTGGGAAATATTAGATGATCCGCTGGCTTCTAACGGGAAATACGTAACTGTTAAACCCGGTATACAAAGTCTATCTGCAGCACCTACCGATAGTGCCAGTGCTATTTATATTCCTTTTTCAATTGATACTGCCGGAAACTTCAATCTGTTTGCACGCTTAAATTGTCCGACTTATGACGATGATTCTTTCTGGGCAAAAATGGATAACGGGGATTTTGTTATGTATAATGGATTGGTTACAAGCGGCTGGCAATGGGTAAAATTGGATAGTTATAATTTAACGGCGGGAGAACATATATTAACAATTACTTACCGAGAGGATGGGGCCAAACTCGATAAAATTTGTATCTCTAATAATGCCATCCCTCCAAGCGGTATGGGTGAAGATGCAGTAAACTTATGCGATACTACAACAACAGGTATAAACAATTCAAAGGGAATACCTGATGGTTATTCATTAGAACAAAATTATCCGAACCCGTTTAATCCTGTTACAATAATTAGATACTCTATTCCCAGGAGCAGTCTTGTAACTTTAAAAGTATTTGATGTTTTGGGAAACGAAGTTGCTACTTTGGTTAACGGAGTGAAGCAGGCTGGTAATTATGCAGTTTCATTTGACGGGAAAGGACTGGCCAGCGGTGTATATGTATATCAACTTAAGACTGATGGTTTTACAAATACTAAAAAACTTGTGCTGCTTAAATAAAATAGTATTGATAGTACTTTTGTTGGATACGTTAATTTGAAAAGTTTACTAATTAAAATAAATCAGTAAAAATGATTTAGTAATAAGCAAGTAAAATTCATATGAAAAATATACTGACATTCTTTATTTACCTTTATCTGATATCAGTTATGCCATTTGCTGATTCAGCTGCCCAGAAATTACATAGTGATAACGGCGACGGTACATATACTAATCCGGTTATTGCCGCTGATTTCCCTGATCCTGATGTAATCAGGGTGGATTCTGAATATTATATGGTCAATACAACCATGTTTATTTTTCCGGGTGTAACGGTTCTGAAATCTTGTGACCTTATAAACTGGGAGTATTGCAGTAATGCTGTACAGCGTTTTGATTTCAGTCCTTGCTATGATCTCGACGGCTGTAACAGGTATGGTCACGGACAATGGGCGACCAGCCTGAAATATCACAACGGTAAATTCTATCTGCTGTTTATTACACTTAATGAAGGCGGATTTCTTTGTTCAGCAGCACAGCCGGAAGGTCCCTGGCAAATAAGAAAATTGCCAAAAGGTTTTTATGATCCCGGTTTATTTTTCGATGACAATGGAAGAATATATGTAGCACACGGGTATAGCAAAATTTATATGACTGAACTGGATCAAAACTTTGCACCGTTAACCAAAGATTCGCTTATTATTACCGGTGATATACGTAAAGGACTTGAAGGAACGCATGTATATAAAATTAATGGCTATTATTTTTTATACTGCACATACGGGGGTCTGGATGGCTTCCAGGCAGCGTTCAGATCAAAAAATGTTTACGGACCTTATGAAGAAAAAGTAGTTATTAGAGATACTACACACGGAGTGAATTATGGAATACACCAGGGAGCTTTAATTAAAACAGAAACAGGCGAATGGTGGACAATGCTGTTTGTTGATAACGGACCTTTCGGTCGATTTCCATCTTTGCAGCCAGTCACTTGGATAGATGGCTGGCCGATGGTTGGTAAAAATGGTAAAGCAGTTGTTACATATACTAAACCAAAAGTTGGAAAAAGTTGGCCAATTAAAATACTCCCTACATCAGATGAATTTGACAGTACAAAATTGGGAATGCAGTGGGGATGGAATCATAATCCGGATCCTGCAAAATGGTCTTTAAATGAAAATCCCGGATATTTGAGACTTTCAACAGTAAAAATTGTTAATGATTTGCCGAATGCCCGTAATACGCTTACACAAAGAATATTTGAATATTATTCTGATTCATTAGTCTCTGTTGCTACAGCGAAAATGGATTTCAAATAAAATGAAAGAAGGAGATATTGCAGGATTAGCTGTATTCCAGGATCCTTATGCTTATATAGGAGTAAAAAAAGATAGCGGAAAGAATTATATAATAATGGTTAATAATGGTAAAACAATTGATTCCTCT
>CAVUCR010000016.1:0-45681 GCA_963739895.1 uncultured Ignavibacteria bacterium | reverse complement strand
TTTAAAGTTATAGCAAAATCCTTTGAATAGCAATCATAAAGAGCATTATTAACTTGAATTTGGGTGTCCCAGAAGTAATATTGGAAGTATGTTTGTCAGAAAGAAGAAAAATAAAAGCGGAATCATTAGTATTCAGATTATAGATAAGAGTTCTGGCAAGTACAAGGTATTTAAGACAATCGGGAGTTTTCAGATAAAAAAATAATTGAAGAGCTTTTTATAAAAGCAAACCAGGAGATAAAAAATCTTAATGTTCAAGAGCAATTTAATTTTGAGATAGACAAGGAAAGACAGTTAGTAGATACGTTCTATAATTCAATTGAAGATTTTAAATTATTGGGACCTGAACTTTTGTTGGGAAAAATATTTGACGAGGTCGGTTTTACTAAAATAAAGGAGGAACTATTTCGTCATTTGGTAATAACACGTTTAGTATATCCAGTAAGTAAATTAAAAACGATTGATTATTTATATAAGTATAAAGGAATCAGTATAAATGTAGATAAAGTTTACCGATATTTAGACAGACTTCATAAAGAACAAATCAACTTAGTAGAGCAGATAAGTTATCGCCATGCAATCAAAGAAATGCAAGCAGAAGTCTCGATAGTTTTTTATGATGTTACTACATTGTATTTCGAAGCAGAAGATGAAGATGATTTACGCAAGAGTGGCTTTAGCAAAGATGGCAAGCATCAAGTCCTTAGATAGTACTTGGATTATTGGTAAATGCAACTGGCTTTCCCTTAGGCTATGAAATATTTGATGGGAAGAAATTTGCAGGGCATACAATGCTTCCGGTAATTGAAGCATTCAAGAAGAAATATAAATTAAAACAATTAGTAATAGTAGCAGATGCAGGATTGATGTCCAAAGAAAACATAAAAGAACTTGTAAAGAAGAAATACAATTTATAATCGGAGCAAGAATAAAGAACGAATCTGAAGCGATAAAAAAGAAAATATTATCGTTAAAAATAAGTGATGGTCAAAGTGCAGTTTTCAAGAGGCAAGAAGAAAGAATGATTGTCAGTTATTCCGGGCAAAGAGCAAAAAAAGATGAGTATAATAGAAAACGTGGATTACAGAAACTTGAAAAATCAGTATCAATAGGTAATCTTACAAAGAAACAAATAACAAACAGAGGCTATAATAAATATCTAAAATTGGATGGAAAAGTTACTGTGGCTATAGATTATGATAAATATAATGACGATGCTAAATGGAATGGGCTCAAAGGTTATTTAACAAACACTGAATTATCAAAGGAAGAAGTAATAGCACAATACAAACAGTTATGGTATATTGAGAAAACATTCCGGATATCTAAAACAGATTTACGTATACGCCCAATCTTTCATTATTTAAAAAAGAGAATAGAAGCTCATATTTGTATATCATTTGCAGCATGTGTTATTTACAAAGAGTTGGAGAGACAGTTAAAAGATAAAAAATCTCGACTAAGTCCTGAAAAAGCAATAGACGTATTAAAAACCATCTATGCAATAACAATTACTACACCGTATTCCAAAACAAGCTATACTAGATTATTGATTAAAAATGAAGAACAAGCAGAATTGCTTGGGCTCTTTAACATCCCTTTTGGGTGTCCCAGTGCGTAAGTCAGGATCTTTTACCGGTTCCGAAAAATAAGTTTGCCGGTAAACCAATTACTGCTTCAAGAATATTTTCTTCAATAGTTTTTTGTCTTATCTTTCCTTCGCTGCTTCCACGGAACAAAACACCGTGAGGAACAACAACACCCAACTTTTCCGTGCCCTTCATAAGCAGTCTCAATCATGTGGCTAATAAAAGCCCAGTCGCCTTTACTCTTTGGTGGTATCCCTCTCCAGAAACGGTTATATTTATCTGTTGCGGGGTCAAAACTATTTGTTGCTTTATTTTCTTCTTTATCCTTATCATCAACCTTTCCCCATTTGTCTAAGCTAAAAGGAGGATTAGCAACAACTGTATCAAACTTCATTAAGTGCATCGCCTTCTTTCAGTTTTGGATTACGGATTGTATCTCCCCAACGAATAGTAGCATTATCAAATCCATGCAAAAACATATTCATCACTGCAAGCGCCCAGGTGCTTCCGTTTGCTTCCTGTCCATAAAGCGAAAAATTATCCGAGCCGACTTCTTCACCTGCTTTAATTAAAAGTGAAGCAGATCCGCAAGTAGGGTCGCAAATTCGCGAACCTGGTTTTGATTTAGTCAGCTTTGCGATAAGTGTAGAAACTTCTCTTGGAGTAAAGAACTCACCGGCTTTCTTTACCTGCATCACTGGCAAAATTTTCAATCAGGAACATGTATGCACCACCAATAATATCAACGCCGCCAAGATGAGAAGGGCGTAAGTCCAGTTTCTCATTATTAAAATCGAACAACAGATTCTTCAGCCGTGGTATTCTTATCTTTTACATCACCTAACTTGCTGCTGTTAAAATCAATGTTCTGGAATATCCCGGCACCATCCTCGCTGTAAAGCTTTTCTCTGTTAGCTTCTTCTAAATCAGTCAATGCGATATTTATTAGTTCACCTATATTAACTTCATTGCGGTGCTCAAATAAATATTTGAAGTGGCTGTTCTCCGGAACAACAAATCGTTCATGTTTCATAGATCGTGCGGCACGGTCTGTATCATTATTATATTTTTTTAAATAGGTTTCGTATTTATCATCATATACATCACTGAGATATTTTATAAAGAGCATGGTAAGCACATAATCTTTATAGACGCTTGGATCTATTGTTCCTCTAAAAGTATCGCAAGCTTTCCAGACCGCATCATTTATATCTTTCTGAGTAATTTGTTTTGCCATGGTTTAATTAATCCTACTTAATATTTGTTGTTGTATTACTGTTTACAAATAAATATTTAAGTATATTTTCTACAAAATCCAATTTAACTAATGAATATAACACATATTCGTGTTCAATGCTCATGAATATTCAGATATATTGAACGGATAGTTTGATATAGTTAAAAAATAATATATATTTGTTCCAGAATTGTGTAATTATGCGAGCATTGAACAAAGATGCAAAATAGAGAAAGAGATATAGTAAATAAAGCTGTCGAACAATTACGAAAAGCAACAGGTTTTGAAACCACATTAAATTTTTATGAACAGCCTGATAAACCAGATGCAATTTTAGTTATAAGGAATGATGATTATCAAGTTGAATTTAATGCAGAAGTTAAATTATTCCTTAATAGGGCAAGATTGGGATTTAGTAATAAATCAACTAAAGGAATGAGGGGAATACCTTTATTAATTACAGACTATGTAAATCCAGATTTGATGGAAACTATGGAAAATAATGAAATTAATTTTATTGATGCTGCCGGAAATGCTTTTATAAAAGTTCCGCCATTATTTATAAAAATAAAAGGTAACAAAATAGAGAGAAAAATAAAATAGAACACTCAAAAGAACCTTTAATGCTGCAGCTCTACAAGTAATATTCACATTTCTATGTAATCCCGGAATAGAAAGAAACCCTATTCGTGAAATTGCGGAAAATGCTGATGCCGCTGTTGGTACTGTCTATAGAACAATCAACAGTTAGTATAACAAGGTTATATGATAATCGAGAATTTTCAAAGATATACTGGTAATAAAGAAGATTTGTTAAATGAGTGGGTACATTATATCCGGAAAAATTAAAGCCAAAATATTTAATTGGACAGATATGAAATGCAAAAAGAAGCAGTTGAATAATTTACAATGTACAAGATTATGGTGCTTTATGGGGAGGAGAAGAAGCTGCAGCAAGATTGACAAATTATTTACATCCTTTTATTTATACAATATATATTGGTGATAGACAAGGTGAATTTATTCTAAGAAATAGATTAAGAAAAGATCCTAAAGGTAAATCTAATTCTTATGAAGAAATTCTGGAACTTTGAAGATAATGATTATCCAGGCATGACTCATCCAATTTTGATTTATGCCGATTTGCTTGCAACCGGAGATCCAAGAAATATTGAAACCGCAAAAATAATATACGAGAAAGATATTGTTAGATATATCAAAGAAGATTGATAAATTCAATCTTGAAATACTTAAGACAATTAAAGAAATAGCGGATAACCTACATATAGATTTTTTCATTGTAGGTGCAACCGTAAGAGACATGATTTTAAATTATGTTTATGGGATTCAAATCTATAGAAGCACTAATGATATAGACTTTGCTGTTAGAGTAAGAAGTTGGAGTGAATATAATCTTTTAATAAGTGAAATAGAAAAATCTGGTTTTATGAAAAGTGAAACAAATACTGCATCGATATTCATATAAAGGAATGATAATTGATTTTATCCCGTTTGGTGGCATTTCAACTAAAGACGATACTATTAAATGGCCTGATGATAAGGATTATAAAGAAATGAATGTCATCGGATTTGACGATGCATTTATGAATACTGAGGATATATTAATTCAAATTGAGCCAGATATTATTGTAAAAGCTGCATCAGTTGAAAGTCTTGCTATGTTAAAAATTATTGCATGGAATGATCGGGCTATAGATGTAAGGATTAAGGATGCAAGGGATCTTTATTTAATAATATCCACTTATTTGCAAGCAGGAAATGAAGACAGATTATTTGATGAACATTCTGATATTGTGGAAGAAGCAACAGATTATGAACTAACCGGCGCCAGACTTTTAGGCATGGATATTTCTAGGACAGCAAGTGATAATGTATCGAAAATTATATTTAATATTTTAAAGGATGATAATCTAAATTTACTTGCAAATGAAATGGCACAGTATGAAGGAATATCATTCGATAGAGAAGAAACAACTGAGAAGTGTTTAGAATTATTGAATAGTTTACTAAAGGGACTAAAAGATAAAAAATGAATGTTTATTATAATCTTTATTTTAAGGGATATTCATGCAAGATGTATTTACTTCTGTATCATACCAGTGCGACCAATATAGTAATAATTAGCAGTGATGGTACATCCTTCACGGTGGAAAAAACGGCGCGGTAAAGTCTAACTAATAAATACGCAATATAAAATCAGGTCAATATTTATTACTTAATATTGGCGCTATTAACCAATCTACTTAAATTATCAAATAAACCAGAGCAAAAGATTCATCCGGATTTTATTTCGTTCAGTCACATAGACAAATTAACAGTTTTTGGTATAAACATATCTATTAATCAGATATAAAAAATTTTATTATTTGTATCATATCTATTATAACAATAATTTAAATAATAATTGAAAAGTTAAGAATGCTGCTTATTCAGTTTATTTAAAATATAAATTCACAAATAAAGGCTACACTGAAACTATTCAATCCGGCAGTTAAATGGAACTTACGGAAATTAGTAAGATGAAAACGAATAAACATAAGCCAAGCATTTGAGAAACTAAAGAGATACCTTTCAGATTAATATGGGCACTGCACTACTAAAAAGATATGATTATTAATTAAAAATGAAGGTAGCGGGGTCTCCGGCCTCTCCGCAAGTGAAATATTTTTTATACATTCTCTACTCTCCTTCTTTTAAGAGAACTTACACCGGTCAAACTGATAACCTTAATATTCGTTTAACTTCTTATAATTCAGGGAAGGTTAAATCTACTAAACCATATAAACCTTGGACACTTATATATTCTGAATCTTTTGATTCCAGAGCTGAGGCAATGGAAAAAGAAAAATGGTTTATTCCAAACCAGGAAATAATTCTAAAGCTTCGACCGGAGTTTTTGTTTTGCATAGTGTCAACAAATTATAAAAATCCAAACAATTTTCATCTAGTTTAAGAGCCTTTTCAGCTAAAACTGTCTGGCTATGCAAGTTTTTAGCTAACCAAATATTTCTTTAAATATTTTTTCTTTATTCAATTTCGCTTGCCACTGTCGATGACGCTTCACTGATTCTGTTCTCTTTTGGTTTACTTTAGAAAGGAATCTGCTGGTTTCTAAGGGACCTAATTTTTCTGTTAACAATCTTATTGCTTTGTTAAACAACTCTTCTTCGCTTATATATTGGTTAGTTCTCATTTTAACTCCTCCTTAATACAAAATTCTATTGGATTTAATACCTCAACTTCTAATTTAGTTCTTTTACATCGTTTTAAAAATTTATCAAGTAATTAAATAATCTGCTGAATGTTCAGCAAAAGCTAAGTGTATTGAATCAGCAATAACAAAGTTTCTCAAAATTAATTCATAGGCTCTTCTTCTAACTTTTTCATAATCATATTTTGGTTCTTTTCCATGAATATCCAAAAGATTAACAACTTGAATTTTTTCTTTTATATCTTCGATACTTTCAACTTCTCTGAAATGCATTGAAGAAATTACCATTTCATATATATTTCTCTGTATCCCATTTAGTATCAAATAATAAGCATCTGTTTCTAATCTAATCCTCATGTTGTTCTGATTATCAAATGGACAGCATATTGTACAAACATCAAGATCTAATTTCTTCATTGTAAATTTTTCATACAAAAATTAAGAAAATTGAATTTATATTATTATTAATATATAGAAAAATATAATCATTGTCTTTTTTGAACTTATTACACTAATCTTCTCTATGGATGATAAAAGGTACGGAGTTAGACGGGCTGCTGTCAATCGCAAAAAAGATCCTGGACACAAAATGGGCACAACTAGATAAAAAGGGATGATTTTGAGCTAAAAATATAGGTAGCGGAGTCTCCCGGTCTCTCCGCTCAACGTGAGAATATTTCCTAAATGAATTTCTGTATCTTATTAAAATGATAATTCATCATTTCCATCAACAGGTAAATTGAGACTCTTTTCTTCCTCCACTTCCGGCATTTCAAGCGCTTTTATTTCAGGTAAGGCATTTCCGATTAAAGCTTGAAGTCCACCATACATTCCTGTCGTATTCTTAAGAACTTTATCAATTTGTACTTCTCTTTTTTGCCACTGCTTATTGATAGCTCTTTTTTCTGATTCGAGATCAGTTCTCATAGTTGTGAAAGCTTCAACTATACCTTCTATCTTTTGCCGGAATTCATTGCTGCATAAATAATCATAAACGACTTCTGCTTTTTCATTTTTTCCTATCTGTGATTTTTTTAGTTGATCAATCTTTATAAGTTGTTCTCGTAAAGCGATAGTAATTCCATATGCTGCTTCAAAGCTAACAATCCAAACACCTTCTCTCTGAGCAATATTATTTATTCCTTCTGGAAGTACCTGACTTACTATTACCGCAATATCTGCCTTAGCATCTCGTTGATCTTCTTTCAATTTAGTAATCCAGTCGTTATTCCATTTTGTAGTTCTCTTTGATTCCCATATAATTTTCCCACATTCCTGACCGAACTGAGTTTTAACAATTTGAATAACATCAGCACCTTTTAAATCCTTTTGGTACGGGTTCAATTCTATCATATAAAAAATTATTGGATAAAAATTCTTCAAGCTCAAGTTCCTGAGATTCACCTTGATGTTGCTGCGATCCTTGCTCAGCTTTTTTCTTAAGCTCTTCGATTTTGGAAGTCATTTGTTTTATTGTCTCATCCCTATCCCTTAATTTAAGAGTATAATCATTATCAGCATCTTCCTTTGCTTTTTTATAAACTTCCTGTTTAGCAGCATCAATCTCTCGCTGCTTTTGAAGTTCAAATTCTTCCCGATCTGATTCCAATTTATTTTTCATTTTTCTTAATTCTAATTCCTTCTGCTGTGCATTTTTATATTTTTCTTTATAATCTTCAAGTTGAGATTGGATATCATTAAATTCAACTGACACCTCTTCCTGTGCCTTTTGTTTTTCTTTAGCAGCAATATCTTCTTTAACTTTATTTATTTTATCTTCATATTCTTTTTCAAGAGCAGCTATTTTTATCATCAATTTCTTTCTCCTTTTCTTAAAAGGTCTTCTTCCTTTGTTCTGTACTTCTTTAAGCTTTTTTTCTTTTTCATCTACCTGATTTTGCAGAGCTTCGAGTTGAATCGAATATCTATCTTCAGCATCCCTTTTAGCATCTGCTTTTGCTTTTGCCTCAGCTTCTTTTAGATTTGTCCTATACAATTCTCTATATTTTTCAGCTACACTATTCTCAAACTGTTTTGATAAGGCTTCCGAAGGTTCAAACTCGAATCCACATTCTGGACAAGAAATCTTGAATGTTTTAGTTGTTCTTTCCATTTTTTCTCCCTTTTTATTTATTCTATTGCCGTAATTCCCAGTAGTCTCACCCTTGCGCCTACCGGGTTTTCAACTGAAGATTTGATTTGTGACAAAATTGCTCCGACAGCACCTTCATAGTTACTCTTTATTTTTTGCCAATTTAGTTCTGTCGTTGTTCCTTTTCCATTATATTGTTTTTTTTCTAAACGATTTAGAATCCATTCATCCGGTAATATTAGAACATCCCCGGTATTGCTAACTCTTATTGTCTTAATTTCTTTATGCGGGGAGCTCCCTTCAATTTCAATGGTAAACATTGTATTAACTACAATATAACTTTCTTCATCATATTCACTTTGAGGAAGCATAGTTACATCTCCGTTTACAGTGACCTGTTGGTAATATTGTATGATTGCGTCTATCAAAGGATGTCCCAATCCCATCAGCTCTGCCTGCCTTTTTCGCATAGCTAAATCTCTATTGAATGTAACAATATCATATTTTGCAGAAACATTTGGGAAATTGCTCAATGATTTGGGAGTTACTATGCTGTAGAGATCACCCTTTGGTATAATTGAACCACCTAGACGAAGTATCGCAGTTTCAACAAATGTTTTAAGATGTTTAAGTGAAAATTTTCCTTCAATATTCAAATAATCCTGTAAATTAAAAGAAGACATATCCATAGTAAGATTTTTAAGAGCTTCTATTGACTGGAGAGCCTGTTGCATTGCTTCTTCAATTTCTCTTGCAGTACGGGTATAATCTTTATGTACTAAAGCTTGCTTATACCAATCAAGATAATTTGGAGATGAACCCATATAGCCCAGTATCTCGGCTCTGAAATCTTCCACTGGTTCACATGTGAGTGGATCCAATTTACCGATGTGTGCTGCTATTTCTCTAAGTTTAGAATTCAATAACTGATAAATTTTTTCTTCAACAGTATCTTCTGCAACAAGGTTATACACCTGTGAAGTTTCTTTCTGGCCATACCGATGTATTCGGCCAATTCTTTGCTCGACTGCCATTGGATTCCATGGTAGATCATAATTAAACAAAATGTGACCAACCTGTAAATTAATTCCTTCACCACCTGCAGATGTGCATATGAGAAATTGTGCTCCATCTTCATCCCAGAATTTCTCTTTTGCTTCAATCTTATTATCAATCGGTCCGCCTTTTATAAGTGCTACCTTATCAAAACCATAGATATTTTCAAGTTTCTCCTTTAAGAAGTTTAGCGTTTCTACATATTGAGTGAAAATCACAAACTTTTCTTTAGGATTTGTATTTCGGATTGAATCTATCGCCCTTGTTAGAGTATCAAACTTCCTATCAACTTCATCAGGAACTATCTTAAGCAATTCTTTTACTTTATATATTTCATCCGGAATATTGGCATCAGTATAAATTCCGTCTTCACCTTCTTCATCACTGTCCAATGACCATTCTGTTGTTTCTTCAGGCTGATATGTTCTGCTTACTCTTTGTGTTGTTTGAGCAAGAATAGTATCAATTTCAGGATGACGTGAAGGAATGTTAGGAATCTGCATAATTTCTGATACTAATTTTCTCATTTCATCCTGAAGTTCAAGCAGTTCTTCTGCAATAGATCTTGATGAATTTGATTTAGCTCTTTTAGCTTGCAAGTTCAAGCTGTTTTCTAATTAGCAACACTAACAATCTTCTTCTTAGTGCTTGTTTAATTGCCCGGATACTTGAAGACATAATTTTTTGGAATGTAGTCATTACAAAACCAATTGCACGCTGTTGATTTGTAGTTCGGGTTTCCCCATTACCAACTCCGGCAACATTGTATCCTTCCCTTAAATATTCTGTCAATTTTTCGTAAAAGGTTCTTTCAGATAATGCAAGCTGGAATGATTGTGTATGAACTTGTCTTCTTACAAAAATAGGATTACCATTTTTATCTGTAACTTCTCTTTTTGTTCTTCGTACCATGACTCTGGCTTAAAAAACCACGATGTTCCATCATTGATTCTTCTGAATCAAAAAGTGTTTCATCAAGAAGTTGAATAAGTGACCAGAATTGGTATGCATTTCCCTGGTGCGGTGTTGCAGATAAAAAAATTAAATCTTTTGTATGTGAGCGCAACGCTTCTGCAAGCTTATAGTTAAGTGTTGGAGTTATTTTTTTACCATAACGAATTCTGCTTAAGTGATGTGCTTCATCAAAAATTATCAGATCCCATTTTGGCCCGCCGAGTAAACGTTCCATTCTTTGAGGTCTTTTAATTGTATCAATTGATGCAATTACACGGCTATGATTTTCCCATGATGCAAACCCCTGGTCAGTAAAATCTATTCCAAGTATTTCAAATGTTAATCTGAATGCATCTCTTAATTCAGTCTGCCAGTTTTTAATTAGCCCGGCAGGAGTTACTATAAGAATCCTACTTGCTTCACCGCGGCTAAATAATTCTTTAATAATCATTCCAAGCTCTATTGTTTTACCTAACCCAACTTCGTCTGCAACAAGTAATCTTCTATGTCTCATTGAAACAACATCACGGGTAAGAAGTATCTGATGAGGCAAGAAGATCTGTTCTGCTGTTGGATAACTGTCCACCATTATTTTGTAACGGCAGCTGAAATGCTAATTGCTTTAGTAAAAAATCAACTGATGAATCAATATTATTATGAATTATTCGCTGCCATAAATCCGGGGCAGGTTCTAATCTTTCAATTGGGAAACTCTGAAGATGCCTGCCATTTGTATCTTCAAACATTACATCTGCCTGGTATATTCCATAGAGTTCGCTTACACGATAGACTTCAACAGTTCCAAGATCTTCACGACCTTTAATTCTAACCTGTTCTCCCACTTTCGGCATATATTCAACTTTTTGTTCTGCTGTAAACATTAGTACCTCTTAAAATTAATTACCGCTTAGATTAAAGCTGTTTTTATAAATTTTTTGTCCGTTTATTTCTTCTGGTGCAGGTGAACCAAATATTAAATAAATATTAATGTCTGCTGTAGGATGATTGACGATTAAATGTGCACCGCGAACCAGTTTTCCTTTAAAAACAATTTGAACATCACCGCATCCTTTAGAAAAGAAATCATTTTCGGCACGTTGAAGTCTGCTTCTTATTTTCATTGCAAATTGATCCATATTTGGTCTTGCTGCAAGCAGAATATCTTCAATTCCAACAACGCGTAAACTGCTGTTTTCATTAAAAGGAAATTCATCCTGTTTTAACTCCCGCAAGAAATCGCTGAATCCAATTTCCTGAGTATTTGCCTTTAACACCCTTGCCCTTCCGGACGAGGAGGAGTTAGACTTTTTTGTTCTACAAGAACATAGCCCGGCATAGTTATCCTTCTCCTTTATTTCGGATTTTCTAAATTTGTAAATAGAGTCCGTTCATCTAAAAGACCTAAAACTTTTTTTGCCGGTGAAATAAAATTTTTATTCATATTCATAAGATGCTCTAATGCGGCACGTATCTGAGGTTTTAATCCGCCAAACTTTTGAAGCCATGGCAGCAAATTATCACCTGATTCTGCTAATCCAAGAAGAAAATGCAAAACATCTACAAAAAGTACGTTTTGAGGTAGACTAATTTCGTTATTATCAAAAAGTGATGTTTGAGATAAATTACTTCCATTTCTGAATCTCTCTTTTAATTCATTCAATCTTTCTAATGGGCTGTTTAACTTTGTATGTTCTTCCTCTTTGCTCTCTGCCTTTTACTATTAAACCGCACTCTCTTAAAACAGAAGGTTCAATTATACCACGGACTCTTTTACTTAGCTCGTCAACAGTTATTTCATAAATATTTGAACAAAGTGCTGTTAAGTATATGTATGAAGGTATATCAATATCTTCTAATTCCGGAGGGATGGGGTTTTCTTTAGTCAACAATTGATCTACCATCATCTTTATTTCTTCTAAAGCTTCTTTTATAGGTACATGTTCATCATTATAATCAACTACGGTTCCATAATGTTTACTGTATAATTCAAGACATTTACCGATTAGCAGAATATTAACATCCGGAGCTGGAAGGGTTTCATTACCATATCTGCCTGATTCTATTAATTTAATTTCTTCCCTGGCACGCTGTTTTATCTCTTGCCTGATGCCGGCCCATGAGCGTTTTGTTGATGATGTTACGTTTTCCCTTTTCTTACATATATGAATTAGATCGTAAGAAATTGCTTCGTTGTTCATCAATTGAAGTGAATTTTCTGCTTCACCATTAATTGGATAAACTGCTTCTATAAAATATCCTGCTTCACAAACTGCATCTAAAAGAGCCTCCCATGCAGATGCTTCTGAATGATGAAAAGTGAATATTAAAGGTGCCGAATCTTTAGTAACTCTATTACATTCCTTAAATATATTTTTTAATCCTTCTTTAAAATCATTTGCCGATTTGCCCCTAGTTTTATTCTCTATAACTTCTTCGATTTTTGGAGTGTATTCCGGTAAGAATTGAAAATATTTATCTTTAAGAATGAAGTCTTAGCCAAACGTAAAAAAAATCTGCCAATTCCGAATAATTTACATTTCCAGCATAAGGAGGATCAGTAATAATAAAATCTACTAACGCTTCTTCTATCTTAACGAAGTTGAATTATTGTGATAGTATATTTGCCTCGTTACCTTTTGGATAAATTTTTTCTTCACTAGCTATAAATTCATTGCCATCTTTACCGATTTTTCTATCAAAAGGCTCACTATTATAACGTTTACCGTTTAGCACTTTATCAAAAGCATTTATAAAAACTCCGCTGACCATAATTAATTCCATATACATTATTTTCACAAATAGTAATTTTAGGTTGATAATCATGTCTTGCAAAATATACCTGCTGCGTGTCCTCTTGAGGTATCATAACGCGTAAACATATTATTTGCTTCTAAAGCATTGAAAAAATGCTGTTAATAACATTTCTTTTAATACCTGATCTTCTTCTTTATCAATTTCGTTTAACAATGTGGAAAGTGCAAGCAACTGCCTTTCATTAAACATTTGATGCCAATAATTGTAATTATGCTTAATCAATCCGATTAGTATTTTACCCAACAGGAATTTCAGATTTAGGATAAGGAAGATTTACTTTTTCTTTTTCCCAAATATCTTTTGCTTTTTGATATTTTGCTAAATCCTGCGAAGAAAATCTTTTAAAAAACTTTCCATTGTTTTTAACCAGGATTGATGAAACACCATTGTTGTTTTCATTTTCATTCTCATCATCCTCCATTTCAAAGAACTTTTCTTTTACTGCATTTTCATCGCTGCTTTTACCGGCACACTGCTCACAATACCCTTCAACAGCATAAGGATGTACAGGCAGAAGTTGGTTTTTAGGTAGTTTTCTAATAGCGCTTATAATTGCATCAACATTTCCGTTGCAAGTTCCGTGGCATATAAATTTTCCTTTTGCCGGTAAATTTCCCTCATTAGGATTGTAATTATGTTTGCAAGTGGGACACTCGAGAATTGAATCCGGTTTTACTTCACCTCTATATTGCCAAACTTCTTCGCAAGCGGGACAAAATAAAATGCTTAAGGGTACTTTTTTTCTCTTCTTTTTAATTTTATTTACAATAGGAGTTATATTTTTATTACACCATGGGCAATCTACCTTGGATTTTTCTGCTCCATAAATCCAACGTGCAGAAGCTCTGCCTGCACCAGCGGAAAACTGAGTTGCATTTATCATTAAAGTTTTATCACCAATGAGCGCTGCCGGTTCTATTTCCCAATCAAACTTCTCCCCGCATTCAGGGCAATTACAATCTTCATAATACCTGATGGATGGATTCTTATGAGAAATAATATAATCTGAGAAAAGCGGTGTTTCATGATGGCAGGTTCCGGTTGTGCAAGGAGCAGATTTAACCCAGAAAGTATAAATTATATTCGCATTTTTATTTCCACATGAAGGACACTCTGTTTTGTAAAGATCAAGCAACGTTTCCTTTAAAGGTTTCCCAGACCAGCTTACAATTCTACTTGATAATCTTTCAAATGAATCTTTTAATTTATCAAGATCAACAGGTTCAACTTCCGTTTTAACAATAAACCATGCAACGGGATTAAGATCAATCCCTATTACTTTGCAGCCGAGCCTTAATGCTTCAACAATGGTAGTACCTCCGCCCATAAACGGGTCGAGAATAACTTTGCCGATTGTGTCAGGATCATTAGTATGGTCTTTATAAAACTCTTCCATTATATCCGTGCCAGCAGGTTTCATTGCAGCAAGCAATATTGCACGGAAAACTGAAGATGACCTGCGTGCAAACCATTTGTGCATTGTATAAATTGGCTTAAATGCATTCCGCTCAGGAACAGCCAACTTGTTTATATCCACTATCGGAAAAGATTCTTCGATTGCACTCTTTTTACTATTCATTTATATCATCCGGTGAATAAAGGAGAATTCCCTGAATATTTTTGAAACCTAAATCTGCAGAAACTATAGCAGTAACCCTTAATCTTGCTGCAACAGCTATAAACAATGCATCATTTGTTAACAAACCATATTGGCGCTGCAGTGACATAGCAGTCAAAAAATCTTCTCTCTCTAAAGATTCTAATTTTAATCCGATAGATAAAAGATCACGGATTAATGATTCATACCTGTTTAATGCTTTTATCTTATTAGGATTTTCAGAAAGTTGTTTTGCAGGATTAGAACCTTTAATAAGTCCCAAATCCCTTGCTTCTGCAAGCATTAAAACGTGGATTAGCTCAGCAAGAATATGAGTTGGTATTATTCCAAATAATTCATCATTAGCACATTTGTCTAATAGCTTAATACATTGGAGCGAACTTCGTTGAGCTGCATAAACGAAGATATTAGTATCTATTATAACCGGCTGCTGTTGTGGTATTTGTAATAAATTCATTGTTCGTAATAATCCTCGATTAATAATTCTTCAATATCATTTTGACTAAGATTAAATGGTTTTGAGCAGAACCTGTTTACAGCGGCCTTTCTTAATTCAAGCTTTGTAGGTTCAAGATCGTCATACTTTAAGAATTGCATCCTGTATAATTTCGCTTATTGATCTGCCTTCCTTATGAGAGCGGTCTTTAATCTTCTTAACAATATTTTTATCCAGAATTGTTCCGACTTTCTCTTTGTTCTCTTGCTTCTTCAGCTTTGACATATTAGGTCTCCTTTGTATACTAATATCTTTTAATAACAAACCATGGAGTCAGCATTTCCATCAATGATAAACCTCCATGACGAAATACTTTATTTGCGGTATGTCCTTTAGGACGATTCTTAATCCTACCTTTTATCATCGCCAGTCTACGGTTAGAAAATAATTTGAATTCCGAAATATTTTCAGGAGGAATTTCATCTCCAGAAAAATATCTGAATCGTTCCTGGTGTAAAAAACTTAATGCAGCTTCCCCTTTTAACCCGGATTCAAAACCATTTTTAAGATAAACGTAACCGTGATCGCTTGTAATTATAATTCTATAATCTTTAGGAATAGATAGTACTATATTTTTCCAAACCACATCAAACTGCTTAATAAATGTTTCAAAATGAAGTGAGTTGCGGGCTTCAAAGTTTGTATAAGTACCGTCAGGAAAACTGGACCAGAGGAGATAATTGTGATCATCTGAAGTTAATTCGAAATGACGTATTGGAGTATCATAATAAAATGCTTTTATATTTCTTCCGCTTAATTCTTTTCTGCTTTCAAGTTGTGATGGGGAAATAACTTTTCCAATTATTCTCTGTTCTATGAATGAAACAGTATCACTTGGAATTGCGGCTGTTTTGTATGCAGATTCAAGGATATTAAAGCCAGTATTATCAGCCAGTTTTTTTAATAATGGAATTTCTCTAATTGACATCCCATCAAAAACTACTAACGCAGTCTTTGGCTCTTTTAATTCCTGGAGCAAGGAATATTGTTTTTCAGCCGAAGCAGAAAGTTCATCATAAACACCTTGAGCGCTGTTTAATATTAGATCTTCTAACCTTTGAATTTGTTTTTCACCCTCTTCAAAGTAATCTTCAATTTCCATTGATTTGAAAGCAGAATCGGACCATACGGATTTTTGCATCCAGTTATAGATTAATGGAATTCTTTCACCTGGTGAGGTCAAAAAATTAAAAACAAAGTCAAAATCAAAATTACTTTTCATTTACAGGTTCTTCTTTTTTAATAAAACCTTTAAGTGTGGCTTTATAATACAGCATCATGAAAAGATGGTAATTGTTCAGCTAATTGTTCAGCTTGAGATTTAGAAAAGCTACCATTTTTAATAATATTTAATTCAAAATTAAGATCTCCTTGTCCGGATAAAGCCCCTCTTAATGAAGAAGGCAGTGTGCTTATTTCTATTGAAGTTTTTTCTAAAAATATTGTAAATCTAATATTATCAATTATTGCATTCTCTTTTTCATTCAATCTTAAAGCGATATCCTGCCGTAGTTCTCCAATAGATTTGAAATTTGGAGTTGTAATATTGAGTGGCTCAGCACCCAGAGAAACATTTGACTGACCGTCATTAATCGTTAGAATATTTAATTCATCAAGGTTTTTCTCAGCTGGTCGTTCCGTTCTCACATGGAAACCGATCCCCTCATCAACCTTATCGTCAAGAAATGGCTCTATAATTTCAACATCATCCCACTCAGAACCACTGTAACTTGGGTGTGTGCCGCAGAAGCTTTCTCTTGCATGCGATAAGCCAACTTGTTTATTTAAGCAAAGATTTTCAATTGCATCAATCAAATTTGTTTCTGCAAGCAGTATTGGAAATGATAATGTTTTTTTATAAATGTTTTTAAGATCTTTAATTGTCTGATTAAAAACCCAACCCTTTCCAACCTCTCTAAAATGTTCAATCCCTTTTTGTAAGTGTTCTTCAAATACAATTCTTGGGTAAAATTTCTTTTTAAGATATTCAAGAACTTCATTTTTCTGATTAGCATTTCCAACTGACTCTAATTCAAAATCAATTTTACCATCTATTTCTCTTAACATAACATAAGCAAGTCCCGCACGCTTGAAACTCTCATCAACATATTTTTGGTTATCCAGCTCAATTCGCTCATACTGTCTTTTACGATCATAGTCGCTCGCACTGGATTTTAATTCCCTGGCCGCCAATGAAAGCTGAGCCCATTTTATTACATCATGATTCTCATAGATGTTAAAGGCATCTGATTTTGGTTCCATCAGGATAACTAAGTTTTGATTTTCAATTCCATGATATAATTCTTTTCGTTCAGAGTTTTGAAGTCGTTTAGGAGAAAGAATAAATCTTGGCGAGTTTTTATCAAGCTTTAACAGATCACTTTTCACTTGCACAGTATCCCGTAAAACAGTAGAAGAAGAATCATTAAAGATATGTCTGCTCCATCTCTCTAAAGCGAAATTAAGTGCATCCTCACGCGGTATTCTCAGTGAACGATATTCTACTTTTGCAAAAGGTTTTTCCTGCGTATCAAAATAAAATGAATCTTCAGATTGATGAAAGTAAGCACCAAATTTAACAAATGTGCTCAAACTAGCCTGGAACTCATTATAATCATCACCTGGTTTTAAAACCTGTCGTGCTAATTCAAAATCTTTTATACCTCTTACAGTCCCCGAAGTGCAAAGTGTAGATAGGAGAGTAGAATTAATTATTTCATTAGACATTTTAATTGTCTGTAAATCCCTATAATCATTTTGAGCACATTGAAGCAATGTTTGATTAGTATCAAGATCTAATAAATAATTGCGAATTTTTTTATCCTTAAAATCAAAATAAGCAGTTGAAACAATATCTTCTTTATCAGCGGTAAGTTGAACGACTCTCCCCAGTAAACTGAGCGGTCCCCTATTACCTTGAAAATCTTTAACCAGCACCCGGTTAAATAACATATCAATTACTTCCGGTGTAAAAGGATAACTTTCCATAAATGAGTCAATATATTTTTCATCAAATCTTACCTCATTCTTCTTCCATTGATTTAAGTAGCTATGGACAACAACTTCAACTTTAGATTTATCATGTGATTGATAGTTTGAAAATATTCTATGCAATACAACCATCTTACGGTCCTGGGGTTCTGAAAATTTTATTTCCACTCGTGGAACTCTTTTTAAAGTAGAGCCCGGCTCTTTATTAGAATTATATACAGAAGCGAAAATTGTTATAGAAGAATCTTCAGCTCGGAGTGCCTCTTCACTAAGCATTTGAAGGAAAGATAAATTTTTTGCCTGGTAGTTTCGATTGATGCTTTCAAATCCAATTTCTAACTCATCTAATATTATTGCTATCTTTCTACCTCTTAAAGCATTACGCAGTTGATCAAGATTGGGCAATTCATCCCCATTCAATAAATCTGATACACCAAGCTTTTCAAAAACAACTTTCCAAATAAAATCAGTAGGAAAATCAGTGAACTTATTTATCAACACCAAAATATCATTCGGCAGAGTGCATTTTATATTATATTTTTTCAACCATTGAATGGCAAGCTCAGGACTTGAAAGTAAGTAATAGATTAGTAATTCAAGATGTGATTTACCGCTGCCTTTGAATCCTTCTAATAAGAATAAACCAGCTGTCTGTGATGATGAGTTATATCTTTCGTTCAACTTCTCAAGAACATATTTAATATCACTTGTCGGATATGTAAGCTCAAAAAACTCTTTAGGTGATGCTTCAAGCGTTTTTCTTTTGGTATTCCTTAAGTTTTCAAGGTCTATTATACCCTGAATTCCGTCACCTTTCAGAACCTCGTTCCGGGGCGTGAGTATATTTGAAAAGCTCATATATAAAACCTATTATTTTTCTTTGAAATTAAGGTAAGATTAAATAATCTGAAAGTCAATAGATAATTTCGAGATTATTTCTTGAAATCTTGAATCAATCACCCAGTTATTATTTAGTTTACTTATTCCTTCTAAAGTTGACTTCTGGTCTACTTTTAGATATTGTATTAAACCATATTTCACAAGTTTATATTTTTTTACTAAAAGTAGAATTTTAAGGCCTTTATAATGGATAAAATAAACCAATTAATAACAACTTGGGAAAAAGGAGCCGTAAAACTATCCTCTTCTTTAGAAGCCAAGGGATATAAGAAAGATCTATTGAAGAAGTATGTAAACAGCGGCTGGCTCGAATCTTTGGGTTATGGTGCTTATAAGCTAGCCAATGACAATGTTGACTGGTATGGAGGTATATTTGCCCTCCAGACACAGAAAGAATCCAATATACATCCAGGCGGAAAGACGGCATTAATACTAAAAGGATATGCTCATTATTTGAGTAGTTCATTAAATAAAGCTGATTTGTTCGGAAATAAAAGCGATTTTCTGCCAAAATGGTTTAAAGACAATAACTGGGGACTTGCTACAAACTATATACAAACTAAAATGTTCAACTATAATAATAAAGACTATTATATTTCTATATTGCATAAAGATTTTGAACTACTAAGCTCTTCCCCTGAATTAGCTGCAATGGAAATGCTATACCTTATACCTAATGTACAATCCTTTGATGAAACAACAAAGATCATGGAAGGATTAGCAACCTTAAAGCCACAGCTTGTGCAAAACTTGCTGGAAGAATGTAAGTCTATAAAAGTGAAAAGATTATTTCTCTATATGGCAGGGAAACATGATCATGAATGGTTAAAAGAATTAAACCTGGACAAGATAAATCTTGGTAGTGGTAAAAGGGTTATAGTTGAAGGTGGAATGCTTGATAAAAAATATAATATAACAGTACCTAAAGATTATGCCGGATAATATTTATCAAAAGCAGGCAGAGCTGCTGCTTCGTGTATTACCATTAGTTATGAGAGAGGATGTATTTGCACTTAAGGGGGTACGGCAATTAATTTCTTCTGGAGGATTATCCACGTCTAAAAATAGGATTGATTTTGCTTTTAAAAAGTATATTTTGATAATGTGTGCTATATTGAACAATTATTATTATATTTGTACGGTATAACGAACATTATAATGAAGGAAGGAATATGTTACAATATAGAATGGGCAAAATTTTAAAGGATCTCGGAGAAAATATCAAGCTCGCTCGATTAAGAAGGAAATTAAGCACTAAACAAGTTGCTGAAAGAGCAGGAATTAGTCGAACTACTTTATATGAAATTGAAAGAGGTAAACCTAATGTAAGCATTGGAAACTATGCCAAGGTGTTATCCGTACTTGGGTTAGAAAACAATTTATCAAATGTTGCTAAGGATGATGAATTAGGACGTAAGCTGCAGGATGCAAAGTTAGTGGTGAAAAAGAGAGCACCAAAACGAAAATCTGAGAATTAAATATGGCGAAGATAAATACAAGAAAAGAAATCCTTGTTTATGCTTCATGGATAGGACTAAAGGAGCCTACATTATTAGGGACTCTTTATTCGGAGACAATACGGGGTAAAGAAATATTTTCCTTTGAGTATTCAAAGGGATGGCTGGAAACAAACTTTGCACAAGTTATTGATCCCAATCTCCAACTTTTTTCTGGTCCACAATATTTAAATAGTAATAAGAATAATTTCGGAATTTTTCTTGATTCATCTCCTGACCGTTGGGGAAGAGTTATTATGCAAAGGCGGGAAGCTATTATAGCACGGACAGGAAAATAGACAAGTAAAAACATTAATGGAATCAGATTACTTATTAGGAGTATATGATGAGAACAGAGTTGGCGGATTAAGATTTAAAGAAGAAACAGATGGACCATTCTTAAATCAAGATGAAAAACTTGCCGCCCCACCATGGACTTCAATTACTGAATTGCAAGAAGCAAGTCTGAAGTTTGAAAAGGATGAAGATAATACTGATTCAGAACATCTTAAATGGTTGAATATGTTAATTGCTCCAGGATCATCACTTGGTGGTGCAAGACCAAAAGCCAGTGTAATTGATTCTGCCGGAAATTTGTGGATAGCAAAATTCCCAAGCGTAAACGATACTAAAGATATTGGCGGATGGGAAATGGTAACCTATAACCTTGCAAAGAAATGCGGATTAAATGTTGCTGAGGCAAAGGTAGAAAAATTTTCAAACCAATATCATACATTTTTAGTTAAAAGATTTGACAGACTCGATAAAAATCGAATCCATTTTTCTTCTGCAATGACCATGCTTGGCTATACGGATGGAACAGATTACCAGACTGGAGTAAGTTATTTAGAGCTAGCTGAGTTTTTAATGAAATATGGCGCGAATGTGAATGAGGACTTGAAAGAATTATGGAGGCGAATTGTTTTCAGTATTTGTGTCTCAAATACCGATGATCATTTAAGAAACCATGGTTTTATTTTAACCGAAAAAGGCTGGATACTCTCCCCCGCTTTTGATATCAATCCAAACGAAGCCGGCACCGGATTAAGTTTAAATATTTCCGAAAACGATAATTCACTTAATTTTGAACTAGCCATTGAGATAGCGGAAGATTTTAGATTAAAAAGTGATGAAGCTGAAAAGTTTATAAGTGATATTAGAAACAAAGTGAGTGGTTGGAAGGCTATCGCTGATAAGTATAATATTTCAAGAAGAGAGCAGTCAATGATGGAAAAAGCATTTAAGATAAAGTGAGACCATTTCGCCAATGAAATCCCGGCTGATATTTGTTAAATTTATTCTCTTGAACTGTCTATTAACTCAAAATTATCCATAGATACTCCTCTCACTAATTGAGATACTTCATTTTTTGATTTTACTTGAATTATTGCATCAGAATGTTTTGCCATAATTAAGACTAATATCGTTCTTAGTATTATCTTCAAATCACAAGTAATTGATTTTCTCTTTTCATAAATTTCGTCGCACTCAACTAAATTAGCAGTACCAAGCAGTCTATTTCCAAACACCTGCCAGTAGCCAGTTATTCCTGGCTTAGAATTTATTTTGCTTCTTCTGTAATAAAATTCAGGTGTAAATACCTTTAAAATGTTTAAATCATGAACAGGGAACGGACGCGGACCTATCAGGGACATTTCACCTTTTAACACATTAATAACTTGAGGGATTTCATCGATTCCCGTTTTCCTTAGCCATCTACAGAAAATAGGAACAAACTGTTCTAACCCATCTTTTATAAAAATATCAGAGCATTTATTTTCAAATTCAACAAGCTTTCCTGAACTTTTAATTGTCCGGATTTTTAGCATCTTAATTTCATTTTTATCTAATGTTATTTTTCTAATCTGCAATACAAGTGGATTTTCCCGCATAATTTAATTAGAAAGACGATCAACAAAATAATGCAGATAAAGAGTGAGCATAAAAGTATTATTATTATATATATTTTTGAATATAAGTTCTACAAAATTAAATTAACTGCTAATATAAGAATATAGTTTGTATTTATAGTTTTTCATATATATATTATATATGAAAATGAATAAAACTAAACTATATAGCAGTTTAATTAAATTGGAACTCATATATGAATAATATATCAAAAACAACAAAAGTAAACCAATTGATAAGTAATTGGGCAAAAGGCTCATTAAAAACAGTTAGTGAATTGAAAAGTTTAGGATATACCCCCCAACTATTAAAAATTTATTCAAATTCAAACTGGATAGAACTATTTAGTAGAGGAGTATACAATTTGTATAATGATAAAGTCGGATGGCAAGGAGCTTTACTTGGGCTACAGAGAAAATCGGAAACAACTATACATGCAGGGGGAAAAACAGCATTAACTTTAAGAGGATATGGCCATTATTTAAAGCAGCATGAAAATAAAGTATATTTTTTTAGCAATGGAAATGAAAATACACATGTATGGTTAAAGAAATTCGAAGAGGTAATACAAAAAAAGAATGAAGTATTTGATTATATGAAAGAAGATTATCTCACATTATTCAATACTGGAAATTTTTATATAGGGGTATCTTCAACAGAATTAGCGGCAATGGAAATGCTGTATCTAATTCCTAAAGAACAATCATTTGATGAAGCTATTAAGATAATGGAAGGTTTAGCTACACTGAGACCACAGTTAGTTCAAAAGCTGCTTGAGGAATGTAATTCAATAAAGGTGAAACGATTATTTCTTTTCATGGCGGAGAAGAACGATCTGCCATGGATGAATGAATTGAATTTGGAAAATGTGAATTTAGGCAACGGAAAGAGGTCTATAGTCCAGAACGGTATACTTGATAAAAAATATAATATAACTGTACCGAGAGAATATGCCTGAAAATATTTACAAACAACAAGCAGAATTATTACTCCGAATACTCCCACATGTAATGCGGGAAGATGTCTTTGCTCTTAAAGGCGGCACTGCAATTAATTTCTTCTGGCGGGATTATCCCCGTCTATCCGTAGATATAGATTTAGCTTATATTAAAGTACAGGAACGTGCACTATCTCTTTCAGAAATTAGCGATCGCCTTGCAAGCATAGAAACAAGATTAAAGAGGATATTTCCCGCTATTCGTTCAGATCAGAAAATAGATAAACAATATCAAACAATAGAAGGATTATTTATTTCACAGGCTGGCACTCGTATAAAGATCGAAGTAAACAAAATAATAAGAGGTATAGTATTCCCGATTGAAAGCAGAACGTTATGTTCTAAAGCAGAAAAGGAGTTTGAGTTATCAGTTAGAGCCAATACCTTATCATTTGCGGATCTTTATGGTGGAAAGATAGTTGCAGCATTGGACAGACAGCATCCTCGTGATCTTTTTGATATAAAACTACTCTTAGGAAATGAAGGATTGACTGATAAAATACGCAAAGCATTTATAGTATATCTCATCAGTCATAATGATGTAAGGGATCCCGGCCTCTCCGCCAATGTCTTTATATTGTTAAGCTCTGGAAACTCTCTATACCCTTTGACTGTGGGTCGTTTGGATCCTTCACCGCAAACACTTATAATTTTTGCTTGCCATCTCCGGAAACATATAGAACTTAAAAGAACTGAAGTTAATACGCTTAAATATTTTTTCCTTTCACTTTCCTGTAAAATGCTTCTTTATAAAATCGATAAAAATGTTAAAGTCTCCAGGTAGCGTACCATGACCACCCGAATGCATAAAATATCCAAGATCATTTAAAATCGGTTTACCTGCTGCAGGCCAAACATCGGTTTCTAATCCTTTTTTCCCAAGCAGCTCATAAACCGGTCCAGCGGCAACGGCGGCAACAAATTCGCCCTTTGGATCTGACCAGTAGTCAGTGTCACCTGTTTGTAACAGTAAAGGGCGTGGAGCGATTAATGAAATCAACATATGAGCATCAACGGGACATGTATTCGGATCATCACCATATTTGGCACGGTTACCGCAAAATTGATAAAAATATCGGGTTGAGTCTATCATATGTTTTATTGTTTCGCCGTATTGGCGTCTGGATATTGCGGCACCTCCTTCGCCTGAACAGCTTGCTATAACCATCCCAAATCTTTCATCCTTGGCACCTGCCCATAAAACAGTTTTCCCTAAACGGGAAACTCCGTAAAGGGCAGCTTTTTTTGAATCGACCTGTTTGTCTGTTTCGAGATAATCCATGACACAGCTAAGACCCCATGCCCATGCTGAAATTGCTCCCCATTCATCAGGTGCAGGATAATTCATGCCGGATTTTAAATAGTGGCCTCTTATCCCGTATTTTATTCCTTGTGGAAAATCGGGTTCAATATCACCATAGTAAATAGTTGCTACTCCGATACCATTCAAAATAAATTTTTCAACATCAAACGAACCAAATTTTCTACCTTCTGAAGCCGGGATTCTCTTTCCTTCCCGGGTCCACATCATTCCGCATTTTACTCCCGGATCGTCAACAGTCAGACAATTTGGTGAAAACGCTATCATTAATAATAATGGTGCAGGTTCTTTTATTTTTGCCGGTAGATAAATAAGTAAGTCAGCCTTGTAATTGGAAGTATCCCCTGTAAAATATATCGTTATTTGCTTTCTAATTGCTGTTTTATTAAAAACCAATGTCCCTGTTTCAAATACTTTGAAGCGAACATTATTTCGATCAGGAGATTTCCCAAACTGTTCATTTTCAAATAAACTGAGAATTTCCTTACGCCTTTTTGTGTACCAGGTATCCGGGTCTTCTACTTTCTTGCCGTTTTGCAGCACCAATGGATCAGGGAGGGAATATGCCGGAACTTTTGACTCGTCATAGTTAACTGGAATACCGGCAACCTCTGTTGGACGATTCTGGCATACCGCGGGTAAACAATACAGTATAAATACAAGAGAGATGAGTATTAATTTTAGATTCATTAAACTCACTTTCACCTCCATATTTTCATGGTCTAAATTATTTTTTGTTTAGTTAATTATTAAAATTAGGAGGTATTTAAATGAATTAAAAGTAATTGTACTGTAAAAAAAGAAATTCATGTAATGTTATGAATTGAATTGTTTCGTTAACACCCTTTCTTATTTACTATTATTCCAAACTTCATTCTGCTGCACGTATACTCTTGATTTCATTTTCTACTTTAGAAGGCTTATTTTGAATGGCCAAAAGAGATTTTAAAAATTTAATATACCAGATTAATATGAAGTATTTGGAATTAATCGTTTTAGCAGGTCTTATCCTATTTGCTCCTACAAGGCTATTTGCCCAGTACAAGACTGAGATTACAGTTGCACAGGATGGCAGCGGTGATTATACGACCATTCAGGCTGCCATTGATGCCAGCAAATCTTTCCCCGACAAACGCATCACCATTCACATTAAAAATGGAGTTTATCATGAAAAGTTGTTAGTACCAGCCTGCAACTCAAAATTATCTTTAATTGGTGAAAGTGCTGCAAAGACTATCATCTCTTATAATGATTATTTCAAAAAAATTGATCGGGGACGGAACAGTACATTTTATACTTACACATTGAAAGTAGAGGCCGATGATTTTGTGGCCGAAAATCTGACGATTGAAAATACAGCCGGCCCAGTTGGACAAGCTGTTGCTCTTCATGTTAGTGGTAACCGTTGTGTCTTCCGCAATTGCATATTACTAGGTCATCAGGACACACTTTATACTGAGGGCGAAAACAGCCGGCAATATTTTGTGGGCTGCCGTATTCAAGGAACCACTGATTTCATTTTCGGCGGAGCGACCGTTTTGTTTGATGATTGCACCATTAAAAATTTGAGTGATTCCTATATAACGGCAGCCAGCACTCCAAAAGGAAAAACTTACGGATATGTTTTCCGTCATTGCAAGTTGATAGCCTCAGACGGGATCAAAAAAGCCTATTTGGGACGCCCATGGCGTGACTATGCCAAGGTGGTTTATTTGAATTGTGAATTGGGTGCACAAATCTTACCGGCAGGCTGGGCCAATTGGGACGGTACAAACCGTGACCAAACAGCTTATTATGCCGAATACAAAAATACAGGAGCCGGAGCAAATCCATCTCGGCGTGTCATCTGGAGCCACCAGCTGACTGACCGGGAAGCTGCAAAATATACCATTGAAAACATCTTAGGCCCTGAGCAGTTAACAGAACCCAGTCCAATAGAATGGACATCGGTTGGGAAATGAAGTAGGTTAAGGGAATTTCAGTTTCATCTTTTAATTTATAAAAAAGTGACCTGCTAATTTTATATCCACAATTAAAGCAAAAAAAATTACCAGTAAAAACGTGGAATAACAGATTAATTATTATTCTAGAGGTGATTCAATCATTTAATGGGAGCTAACTTTGGTTTCCAACCTCCAAGCACATAAGCCGCGTTCATGTAGTTGGATATAATTACAGAATCTTTCTGCATTGTCAACTGTCTTGAAGCAGGGTGGCGCAGGCTTATATCTGCGGGTTTTCCGTTGCTGATATTTGTACTATTGTACTCCCAATAGTGCACATTCGAAGTATCTCCGCCGATGGGTCCCCACCCAACAGGAGAGATGCCTGCAAGTTGGCAATTTATTAGTACCGCTTCACAATAAGGATAATTTTTGCCTCCATTAGTAGGTGCTCGGGCTAATACTGTCTCCTTTCCCTCGAGAGTCATAAATTTACAATTCACAAATATATTACCGTGATTAGCGGAAGTGTTGCGTATCCACATGTATGGACCTCCGTAGCTGGTAATTTCGCAATCCTTAAAATAAGCAGGCCCGCGTCCGAGTATTATATCACCCCACCCCTCAATACGGCAACCGCTGTAGTATGCGGAACCATTCGATTGAAGTGCATCTCCAGAACCGCCAATAGTGACATTGCAGATAATGTTTTCATATCCGCTCAGCAATAGACCTTCTGCCTGAGCTTTTTCTGAGGTATTCCTAATTGTAAGATTTACAAGATTAATCCGGCTTGAATTATCCGCAGCAAATACCGCACGACGGGAAGGAAAGGTTCCCTTTACCTCATTTGTGGATATGTTTGATGGATGCGGATTAAAGACCTCTCTGTTCGCATATTTGATAATAACCTTCTCCCTGTTTTCACCTAATATTGTAATATTGGTCTTGTTCCTAAAATAAACGATTTCCTCATATACACCGTTTTTGATGAATAATGTAACTTGTTCAGGATTGTAGTCCGGGATAAAATCAATAGCTCCCTGAACGGTATTGAAATCTCCACTCCCATCGGCATTCACCACAAATTTTTCTGAGCTCGCCGGAGGTGGTGATTTTTTAGTGGTAAAGGTCCATCCCGTTTTTCCAGATATTCCAGTAAAACTATTGTCTTCCAGTTTGAGCACTCCCGGATCGATGTGCACATAATAAGTCTTGTTATATTCCAGGAGATTGTTATGCGGATATATGGTAGCAGTGTTGTTGTGGATGATAATTGGATAAAAGTGAAAACCATCTGTAAAACCACCGATAATTGTGAGTTGATAATCATCCGGTGTCGGCAATGCCCCACCGGAAGGAGTACCCGGTTTTGTATTCGCATTGGTAAATTTCCCTGAAATATATTTGTAAGGAACCTGGATATAAGGCGGCTTTGGAGAAGTAGATCTGATAGTCGGACCCGGCGGAATACTAAGGTCCAGACTATCGACCAGCCGGTTATCAGGCATATCATAAATACGAACCTGACCTCCTTTTGTACCTAATATGGGTGCGCCGGGGAAGGTGATTTCCAGGTGTGTATCAGGATTAATATTTCGGGCTTTGTTCGCCGGAAAAAATATAACTCCATTTGATACATTTGAAGATGTTTGCGGATATATGGTAAGTGTTCCGAACAACCATACGAAGTAAAGGCGAAATACCCATTGTGTTTTTATTGTCATAAGAATTATAATATTTTTCATCATATAGGGATTAGCTGTTATTTGAAAATCTTGAACAAAAAATCATTTTCAACGGGATGAGATAAGAAACGGAAATATTGAATAAATTAAAAAGGAATATAAGAGTATACAAATAAACACCTCACAAAACTATCAATAGTACCTATCATCGCATCCCCATTGTTGGCCATGTTTTTTCCTACGGTTTCAAATTATATTTAAAAAATTAATTTTCCAACAAATTCAATAAAAAAGAAAAAATTTTTTAGAGTACTTGATAGTAATTAAGTAGAAATTTATGCTGGGGGATGCTGAAAAAAGAGATGGATGAGAATATTAGGAAGTTGAGAGGTAGAATTTGTCCACACTACAAGGTAATTGAAACTTAATATACATTGGTTGACATATTGAATTAATAACTTATCGGAAAAAATGAGATGAATTGTTTTTCCCTTTCATTTATTATACGAGTTCTAATTGAAATTTCAGTAATATTAAAAGTACGACATAAGCCAGAAACCAATACTTAGCATCATGCGAACTACCACCCAAAAGAGCACCGATTGGGGCTAATAAACCCCATAATATTACTACACTTCCCTTAATGCTCAGCAGTCAATTAGACAAAGGTATAACAGTTGAAACACAATATTCTGAAGATATCCCACGCATTCAAGCATACGGCAGTGAACTTAATCAGGTATGGACAAATATTATCGATAATGCAATTGAAGCCATGAACAGTTCAGGAAAAATAATTATAAGAACATATAAAAAAGATCATTGGGCAGTGATTGAAATAAAAGATACAGGTCCGGGAATTCCTAATGAGATTCAAGCAAAAGTCTTCGATCCTTTTTTTACAACTAAACCGGTTGGTCTAGGTACTGGATTAGGATTAAATATAAGTCACAATATTATTGTTCAAAAACATAAAGGCGAAATATCAGTTAAGTCTACACCGGGAGAAACATGCTTCCAAATTAAATTATCGATTAGTGCTTCTTTTAAAATATTAAACTACCTGAATTGTTTCGGGATTAAAATGGCGTAGTTTTTATTTAAATTTCAAAAAATCCATTTTTAATTATTTATTTTCTGCTGTTTTCGTTAATTAATAAAAAAGGAAGCAGGTTAAATTACCTGTTTATATCAACAAAATTAGATTATCCTTAAATTAATTATCTGGACCACCCATATATTGAAAAATGTGTTATTAAAGCATCATCAACTTCAAGCTCACCTTTATCGACTTTTACATTAATCTTCTTATATTCTACTGATTGATTAGAACCATCAGGTTCTAAGGACACAAAATCCAATGAACTTGGATCAACTCCATTTAAATTGAGACCTTGAATGTCTAAACTAAAAACTAATGGTATCTTAAAAGTTTCAGGACTTGGATAAAAAGTCGCAGTTCCATTTATACTATTAATAATCACTGAAATATTTTTATTGCCTTCATAAGCTCCTTTCGGAACTTTAATTTTAGCTTTTATCTTTATGTGAACTGAAGATTTTGTCTTATAGTTAATATCTAACTTTACTTCACCCCCTTTACTGCCATCAATTATATTAGATGCAGAATAATCATTTTCAACGGACATTTCCGTATTTTTAGGTAAAGTTATCCAGCTTTTTTGACTATTATTTACCTGGGGTGCAGATTCTGGATTTACCAATGAATCACTGCATCCAATCATAAAAGGAATCACAAGCGCTATAGCAATCAATATTCTTTTCATTTAAAACTCCGTGTTATCAATAGATTTCTTTTAAAAAATACAAGTAGAATGCCAAAATGGTTAAAAGGAACAATTACTTTATGAAATTGTTGCTGAATCTCTTTCGGTATTAATTACTTTAAATACGCGCAATAATTACTATAGTTAAAAAATATTTTATCGGTATTTGTTACCTTTTCTATCCGCAATACTTACTGCGACCAAAACAATTTAAAACCCACTTAACATAAACATAACATCGTTCTTCTTGACATTATCAGCCGAATTTAAATAAGGAACATCTTTTTACAAGGTAACCATCTGGATTAATATTTGTTATCTAGTCCTAACAAGATTGATTAATCCGGATGAAGTTTTAGAAGAAGTTAGTATGCTGAAAATAAAGAAGGGGAGAAGATCAGCATATTTGAGAGGGAGGATTAATTTTCAACTATTGCTATATTTATTCTGTTAACAAAAATCTCTTTATGTCTTTATTTGGAAATGAAACGAGCAAAACCTTTTCTAAAATGGGCCGGGGGTAAAACCCGGTTATTAAATGATATTGATAATAACCTTCCAACTGATATTAAAGAGAATGGTATAACAACCTATTATGAACCATTCTTGGGCAGTGCTGCGGTATTTTTATATCTTAAACAAATGTATGGTATTGAAAATGCTTATTTGTCAGATATTAATTCCAATTTGATTTCAACATTTGGGATCGTTCAGAACCATAAGGACGAATTGATAAAGGAATTGAATTTGTTGGACAAAGAATTTAAATCAAAGAATTCTGACCTGAGAAAGGCTTATTCTATTAATAGAAGAGATGAGTTTAATACTTGATTATTATCTGGAGAGCAAAATATCAATCAAAAGTTAATGAGAAGAGCTGCCTTAACTATTTTCTTAAATAAAACTTGTTTCAATGGATTATACCGGGTTAATAAATCTGGACGATTTAATGTGCCTTTTGGAAGGTATGAAAATCCAAAAATTGTTGACGAAGAAAATTTGTCTGCAGTTTCGTTAGCTCTGAAAAATGTCGTAATAGAAGTCAGAGACTTCAAAGAACTTCCTAAAATAGTTAAAAAGAATTCATTTATGTATTATGATCCTCCATATTCTCCTCTCAACCACACCTCAAATTTTACCTCATATAGTGAATTTGAATTCTCATTTAAAGAAAAAAAAGAATTAGCAGGTATATTTAGCTTTTTAGATAGAAGAGGAGTTAGACAATTACTAAGCAATGCTGATTTAAAAAACCACAATCCACAAAATGAATTTCACGACACTTTATATAATAAATTTACAATTAAAAGGATTTTGGCCAGTAGAGTAATTAATAGCAAGGCTGCTAAACGTGGAAAAATATCTGAAATACTTGTCAAGAATTACTAGTTAAATCATTTAAATAATTCTATAAATAAAATTATCTAGTGTTAAATACACAAGGAAGATATGCTTCGAACCAGGGTTCTATTCTTGAAAAGCTGTCCAGAGCATATCTGAATCAAAAAATTTTGAATTTATAAAATATTCAGCTTGGGAAAAAGAATCATCACTTTTTGGTAAAGAATTACTATTAAAGAACAATGAATAAACTTCTATATAATCATACTGGAAGGACAGAATTTTTGTTATTGTGTGAAAGGTATAATGCAAAAATGAATTGAATATAAATGGCAGCAATCTCCCGGTTCCCGAGGGGTTTGGCGAAATGAAATGCCTCTTGATTGTTTTCCTATACTACTTCTTTTATTTGATTTTTTAAATAACTTTAAATTTAAACGCCACCATAAGAGGACTGTAAATGGAAAAAATAAAGTGCAAGCTCTTCAACATCTGGACGAATCATTTTTAATATCTTCCTCTTATATCTAACCTCACAATTATCCGCTCTTCCATTTGAATACAAAAATCTTACAAGACCTTTATTTCTAATATTTATTTTTTGTAATATTAAACAGTAATTCAGAATATTATCCAGAGAATTAAAATAATGTATAGATTATATCTCATAATCATCTTACTTATATTAACAATTCCAAGCCCTGCACAAAAGAAAGAACCTGCAGATTTAGTTAATACTTTTATTGGTACAACAGGAGCACCGGGAGATAAAAATTACGGCGGCGTTTGTCCATGGGTAACCGTTCCTCACGGAATGACAAACTGGACTCCCAAAACAGAAGGAAATTTTATAAGTCAATTACCATTTAGATACGAGGATAAAAACATAACCGGGTTTATGGGGACTCACCAGCCTACGATCTGGATGGGAGATTATGGATATATTACAATCATGCCCGAATCGGGGAAAGAAAAAATTCGTGACGAAGATCGAAAACTTGAAATTATTAAAAGTACCCAAATCTCTAAACCTTATTACTATTCGGTTGAACTCTTAGACAGCAATAAACAGATCATTAAAACAGAAATGACAGCTTCGGCCCGTTGTGCAATATTTAAATTCACATACCCTGAAACGAAGGAGGCTCATCTATTCATTGAGATGAGCAGGCAAAAATCTCATATAGGATGGATTAAAATTTCCAAGAACCGGAGGGAAATTACCGGTTATAATCCTGATCGTGATAATGTTTTTCAAAATAGAAATATGGGGCCTGAGTTGAAAAAATTAAGAGGGTATTTTGTAATTCAATTCGAAAAACCCTTTAATACATTTACAACATGGAATGATTCAGGCAGCATCCGGATTTATAAAAATAAAGATGAAATATCGGGTTCTCATATCGGTACAATTACAAACTTTTCCGTCACAAAGGATGAAATTGTAAAAGTAAAAATTGCCTCATCTTTTATTAGTATAGAACAAGCTAAAGAAAATCTGAATAATGAGATTCCTGATTGGGATTTTGAGCAGGTTGAAAGCCGAACCAAACAAGAATGGAATAGTGCTCTAAACCGGATTGAAATTGAAGGAGGAAGTTTCGACCAGCAAGTAATTTTCTATACCGCATTGTTCCACACACTTGTTTTTCCCAGACGATTTGATGAATATGGCAATTACTTCAGCGCATTCGATGAAAAAATACATAAGGGTGTTTCTTATAATGATTATTCCATGTGGGATACATTCCGGGCGCTTCATCCCTTACTTACTTTAACCGATCCGGAAGATGTTTCCCCGATGATTCAGTCAATGGTTCAGATGTATGAACAGGGAGGCTGGATTCCAAAATGGCCTAACCCTTCCTATACAAATATAATGATTGGAACCCCGGCAGATGCCATTATTGCAGACGCTTATATTAAAGGCTTCCGTGATTTTGATATAAAGAATGCGTACGCAGCAATCTATAAAGATGCGATGACTCCGCCTGACAGCGATTTATATAAAAGATGGGAAGACCGTGCAGGTTGGAGTTCATATGAAGCCCGGGGAGGCCTCACTTATTATAAATCCCTTGGTTATGTTCCGGCAGATAAAACAAATGAAGCTGTTTCCAGGACTCTTGAATTTGCGTATGAAGATTTTTGTGTTGCACAGGTGGCTAAAGAACTCAACAATGACAAAGATTATAAATTTTTCTTAAACCGATCAAAAAATTATAAAAATCTTTATAACTCTTCCTCCGGTTTTATGACCCCGAAGCTTTCTAGTGGAAATTTTACAGATCCATATTCAAAGGAATACGGGGCTTTTACAGAAGGCAGTCCGTGGACATACCTTTTCTGTGTAATGCAGGATATTCACGGTTTATTGGAATTGATGGGAAAAAATATTTTTATTTCTAAACTTGATCAAAATTTCAATGAAGGACATTATGCTTATGACAATGAACCGGAAAATCACTATCCATATCTTTATGATTGGGCAGACCAGCCATGGAAGACCTCCGAAATCTTAACTGATGTTGTATTCAGAAATTATCGAAATACTCCTGACGGCATCACCGGTAATGATGATTGCGGTCAAATGTCTGCATGGTATATTTTTACTTCACTTGGATTTTATCCTGTATGCCCGGCATCCGGCGAATATGCTATCGGCAGACCATTTTTCCCAAAAGTTACTTTACATCTAAACTTTCCTAAGAAAAACATTTTTGTAATAGTTGCAGATAATATATCGCCCAAAAACATTTATGTAAAATCGATTAAACTTGATGGTAAACCACTTAAGACTCTTTTTATTAAACATTCTGATTTGTTTAAACACAGTAAGCTAGAATTTGAGATGACAAATAAATCCGGAATCAGTTTAGTCCGCTAAAATCATTACCAGGGGAGTTCTTTCAATAGTATTTCACTCCCGAGTATAATAAATATCAATTGATGTAAGAAAATAAGGGAAGAGATCTAAAATGTATGATAAGAAAAAGCCATATGCTCCAGGTAACACGAGCGGAGTTTAAGATAATTTATAGATGATAAACCATCTGCGGAGCTTAAAGAAAATTTGCAATTGAAAGGGAGATACCTAATTGCAGATTATTTGGAAGGATAATATTTTATAAGATTTCCTCCAGCAGTTCAACCAAAGCGAACTTTTCAAAAGGTTTGGCGATGTAGTGGGTACATCCTGCAGAAAGAAATTTTTCTCTATCCCCAAGCATAGCGTAAGCAGTAACTGCGATAATCGGGATATTTTCATAACCGTGCATTTTTTTAATTTTTTGAGCTACGTCGAGACCATTCATACCAAATCCTAAATCGATATCCATCAATATCGCAGAATATATTTTCTGCTCCGCCATCTGTAATGCTGTTAATCCGTCAATTGCAGCATCTACATTGTATTTATCCTGCAGGTATATCTTTATAATATTAATTGAGGGTAGATCGTTTTCAACTAAAAGTAACGACAGGTTCCCTTTTTTTTCTTCCATTTTGAATTCCTTTTCTTCATTAACATTATATTCCTTTGTAGGCAGAGGAATTGTGATTGAAGGAAACTTTACGGTAAATTTAGTTCCGACACCAAGTTTACTGGTAACAAAAATTTTCCCACCTAATAATTCTACAAATTTTTTTGTTATGGTTAGCCCTAATCCTGTACCCTCAAAATTTCTTGCATTTCCTTCACTTATTTGACGAAACGGTTCAAAAATTATATCAATATTTTCAGATTGTATCCCCATTCCAGAATCTTCTATTTCAATAATACAAAATTCTTCATTATTTTCAATTTTTTTTCTTGCAGTTATGGTAACCTTTCCCAGTTTTGTATACTTAATGGCATTATTAATTATATTTTCAACAATTTGAATAAACATTCTTCTATCAAGCCTGGAAGTAATATTCTCATTTTTAATTATTAAATCTAATTGTAAATTTTTTTCAATGGCAGCTATTTCAAAAAGTTTTACTGTTTCCTGTAAAACTTCCGTTATATCAAGAATAGTTGAGTTTATTTCAATTTTATTCGATTCAATTCTTGATAAATCCAGGATCAAATTCAAAGTTTCTTTCAGCCTGCTGCTGCTTTTCAATAAAATCCCGGCCATTTCTTTCAGCGGTGATTCTTTTAATTCGCTGTATAAAGTTTCAGCGTAACCCAGAATTCCTATCATAGGCGTTCTAAGTTCGTGACTCATATTCGCCAGGAAGACAGATTTCATCCTATTCATTTCCTCTGCTTTTTCTTTTGCAGCTTTCAGCTCCATTTCATTATTTTTTCTTTCTGTTATATCTTCCTGTAAACCCAAAAAATGAGTAATGTTTCCTTCAATATCTTTAACAGGTGAAATTAATGCTGATGCCCAATAAATTTCACCATTCTTTTTTTTGTTTTGAAATTCACCTGTCCAATCATTCCCTGCTTTAATTGTTTTCCACAGAATTTCATATTCTGAAGCAGGTTTCAATCCCGAAGATAAAATCCTGGGATTTTTCCCTGTTATTTCATCTAACGAATAGCCGGTAACTTCCTTAAATTTCGGGTTTATGTATTCAATATTTCCATCAAAATCTGTTATAATTACTGATGCCGGGCTCTGTTGAACAGCACGCGACAGGACACGTAATTGTTCCTCCGATTTTTTACTTTCTGTTTTATCTATTATAAAACCCCTTAAACCAATTATCCGATCTTCAGCATAAATAGGGCTTGCACTAATTTCAGAAGGGAATGTTAAACCGTTCTTCCTTAAAATATTGTATTCCCTGTTATATAATGTTTTTCCATTTAAGATTTCAGTGATATCATCACCGGCTCTTTCTCTTTCAGGCGTATCTATAATTTGTAATACCGAAACGCCTTCTTCGATTTCTTCACATGAGTACCCGGTTTTTTCAATTACATTTTTATTAGCATAAGTAATCTTCCCTGTTGAATCCATTTCAAAAATCATTTGTGGAAGCATTTCTGCAAGATCTTTATATCTTTTTTCACTTTTTTTAATTTCATCAATTGCATTTTTTCGTTCGGTAATATCCAGCAGCGTTCCTAAAACGGCAGGCATTCCATTATAAATTGCATGTGAACCAAATACTTCAATTAATTTAATTTTATTATTTTTTGAAACTCCCCTAAATTCATAATTCACTGATTGCATATCGCCGCTTAACCTGCTTGAAATATTATTCCCGACTTTATCCCAATCTTCAGGAAAGGTTAAATCTTTGGGCCCCTTTTTATTAAGCAGTTCATCTACGGTATATTCAAAAATTTCAGCTAACTTGGGATTAAGATATTTGAAGATTCCATCCTGGATAAGATAAATTCCTACCAGAGATTTCTCAGCTAAGGTGCTAAAGTCTATTTCAGAGCCGTGATAAATGCTTTTTATATCAATGGGTTCTTCTTTATCAGGCATTGTTAATCTATTTTATTTTGGTATAGGTAAATTATTAAATTAAATGTATTTATGAAAATAATTAGCAATAAACATTTATAATGACCGAATAATTAATTATAAAATATGAATAAAAATAAATTTTAGAATAGAAAGAAGGTAATGAGATATAATATTTTTGAAACCTGGGAGAAATTAATCCGGATTAAGAGAGGAAATCTATTTAACTCTGCAAATTAATTAACTCATGACAAAAACATATGGAAAAATGGAGAACTGGGATCAAACAAACATTCTCTTATTCCGGTACTTCACTTTTCCAGATACCATGCCATGATAAATATATATTCCCCTTCATGTTTTTATGATAATAATAATTTTAAGCTATTAATTTTTTACTTTTATTATATTTATAAAGTTTAAAGTTGATGCTGTCATTCAATGCTTGAAAACTAGCTTCGATTAGATTTTCTGATACACCGACGGTAGACCAGCTTTCAGAGCCGTCGCTTGATTGAATCATAACCCTTACTTTAGCACCGGTACCTTCTTTTTCATCGAGGACTCTAACTTTATAGTCAACTAGTTTTAGAAGCGAAATTTCAGGGTAGAATCTTAATAAAGCTTTTCTTAAGGCGTTATCAAGCGCGTTAACCGGGCCGTCGCCATCGGATGCAGTATGTTCTATTTCCCCGTCCACTTCAACCTTTAAGACTGCTTCCGATTTGGAATGACCTTTATCATCAAATGTAACATTTACCTTGGAATCGATTACAGTATAGAATGGAGAAAATTTATTCATTTCCGAACTCAATAATAATTCGAATGAAGCTTCGGCACCGTCAAATTGGAACCCGCCGTGCTCCAGGTTCTTTATATAATCAACTACTTTCTTACTTATCTCTTTATTATCGGAAATATCTATTCCAAGCTCTTTGGCCTTATACCTTATGTTACTCTGCCCCGACAGATCAGAAATCAGAACTCTTTGTTTATTTCCTACGCTCTCGGGAGAAATATGTTCATACATTTTACTGTCTTTTAATACAGCGCTTACGTGTATGCCTCCTTTATGAGCAAAAGCAGAATTCCCAACAAATGCAGCACGGCTATTTGGAGACAAGTTCATTAATTCGTAAACAAAATGCGAGATAGATGTTAAATGTTCAAGGTTAATATTTTGTTTAGTTCTTTGATTCAATTTCAGTATTAAATTTGGAATTATGCTGCATAGATTTGCGTTGCCGCATCTTTCACCAACACCGTTAATGGTACCCTGAACATGTACAGCACCTGCTTCAATAGCCGCCAGTGAATTTGCAACTCCAAGTTCACTATCGTTATGCGCATGTATTCCCAATTCTCTCTTTATATGTTTTTTTACATCATTTACAATTGAAAAGATTTCGCTTGGCAAAGTACCTCCGTTGGTATCGCATAAAACGATTAGGTCTGCTCCGGCATTCTCGGCGGCTTTTAACATTTTTATAGCGAATTCTTTGTCATCTTTATACCCGTCAAAAAAATGTTCGGCATCATAAATTAATCTTTTCCCCTTGCTTCTTATATATTCAACAGATTTATAGATTAATTCTTCATTCTCTTCTTCAGATAAGTTTAAGGATTTTTGAGAATGCAGCTTCCATGTTTTGCCAAAAATAGACACAGTGGGAGTTTCTGCTTTTATAAGAGCTATTAAATTAGTATCATTCTCAATATTTTGTAATGAGCGTGCCGTTGAACCGAATGCACATATTTGTGCATGTTTCAATTTTAAATCCTGTGCTTTATTGAAAAATTCCTCGTCGCGCGGATTGCTCCCCGGCCAGCCTCCTTCAATAACATCAATACCGAATTCATCAAGTTTTTGTGCGATTAATAATTTATCTTGAACAGATAGATTGATCCCTTCCCCCTGAGTTCCATCTCTTAAAGTTGTGTCAAATAGCTCTATTTTATTCATAATAATAATCCCAATAAAATTTATTCAAAATAGATTTCTCTCTTACTCTTACTCCTAAGCTTAATCTTCAAACCTCTGCTTACTATTCGAGTAAGAGTAAGATTATGTTTTCCGCCCGAGGCGGATCAGCCTTTGGCTGAGCGATTAAGAATACCTATTAAACCATCATCCCGTTCTGCCTGGCATATTCAAAAATGTTGCCTGCTTCAATAATAGGCAACACATCACCTAATGGCCTCAATTTAAATAATTCACCCGTTGTAATATTTTCAATTGTATTTTCATTTAGATTTATTTCGAGTTCATCACCTGTATTAACTTTATCGTTAAGTTTCAGAGCAGTTTCATAAGGAATTAAAAAACCGCCGTCAACACAATTTCTATAAAAGATTCTTGCATAACTTTCTGCAATTATTGCTTCTGCACCTGCGACATTCAGAGCGAACGGAGCATGTTCCCTTGAGGAGCCGCAGCCGAAATTCGAACCGCCGATAATTATATTAAACTCAGATTTGGATTCATCTCCCTTAATAAAGGGTATCCCGCCTTGCGGTAAACCCGCTGAATTAATCGGAACTCCCGATAAAGCAAAATGCCCGTATTTTTTAGATTCTTCGGGATCGCTAAGACTGTAAACTAAATGTTCAGCCGGAATAATTTGATCAGTGTCAATATTATCACCTAAAACAAAAGCTTTACCTTTTATTATTTTTTCCAATTTAGTCTCCGATAATTAGGTTATAAAAAATCTCTGGGATCTGTAATAACTCCGGTTAATGCAGATGAAGCAACAGTAAGAGGAGATGCTAAATAAACCTGCGATTTTTTGCTTCCCATTCTCCCGGGGAAATTTCTATTAGTAGTAGAAATTATTACTTCACCATCCTGCGCACGACCTACGGTGTCCATTGGTCCACCCAAACAAGCAGCGCATGATGATTGTGCGATAACACAGCCGGCATTCTCAAAAATTTGTTTTAGAGAAACTCCGCTGATTGTTTCTACTTCCAATTGCCGGGCAACATTAGTGCTGGCAGGTACTATAAAAGTCGGTACTTTAACTTTATTTCCAAACAGAAACTTTCCTGCCGAAACAAAATCACTTAATTTACCGCCGGTACAAGAACCTATATAACACTTGGTCAGCTTAGTTCCCTGGACATTTTTAACTGCATCATAATTATCAGGGCTATGAGGTTTTGCCACAGATGGTTCTAATTTGTTGACATCGTATGTAAATACCTGCTTATAAACGGCATCATTATCGCTGTTGAAAATTTCGTAACTCTTATTGCTTCTCTCCTTCACGTAATCTTCAATAACTTTATCGGCAGCAATTATCCCGTTCATAGCACCGGCTTCAATTGCCATATTTGTTAAAGTCATTCTTTCATCAACCGAAAGAGAGAAAACTGCCGACCCTTCAAATTCTAAAGCGCGGTACGTACCGCCATCAGTAGTAATATCACCCAATACCCGCAGAATCAAATCTTTAGCTGTTAAATAAGCAGGTATTTCACCTTCGAAAATAAACTTGATGGTTTCAGGAACTTTTTCCCAGATTTTCCCGGTTCCCATAATAAATGCAGCATCCGTATTCCCTACCCCGGTTGAAAACATTCCGAAAGCGCCGGAGGTACATGTATGGGAATCGGAACCGAATAATACTGTTCCCGGAATATTATATCCTTCTTCTGCTAGAGCTATATGGCAAACGCCTTTATACCTTTCAGTCCCAACATCATAATAATTATCCAGCTGATAATCACTTGCGAACTGTCTTAATATTTGAACATTCCTGTTTGCCTGAGGATTTTTTGTAAAAATATAATGATCGGGGAAGATCACCAGTTTATCTTTATCCCAGATTTTAGCAGTACTGCCGAATTCTCTTTTCCATATCCCGATAGTTGGCGGCCCGCAAACGTCATGCGTCATAAGGACATCAACATTAAGCCAGATATTTTCTCCAGGTTCAACTTTTGATTTCCCTGCGGATTTTGCTAATATTTTTTCTGTTATTGTCATTCCCATCTTCTTATTCCTTTTCCCTAAAAACGGATAAATTTATACTGCTTGAGATAATTCCGATAAAGAGGCTTCATTTATTTTATCATTCTCTTTCATCTTAAAATAAACCTGCTGCTGGTTAAAGGCTTGCAGATATGCTTTTGCACTTGCCTCAATAATATCGGTAGATACACCTCTGCCTGTAAACGATTTTTCTTCTTTCCTGATCCTTACTATAACTTCACCAAGCGCCTGCCTGCCTGAGGTAACCGATCGGACATTATATGATTCAAGCTTTGATTTAACATTTAATGCTCTTTCAATTGCATTGAAACATGCATCAACTGCACCATCACCAATTGCAGATTCCTGTAATACTTTATCTACTGTTTTTATTCTAACTGTAGCAGTAGGTATTGAAGTTGTACCAAGCGTAACATGGAGGTATTCGAGTTCATAAAATTCATTTTTCTTTTTTATGAACTTTATCCCCCATCAAAACTCTTAAATCATCGTCAAATATTTCTTTTTTCTTATCGGCAAGAATTAAAAACTGTTCATATACCTTCTGCATCTCTTCTTCGGAAGTTTTATATCCGAGTTCTTCAAGACGGGATTTTAATCCATGCCTGCCGGAATGTCTTCCCAAAACAATTTTTGTCTTCGGAACACCAACGCTGTCAGGTGTCATGATTTCATAAGTCTGCCTGTCTTTAAGCATCCCATCCTGGTGAATTCCGGATTCATGTGCAAATGCATTTTCACCAACAATTGCTTTATTCGGCTGAACAATTATCCCGGTAAATGATGAAACCATCCTGCTGGTATTATAAATTTCTTCCGTATTTATTTTAGTAAAGCATTTGTTAATATCTTTGCGTGTTTTTATTGCCATTACAATTTCTTCAAGTGAAGCATTCCCGGCTCTTTCACCAATTCCATTAATAGTACATTCAACCTGCCTAGCGCCATTTTCAATTCCGCTCAGGGAATTAGCAACTGCAAGCCCGAGATCATCATGGCAATGCACACTGATAATAGCTTTATCAATATTTTTCACTCTCCTTCTGAGTTCGGCAATCTTAGCTCCAAATTCCGACGGGTAGGTATAACCTGTTGTATCCGGAATATTAACGGTTGTTGCACCGGCTTCGATAACAGCCTCAATAATTTCAGAAAGATATACTAAATCAGTTCTGCCGGCATCTTCGGCAGAGTATTCGACATCTTCTGTAAAAGTTCTTGCATACGCGACAGCATCACACGACATTTTTAATACTGTTTTTCTTTTTTCTTCCAACGTTTTCCCGTAAACACCGCTTGCAAACTTTCCCATTATATGAATATCCGAAGTACTGGCAAAAGTATGTATCCTGTAACGCTTAGCATTCTTTAGTGAATCATATGCAGCTTTAACATCAATTTCTTTTGCACGTGAAAGAGCCGCAACTATTACTTCTACTTCATTTGCTATTCTTTCAACGGCTTCAAACTGAGCCGGGGATGAGATCGGAAAACCTGCTTCAATTATATCTATATTCAATTTTTGGAGCTGATGAGCAATTTCAACTTTTTCATAGACATTTAATGATGCCCCGGGAGATTGTTCTCCGTCTCTTAAGGTTGTATCAAAAATTAATACCCTATTATTCACTTTAATACCTCATTATAATTTTATATCCAATTGTAGTTCATTAATTAAACTTTAGTGATTTCCAAAAGTAATTCACAAAGGTTTTTTACCGATTATAAGTGCTAATTCCCGCCATTTCCAATAGCAATCAACATCATAAAAACCAATTCCATTCAGCCATTTTATTTGAGTTTCAACATCAAGAAGAATATTGCTTCCGTCTTCTTCCGCTCCAAGTTTTTCAAAAAATTTTTTATGAAGATTTTCCGTTGGAGATGCGACATGCTCTAAATTGCAAAATATTCCTCCCTTTTGAACTACTTTCCAAATTTCTTGATATAATTCATATTTCCTTTTATCGTCAACATGATGAATAGCAAAACTTGATACAACGGCATCAAAACTTTCGGCTTCAAACGGCAAGGAATTATTTATATCGTGTTCAACTATCTTTATCCGTTCATTATCATGATATTTATCTCTTAAACTCTCAAGCATTGTCTGCGAGAAATCCAATACAGTTCCTGAAGCCGCCCGGCACTTTAACATGCATAAATCTAACAATCTGCCATTACCCGCACCTATATCTAAAATATTTATGGAAGCTGCAGGAATTTCTTCCAATAAGACAGATTCACCTTCTGTTCGATGAGGAATTTTATCTGCTCTGTTCAAATAACTTAATGCAAGTTCCGGGGAACTCCAATCAGAAATCATTTTCAGTATTTATTATATTTGTTAAAGTGTAAATACTCCAAGCGCCTGCTCGTCATAAATTTCATTGAATTTGTCAATAACTATTTCAGTCATTTTTGAAGTTGAAACCAGAGTATCGCCGTCTGAATAAATATCTGCAGTTCTATACCCGGCTGTTAATGTTTTAGTAATTGCCGCTTCAATTAATTCCGCTACTTTATCCATTTGGAATGAATGTAAAAACATCATTGCAACTGAAGAAATTGTTGCCAGCGGATTAGCCTTATTCTGGCGTGCTATATCAGGTGCACTCCCGTGCACTGGTTCGTACAAAGCATATTTACTTCCAAGACTAGCAGAAGGAAGCATACCAAGACTACCGGTAATCATAGCGGCAATATCACTCAAAATATCTCCGAATAAATTTTGAGTTAGAATAACATCAAACTGTTTCGGGTTTCTTACTAATTGCATTGCGGCGTTATCCACATACATATCCGACAGCTGAATCTCAGGGTATTCCTTATGTATTTCATGCACAATCTTGCGCCAAAATTGTGAGCATTCAAGAACATTCGCTTTATCAACCGAAGTTACTCTCTTACTTCTCTTCATAGCTATATCAAAAGCAAATCTTGTTATTCTCTCAACCTCTTCCTTAGTATAAATCATGGTATTCCATCCATGTTCGTCATCATATCCCCTGGGCTGACCGAAATAAACATCGCCGGTCAATTCCCTTAGAATAACCAAATCAGTTCCTTCAATTACATCTTGTTTCAGAGTTGAAGCAGATAGTAAAGGAGCATATACTTTTGCCGGCCTGATATTGATATATAGTCCCAGTGCTTTTCGTAGTTTTAATAAAGCTGCTTCAGGTTTTAAATTCTGCTGAAGTCCTTCCCATTTGGGACCCCCAACCGCACCCAGCAAAACTGCATCCGAATCATAACATTTACTTAGCACTTCATCTGTTAAAGGGCTCCCGTTTTTATCATAAGAAGAGCCGCCTATTAAATGAGTTTTAAAAGAAAATGATATATTAAATTTTTCAGATACAGCATCCATTAAAGAAACAGCAGAATCAACTACCTCGGGACCGATACCATCGCCGGGAAGTAATGCTACTTTTAACTTCATACTCCCACCTCTTCTTTTTTATTCTTTTTTAATAACCAGCTCATCATTTCTCTAAGCTTAGAGCCGACTTTTTCAATTTGATGTTCTCTATTTTCTTTACGCAGTCTATCCATATTTTTTTGACCGCTTCTATATTCATTCAGCCATTCATCGGCAAATTTTCCGGTTTGAATTTCACCCAGGATTTTTTTCATTTCATTTCTTGTTTCTTTTGTAATTAACCTGCTTCCCCTGGTCATACCGCCGTATTCGGCAGTATCACTGACAGAGTAATTCGTCCTGGAAAGTCCTCCTTCATAATATAGATCAACAATTAGCTTCATCTCATGCATACATTCAAAATATGCAAGTTCCGGAGGATAACCGGCTTCAACTAAAGTATCAAACCCGGCTTTAATCAGCTCCGCAGATCCACCGCATAGAACAGCTTGCTCACCGAATAAATCTGTTTCGGTTTCATCTTTAAAATTTGTTTCTATAACCCCAGCTTTTGTACCGCCGATTCCTTTCGCCCATGCCAATGCAATATTCCTTGCATCGCCATCAGCATCCTGATGGATGGCGATTAAGCACGGCACCCCGGTTCCCTCTATATATGTTCTTCTTACAAGATGCCCGGGACTTTTGGGAGCGATCATAATTACATTTATACTTTCCGGAGGATTAATCTGTTTATAATGAATATTGAAACCATGTGCAAATGCCAGGGTATTACCTTCTTTGAAATGAGGAGCAATCTCTTTATCATAAACTTCTTTTTGATTTTGATCCGGCAGAAGAACCATTACAACATCAGCCCATTCCACGGCCTCCGGTATAGTTTTGACAATCAGCCCGGTTGCTTCAGCTTTTGCCCAGCTAGAACTAGAAGAACGTAAACCGACACAAACATTCATACCGCTGTCTTTAAGGTTTAAGGAATGCGCATGCCCCTGGCTGCCAAAACCTAAAACAGCAATATTTTTATTTTGCAGATATTCTAATGAAGAATCGCTATCATAATAAACTTTCATTTTATTTCCCTTCTATTGTTGAAGCACTAAATTTTTATCATGTTTAAGCTGCTCACCTCTTTTCAGAGCAACAGTGCCCGAGCGAGCCATTTCCTTTATGCCATATGGTTCGAGTACGTTTATCACGGCATCAATCTTATCGGGCGGACCGGTAATTTCGAGGGTAATTGTCTTATTATTTATATCAACTACATTTCCTCTAAAAATATCTGAAACGCTTATAATTTCAGCCCGGGTTCCTTTCTGATAGAAAACTGTAATCAAAGCAAGTTCTCTTTCTACCCTATTTTGCCCAGTTAAATCAACTACTTTAATAGTATCAATAAGGCGGTTAAGCTGTTTAACAACCTGT
>CAVUCR010000015.1:0-51358 GCA_963739895.1 uncultured Ignavibacteria bacterium | reverse complement strand
AACTTTTTAAATAATTCAACAAAGAGTCGCCTGCTGGTGGATTTGGATAAACAAAAGTCTTAATATTATAAGGTTTTAAGGTGAGTGTATCGATTAATGCAGTTGCCATTCCCCAAAAATATGTTGAAGGTAATTCTTCTTGTAGATTATACTGCATCGACGCAAATTTCCCATCACTGGCTCCTGCAGACGAAATCTTTAACTTTTCTTTACATTAGAAAGTTCCCATGTATCATTCTCAATATTAAAAACAGTATTCAAATAATTTCCACCTGACTATCAATAGGACTATTTATAAACCATTGATAACCGGAATTAACATTTGTAAATGATCCTGGAGTAGACCATGAAGATGAGCTTTTTAATTTTATACGCCACCAGTACCTTTTCAAAGGAATCAGTCCTTTAACTGAAATATTTGAAGTAAAAACACTCAATTTCTGTTCTGATTGAAGAGGAGACGTAAAGTATCTTGTTGTATCTATTTGAAAATCAAAACTGGAATTAGCTTTATCAATATTATATGAAGGATTCAAGAATGATATATTACCATTAAATGAATTGTAATACTGGTTAGTAAATAGACTTCTAAAATTTATGGAATATACAATAAAATTAACGGATGCCTGATTATCGGTTTTATAAAGTTCATCGATACTATTTGCACTATCCAGGATTACAGTTAAACTATGATTTCCGATTTTATTCCTAATCGGAATATAGACGGTCAATGAATCATTCAATAATGGGATGGGGACTTTAAAGTATTGCTTAATACTTATTTCGTTATTATATGAATCTTCAACTGCAACCTGGAACGAATCATTTGGTACAAGTCCGTAATTATGATAGAATATTTTTACAGGCAGGTACTCGATCCTGATCAGAAGGATTATTTTTAAGAAGTTGAATATCAATTGGTTTAATTTCGAGATTTGGTTTGGCCGGCAGCTTTAAATCTAAAAGAGGATCGCCGAACATTATATTGCAGTAATCGAATACTCTGTTAACATCATTATATCCTCCATGCTGGAATTGCTCCACTTTTGCCAATACGTGAGCCTCAGCTATGCTTGATACTGAATCCCGAAGCAATTGTTCATAAAAATAATAGGGATAATTAATAGAAGTTGAAGTATAACCCCAGCTTGCATTACTTAAATAACAGATTGCTTGTCCATTATTTGAGCCTACAAGAAATAATTCACCGAAACAATTTACATCAGGTTCAGCAAATTTCCCGGTTGAACAGCCGAAGTCAGTTATTAAAGGGAAACGATCCTTATATGAATTCTTTAATGCATCAACATCAGTAATACCATTATCCCAGGTTTGCGTCCCGCTATGACCAATATAAGAAATGAATAATCCTCCATTATCAATTGCATTCTGAATTTCACTTTGAGAATAAGGGCCAAAATTTGTCGGCGGAGAATCGGTTTTGTAAAAATGTTCGCTTAAACCACCGATAGGTTTTGGTTTTACAAATGAGTTAAGAATATTTTCATTCGCATTTTTTAATTGGTCTATTTGCCCGGAAACAGAAGGATCTCCCCCGCTAAAGAAAAGAAAAGTTTTATTCCATTCATCAAAAGAACGGCTTAAGTATTTTCCATACTTATCTAAATAAAAATAGACCTGTTCATCGTCGCTTGCCGGGATTCTGCCTGTAAACATTTGCGGGATATCTACCCGATTAGAATCCCACATACTAAACCATGAATCACTTACAGGATAGCCGTAAGAAGGGACTAAGTTTTGTTTTCTAACCGAAGGAACCGGCGTCCACAAATCTTTATAGTCATAATTTGCATCTCCCAGCAATGTTAGGTACGAAGGAACCGGGGAAACCCAGTTCTGGTTTGCATATAAAAGGAAGCTTCGAATTGATTCAGGCTGCGGATAGCCGAAAGAGAATTCATCATATATATCATCAACAAATACTAACTTAGTTCTTACATCATAATTATTTTTTATAAAATTTTCATAATCTGCTGCTGATTCTAAAAGTTTTTTATTGGATATGATTATATCATCGGCACCCTCCTGGATATTCCTTAGATTAATAAACTTCTTTTTTGTTTCAAACTTTGGGGACTTTATGAAATTTTTCGCTATTAGGAAATAAGCATCATCGCCGGAGACTGTGTCAATAAATGTAAGAGTTTTAGTTGATGTACCGGAAATTAAGAAGTTGGTAAATTTAATAGTATCAGGTTTTACCTTATAAAGAATTAAATCCGAATCCGGTGCAGTAATATTGGTAATCTTAATTACCCTCATTTTCTTCGATAATATATTAGGGAATTGAAAATATAACGAATCATTAATAGCACTGGTATATCTCTCATATTCAATATCAACCCAATCCAATAAAATCTGCTGAAACGAAGCCCCGGTAGGGAGATCTATAATGTTTAGTTTGTTGCTTCCGTTTACAAGAAGATTCGACGAAAAAGTTGAAAATAAATTAACTGTTTGTTTATAATTAAAATTGATAGATTCACTTATAGATTTAGAATTAATCCCTATTCCAACTTTATGTGCTCCATTTGTTATATCAGAACCATTACTTATTAATCTAACATATGTTTTAAAATTGGAATTAGGGACAACATCTTCAGCTTGAAATGGAAGGGAAATAGTACTATTAGTCCCCAAAACATACCATGTCCAAACTTTATTTTCCTGCCAAAATGGAAGCTGAACTCTGGGTACTACAGGATCATAATACCAGAGTCTTGCATCATTTTCAAAATGCTGGAAACTTACATAAGTATCAATTGTATCAACACTTGATAAATTTTTGGAAGAATCAATTTCAACTCTTCTCCCATTCAGACTGCCCCAGGTCATCCAAATAAAAGTAGTATCAGTATATCTGTCCATGTAGTTTAAATAATCTGTCCCTTCCGGTACAATTTGCCTGTAATTATTTGATCCATAATTTTTTTGTACCCAAAACTCTATATAATCATTTTGAGAAAACATTCCGGGTTGTTTTAATTTTATAAATAAAGGAATTTGTTTTCCTTTGCAAAAGATCTTAACAGTACCCGGAGCGATGCTAAAAGGATCCAAACCATAGTTAATCAAATCTTGATAATAAATCCGGAAAATACCATCTGAGGGGACAGCAAGCTTCACATATTCATTCGAGTAATTAATCCAATTCCCCGTTGTATCAGGATAACTAAATAGTTTTCTAAAAGATCTAAAATCTTCGGCATAATCATAGTTCAGTATAACTTGCTTTAATATTTTATTATATGGTCCTCTTGCAGTTTTATTAATAGGATATGCGATTGAATTTTCATACTCTACATTTAATTTTGCATTCAGCATTAATTTTACCTGTTTTTGCTTCCAGTTATATATAACCGGATTAACTTCGATTACCGCACAGTAATAATTTCGTATCCATGTATAACCTTTAATAGTACATTCATTTTGGGGATATTGATCTGATAAGAAATAATCTTTTTGAAGCGCCTGGCTCTCATATTTAAGGGTTGAATCATTTAACTTTGCTACGGCAGGATTTACACTAATTGATACTTCCGAAAATGATGTATACTGCTGACCCCTTAAATAAACATTGGCATTACTTTTGGGCGGTATAGCAACATATACTATTTTCGATGGTAACCCAGGGGAACCCGGCTTGCTAACATCAACGGAATTAATAAAATTCATAACTTTATTACTACCGTTATCCGTCATATTATATTGTTCATTAAATGAAATATTAAATGTAAATATATTATTATTAAGTGTAGTGCCTTGGAGTTTTAACTTGACACAATGATGTGGGAGTTGAAAAAACAATTCCGCAAAAACAAGAAATTAAAAAGAACCAAGAAGATTTTTTATTTTCCAATGCTAAATTTTAATTTTGTATGAAAATATAATTAAAATAATTTTTTTAGTACTTAATATTTGTAAAATAATTAAAAGGCATTTTTTATTTCTGTAAAATATAAAATTATATTAAAACATATTTTTTATGAAAAATATTTACTAACCAAAAAAATATGTACTGGTAGAACAGGGATTAAATATCTTTCAGCTCCTACGTAGATAAGAATAATTAAAATAAAATACATATATAGAATTCTCATAACATTTTTTATTCTAGCATCAGTAAAGATTCTTTTTTAGACAATACAATGATTAGACTGATTAATAAAATAAAATAAAATGAATAATTGGCTGAAAAGAAAATAAAACTCAAAACCTTCGGGGATACATTATTTTTAGTTTCTTTTAGACTCCAGGTTATTGAACTATCTCCGCGCCAATAAGAAAAAAATAATTTCTTAGGCAATCTAACCATGGCTTCGAAAGGACTACTTAAAATTTCGATTAATCTCCTTCCAAAAAAGCTTTTCTGCTTGCTTCTGGTTCGGAAATAGTATTATCATAATCAAAATTAAAATTAACATTACCATTAGAATATTTGTGATTCCCCATTAAAAAATTAAATCCGCCATTAGTTGATATAGGAACTATTTCATTAAACACTCTATAATTTCGGAAAGCCCATGGAGATACGGCAATACCAAATACAATTAATACAAGAGTAATCTTTTTAAAGATTTTCTTAAACCTTCATTAGTTATTAAATAAGCCGCAAAGATAAAAGGTAACAATAATCCTACCGGTCTTAAATAAGACATTAGGGCAAGAATGATTGAAATTATAATAACCCAGAAATAATTGTTCCTTTTTTTGACAAAAAAATAGACAGCCAACCAGAGTAAAAATGTGAAAGGATAATCAGCTAAAATACAATTTGAACTGAACAAATTATTAGGGAAAAGTGCAAAAGCAGTTAAAAATATAATCCTTCCCTTAGTAGATAGCTCATCTTTGAAAAGAAAATAAAGAGTATATAAGAAAAGCGCTGAAATTATTATATTAATTATTTTTGCAACCAGTACAAACCGGGATGTTAAAAACATTAAGGAGGCTAGATATGCTGGTAAACCGATCGGCCAAAAACCAGTAAGTTTTCCCTCAGGATCAGTATATGAACCAGTCTGGAATAAACGTTTTCCATAATCCATATAGTATTTGCTATCTGCAATTGGTTTTGTTTTAATTACTATTAAAATAAAAAGTTGAAGGAGCATACTGAATATTACTATTGACACAAAATAAATTTTATCATCTTTAATTGATTCTAAAAACGTCTTTATCTGCTTCTGAAAAAAAATTATAAGCAATAATACTATAGAACAAAAAATTAGCGGATATTCAAGATAGGAAAATATTTTTGAGTAATATTCTTTGTTTACAAAATCTTGCAGATTGTCGAAATGATTTAAAAGTAATGATTTTAGAAAACCATGATAAATTAATAAGAATATTATATTCGTAAAAACAAGACCGAATAAAAGAAACCTTATATTTGGTTTAAAACCACCTATTCTAGCAAACACATTTAACCAATTTGATTATTCACGTTGTTTATTTCTATCGAACAATTCTTTCATAATTGAAAATAAATAAATAGGGATTCCTATTAAATATCTTTTCCAGAGACGCCTTGGCTCGGAAATTAATCTAAAAAGCCATTCTATTCCAACATTCTTCAGATATTTTGGAATTCTTTTAATATTTCCAAAATAGAATTCAAAGAAATTTCCGACACAAATAATAATCTTCCCACTGAGTTCATGCGATAATTCGACCGCAAAAAGTTCTTGCATAGGAACTCCCATTGCGACAAATATTACTTCAGGATCCATCTCATATATTTTGTTTATTATTATTTTCTCTTCTTCTTTAATAAAATACCCGTTTTGATAACCGCAAATATTTAATCCATCTTTTATGCCATTATCTATTTGTTCTTCTGGAAACTTCCACCAATTATAAAAACTCTTTTCTTTTCTCTTATTAAAAATCTTACTATTGCTTCATTTAAATCACTGGCATTAAATTTTTCAACATTTTTATAACTAAAAATTTTCAGAGCTAAATATATTCCGAAACCATCCAAATAAGTCCGAAAATCATCTTCAACTATTTTTTTGTAATCTGTATTAGCCTTGTAAATATTGAAACAATGTTGATTAAAATACGTAACTAATAAATTATTTTTGTTGTCATTAAAACCGAAGATGAGATCTAAAACGTCTCCACCATTTTTAATTAAATTATCAAAGATCATCTTTGAATTATTAAATTATTATAAATTTCAGAGAGAGTATAAAAATATTTTTCGGAAGATGTATTTTCTATTACCTTTAAATATAAATTTTCTCCAAAAGTTTTTGCTTCTTCAGGATTATCTAAAACATAATTGATTTTTTCTATCAGTTGTTTTACATCCCCAGGTTCAAAGAGTAAACCATTTTTTCCGTCTTCAATAAATTCTGCAATACCACCGGTTCTGGATCCTACAAAAGGCTTTTTAAATAATCCGGATTCAAGCATTACGTAAGGAAAAGAATCTCTAAAAGAAGGCAAAACTATCAAATCAGCAATTGAATAAAATGGATATGGATCTTTAACAGGATTTATTAGCTAATTTTGGAAGGCAAGTTATTTAGAACATGTTTTAAACTTTTATCATAAATTTGACCGACAATTAAAAGAAAAATATTGGGAATTTGTTGCTGGATTGCATTAAATGCATCAATTAGTAGATTAATTCCCTTATCTACGGAAATTCTGCCTAGATATAAAATGATTTTAGCATCAGAAGGTACATTGAATTCATTTCTAAATTTTCTTCTTCATAGGTCATATTTCAATGGTTCTATACTGCTATACAACATAGTGATTTTATTTGCCGGAACATTATAATTTTCTCTTAACATTTTTTTCACGTTTTTACTTACCGCGATAATTCTATCAGATTTGAAACTAAACTTGTTTTTCCCCTCAACTAAACTGTGTACAGTAGTTATGGTTTTTAACTTTATCTTTTTCGAAATAAGAAATGATAAGTATTCCGGATAACGATGATGAGTATGAATGATATTTATTTTATTCTTGATACAATATTTTTCAAGGATTTAAATTGGGCATATGTTTAAAATATTTTTCCATCCCTTTGAAAATTTAAGTATATAAGGCGTCACCCCAATGTTTTTTAATTTATCAAATGCATCACCGCCATTAGTGATAAAAAATAATCTGTAAGAATTATTTTCAGATAAATTTTTTAATAGTATAATATACATATCGGCTTACACCACATGAATAATTGAAATCAGGTGATATATGAAGAACATTAATTACCATTTTTTAATAATTCTTTTGAAATATCCATAATTTCCAGTAAAGGCACTTTTGTAATACAAAATGGTTCGTCATATATGCAATTCCAGCCGCAGCCAAAACAATCCATATTGTGATATGCAAACCTCACATTAGCACTTTCTTTATATGGAAAAATTCCCCTATCTTACCACCTCCAATAATTGCTATTGATGGCATATTTAATTGCAGAGCCAGATGTGATAATCCTGAATCTAAACCAATAAATAAAATAGCATTTTTAATAATTGCAGGTAATTCACCTAATTCATATCTCCCTGCAAAATTAAAAACATTATCTAAATTCGAAGAAATTTTATTCAATATTTTCTTTTGAGATAATGTTCCCAATAAAAAAACAGGATAATATTTAGAAAGTTCTTTAGCTAGATTATGAAAATTTTCACTCGGCCAATTTCTAAAAGTATCGGATGCCGATGCCGAGATTACAATATATTTACTTACATTCTTAAATGGCAGTAAGTTTTTAATTGAATAATCATAAAAAAAACTGTTTGAATTTTTTTTCAAATTTATATCTAGAAAAACACCTAAATCGGACAAAATATCATAAGCATTCTTTTTTTTAGAATTTAATATATCACTATATTTTTTATTATTTCTTATCAAAATAAAATGGGGTAAATAATGTGAGTTTTCTTTAAGACATATACTTTTTTTTGCCCCTGATAGTAAAGTCAATTCATCATTAATAATTCCACGTTCATGAGTAATATTCAAAACCAAATTTAGATCTAAATTTTGTATTTGTATTATTTTTTTTATTCTATAGTAAGGATTGAATTTATATTTTCTCCTGTTAAAATTGATTATAATTATTTCATGTGAATTGAAATTGAATAATTTTTCGTAGTCCTCAGGAATTAAAATATACTTTTTATTATATCTTGTACATAATAGTACCGAACTAATAAAATCATTTGCTAAAACCAGATCACCCATCTGATCGGTATTGATAACTAGAATATTTTGCTTTGAAAGAGTTTTTTTACCTCTCTTTTCCAATATAATAAAGGGAATAATAAAAAATACATAAGATATAAGGCATCTTAAATAAGTAAGTTTTAGTAGAATTGCTGTACAAAAGGGTGAGTGTTTATTAAAAAAAATTTTCATTCCGGTATATCAATTTTCGGTTTTAGAAATATTCCTTTTAAAAAAAGAAATATTACATTACAAATAAATATTAATGAAATGTTCTTTCCCCGGTTTTTCAATATTCTAATTACAAAACCCAAACCACTTAATATACCTCTTATCTTGGAATTGTGGGTTATCTTATTTCTTAATATTGAAACATATACCATATTCCGAATACCAAATTTAAATTTTAAATCTTTATGAGATAACTCATTATAAGGTTCCTTTGAATTTGACACTGTTTTATGTTGAGCTAAGCTGTCTTTTACCAAGTATCCCTTATACCCTTTTGATATTATTCTTAAGGTGAATTCAGCATCATCACCCCATATAAAAAAATCTTTAATAGGAAGCCCAACTGCAGAGATTATTTCTTTCGGAATTAAAAGGGAACCAAAAGAAGCACTTAGTATCGGTATCGGTTTATTTTGATAGATTGAATTTAATAAATCATATGGATATCCTAATTCCGGTATATTAACATAAGAAACATTTGTATTATCAAAAAAAATAAAACTCGACAAAAATCCTATTTTTTGATCATTTATTTCTTCACAACTCATTAAGTTTTTTAGTGCATCTGGTTCAAAGATTATATCACAATCTATACACCAAATCCAATCAAAGCCTTTTCGATAAGTTTCCTTAATTCCGGTGTACTGCCCGCCTGCGCTACCGCTATTTTCCTGATTTATATACTTTAAATCTTTCTGTTCTTCCAACCATTTTTCCGTCCCGTCTGTACTAGAATTATTAATAACAACTATTTCATCTAATTTATATGTTTGCACTCTTAAAGAAGTAATACACTGTTTTAGTAGCTCTAAACGATTATAAGTCACAACGACCGCAGCAATTTTACCTTTTATTTTTATTACCGATGATTTTTGTTCCTCTTTTTGCATCGTTGAGTTAGATATCAAATCTTAAACAAAATTTTTTATTAATAGTTTTAATCGCTCAAATATATAACTTTTTTAGGAAAGTGGTCTACTCTTCACGCAGTAAAATGAATAAAAATAACTGCGGATAAAAATGAAAGGAAGGTTGTTAGAAACGAAAATACCGAAATTAATACGGCTTCCGGCCTTTTTATTGTCTCATTTTTTAATGAAAAATTAATCATAAAAACAGCATAGCCGATTAAATAGAATAAAATATCAAAAGGGAAAAAGTTAAATAATCCTACGACACATCCGGTTAACCAAATTAAAATTGAAATTATTTCTATCCGTTTTAATTTTATGGTGTGTGAAAGTTTATATTCAACTGAAGTCCCTTTTAGCCCAATTTTTATCTTTCTTATTATAAAGGGAATCGAAACTCCTAAAATTACAAATACAACATCCTCAAATAAATTTAAATAAAAATCTACCGCCATACCTCATCCTTTGCTTTTTCTAATTATATCTTATTTAGCGATTTAAATAAATGATAAAGGACACATATTACAGTATAAAAGATACATTACTATTACATTTTAAATGCAATTTAAATGCAAGTCTAAAATTTTAGTTTCGAAATACAAATTATTAATATATATGGATTAAAATTACTAATTCCTTCATATTGAAAGGTCCGAAAAGAAATTTTTAATAATTTATGACAATTCTTTAATAATTATACTATTTTTGGGATAAATATTTAACCGGGGAATCCATATGGATTATTTATTTATAAAGAGGAGCCTAAAATGAAGAAAGACCTAAATTTATATAAAGTCCCCACTATATCATCAATACAAGATCTGATTGTTAAATCTTGTGAAAAATATAAAGATAAAATCGCTCTTGAAGATTATACAAATTACCCGATTTCAAAAGTTACATACGGACAGCTGTACGAATATATCGTTAAGTTCGGAAAATCTTTATTTGAATTGGGAATTAAGGAGAGAGACCACATTGCTGTTATTGGGGAGAACCGTACCCAATGGGGAATTACCTATTTAACATCAATGGCTTTTAATTTGGTTATTGTACCTGTTGATAAAAATCTAAGCTCAAATGAAATGATAAATGTTCTTCATGAATCCTCTACCAAAGCTGTAGTTTTTTCAGAATCTTTCAGGCAGACAATTTGTGATATGAAAGAATTTCTGACAAACCTCAAATATTTTATTTCAATGGATTTGAAAGAAAATGCAGATGGGTGTTTTTCAATGATTGAAATGATTGAAAGACAAAATATACATAACATGAAATTACCTGAAGTAAATCCTGACGATTTAGCCGAAATTATTTTTACTTCCGGATCGCTGGGAAGAGCAAAAGGAGTCATGCTAAATCAGAAGGCTCTTGCATCTAACCTAATGGGAATGGTCAACATGATTGAAATTATTTCAACAGATAGATTCTTCTCGGTACTTCCGATACATCATACTTATGAATGTACATGCGGTTTTCTCTGCCCTATGTATGTCGGCGGTTCAACTCACTTTAGCCGCTCGTTAAAAACTATACTTGAAGATATTCAAATTGCAAAACCTACAATTATGCTTGGTGCTCCCCTGCTGTTTAATAAAATTTATGCAAAGATCATAAAAGGTATTGCAGATGATAAGGTTAAATCAAAAATAGTAAACCCGATTATTAAACTTACTAATCTTCTTGAATTAGCCGGATGGAAAAATTCAAAAAAATTGTTTTTAAAGGAACTGCACAAAAAATTTGGAGGTTCGATTAGAATGTTCGTTGTCGGCGGAGCTGCTCCGGATCCGAAAGTTGCGAAAGGTTTCAGGGAATTCGGATTTAACTTTATACAAGGGTATGGCTTAACGGAAACTTCACCGATACTTGCTTTGAACAGGCTGAACAATTTTAAAGATGATGCTGCAGGACTTCCTCTGCCGGGAGTTGAAATTCGAATTAATAATCCGGATAAAAACGGTGTCGGCGAAATCTATGCAAAAGGTGATAACGTAATGTTAGGATATTTCAATAACCAAAAGCTGACGGAAGAAGCATTTGATAAAGGATGGTTTAGAACGGGTGACCTGGGATTTATAGATGATGATGATTTTCTCCACTTAAGCGGAAGAAAAAAGAACGTTATCATTGCTAATAACGGTGAAAATGTTTTCCCGGAAGAGATTGAAGATATTCTCGGCCGAAATCCTTTTATTTTGGAATGTATGGTTTATGGTCAGAAAGATGAAAAGCATGATGAAATAATTGCGGCACAAATTGTAACTAATTCAGAAACCTTTATTGAATATTCATCAAAGAATAATGTGAAAATAACATCCGGATTAGTTAATGAAATAATATCAGGTGCTGTTGCGGATACAAATAAGAATCTTGCTGCATTTAAAAGAATTAAAAAATTTTATATCAGGGAAAATGAATTTGAAAAGACAACTACACAGAAAATCAAAAGACACCTTGTACAGACAAATGCGGAAGATTAGTGATACAAAATAAATTAATATCATAAATTTTTGTTTCAAAATTATTTGACATTAAAATGAGAATAAAAATCATCTATATTATGTTTTTCGTATCTGTATTTATTATTAATAATTCTTACGGACAAAATGTCTGGCGCCCTTTCAATAATAACAGTATCTGGAATACAAAAATTCCTTCAGATGCAAAAACAGATCTTCAATCTGCTCAGCTGATTGACAGCCTTGCCATCGGAGGTTTTTATATAAATATTCATGATTGGTCAATCCCGGTATATTTTGTCAACTCTGATACCATACCCAAAGTAAATGTTATTAATTCGCGGCCAGGCATTTACGGGAAGGGATTCAAGGAACCCAACCATATTCCAATTCTTCCTAATTTCATTGCTTCACCACCTGTTAGTGATTTCAGCGACAACCATCTTTGCATTATTGATACAAATAAGATGATAGAGTGGGACATGTGGGCAGCACGGAAGAATAAAAAAGGAAACTGGACTACCGGATTAGGAGCCGTTACTGATTTGAATAGTTCAGGGGTAGAAAAACCATGGTTCGAACATGAAAATGAATTTGACGGACATAGATCACGTGCGGGTGGGTTCCCGCTAATAGCCGGACTAATAAGACCTGATGAAATCAAGGCAGGTAAAATTGAACATGCTTTAGTTTTCGCATATCAAAGAGGACGTTCAGAGTTTTTCATTCCTCCCGCCAGTACAGCCCAATCAACTATTAATGAAATGAATAATAAATTTGGTATTCCAATGGGCGGACATATCCAGCTTGACCCGGGGATTAATGTTGATACACTTGAGCTAAACCGCGGAGGCAAAATAATTGCTAGAGCATTACAAGAATACGGCGCTTTCAACGGAGACTATGCCGGGGCTACTGTCCTTTATGCTGATAATTCCCCTTCAGCTTTAAAACAATGGGAAGGAATTTTGAATAACGAAGATCTGCTACAAGTTTTTAATCCTGAATTTATTAGAAAACATTTTAGAGTTATTGAAATGGGAAATCTTTTACCCGGGCAAAATTTGAAAAACAGTCAGATTGGATTTTACAATTTTGATTTCCCCGGTTCTGAAAATATTTCAATTGATTGGCTTAGTTCAACAATTAAATGTTCCGCTACTGATACAGTAAATATTAAAAGTATTAAACCTATTTTTAAAACAGTAAGAAAAAATTCTATTGTCACAATAAAAAATATTAAACAGGAAAGCGGTAAATCTGTTGTTGATTTTAGTAAAAATGTAATTTATAAAATTGAAGTCCCGGGTATTGGTAGTAAAGAATGGACTGCTAAAATTACAAAAGAATGAAATTCTATTGAAAAGAAAACTATTTCACTTTCACCAGAACCATTGTCATATCGTCGTTCTGTGCGGCTTTCCCCTTAAATGAATTGATTGAATTCCAGATTTCATTCATTATTTGTATTGAAGAACAGTTAGTTTTATTCCGCAGAAGCTCGGAAAGTTTTTCCTCACCGAAGAGATCCATGTTTTCATTCATTGCTTCGGTAATCCCGTCGGAATAGAACGCATATATCTGCCCCGGAAGCAAATTAATTTCCTGCTCAATTAAAGTACTTTCAAAAATAATTCCCTGTTCAAGACCAATCCCCAATCCCTGTGACTTATAAATATCTATGGTACCGTTATTTGCAGTTAAAATAGGCATATGCCCGGCACGGCAGAAACGGACTTTCATTTTTTCCATATCAAAAAGTGCCAAGGTCATTGTGATAAAAGAATTCCTCTCAATGGATGCATAAATTCTTCTATTTACTTCAATAAGTATTTCCTTTGGATTTTTACCGTCTACGCACGAAAGCTGAACCATTGTCTGCAGCTTAGTCATATATAAAGAAGCAGGCAGGCCTTTCCCGGAAACATCACCAACCACGATAAATAATTTGGAATCGGATACCGGTATAACATCATAATAATCTCCCCCGACCTGCATTGCAGGAATCATTTCTCCCGAAATATCAAGTTTTTTAATTGCGGGCAAACATTTAGGAAGCAACCCCTGCTGAATTTTTCTTGCTAAATTTAAATCATTTTCAATTCTAATCTTTTCAGCTTCGGAATGATAGAGACGGGCATTCTCGATAGATATTGCCGATTGATTAGCGGTTGCAAGGAGTAACTCAATGTCTTTCCCGGAAAATTGTGAACCGGAATGTTTTAATCCAAACAGTAATAATCCTACAACTTTGGATTTTATTATCATAGGGATAATTGTATAAATATTTTCATCAGTTAACTGGGAAGCCTGCTCAGGGAACACACTCACAAATTCTTCCTGTTCAATTACAGGTGATTTCAAAATCAGAGATTTATCATTTATAAAATTCAAAATGCTTGAATTTGGTATTTCTAAATTTTTATTTGAAATCCCCGTGCTTCTTACAAGCTTAAGTCTTCCATTTTCATTTTCTCTTATTAAAATTCCGAATTTATTAATCATCAAAGCATTAACATAAGTTTCCTGCATTGAATCAAGAATATTTTCCAATCCTACAACAATCGAAACATCATTGCTGAACTTTAACAAAACTTTCTGATACGCAAATTGTTCAGGGTAAAATCTAGCAGTTAAAAAGTCTTGAAATTTATCTTTAGTGGATTGAAATACAAAAGCAAAGATGATAAAAATAACTCCGGCAATAAATCCCTGGTATTCCGTACCTATTGCCTGGCTTATAGTTTGACCCAAAATATATATTACTAAAAAATAAATTAATGCCACTGTAACAGTTGCCGCCCCGTAAGTTATTGTGTTTTTTATAACAACACTTACATCCATCAATTGATATTTAAAAATTGAATATCCAAAAGCAAGAGGAATTAAAACAACTAAAATAATCGGCGTATAATATTCCGGCGAATTATAAATAAGATCCGTTATAGCTGGGGCAATTGTTGATGTATAGATTGTTGCAGCAATACCAATCGTGAAAGCGGTTAATATTATTGCTACAGGTTTCTTTTCTTCTTTTGATTCTAATCTTCTATAATTTATAATCAATGAAATCCAGGCAGTCAATACACAACCGCTATTGATAAAATTCATTATTGTATATAGTTCCTGGACGGTTTTAACTTCAATAGTCCTTGTTGTAAAGGCTAACAATGTAGCTGGAAATAAAATTAAAAATAACAGTGATGGTACAATAAAAATAAGAGGTTTTACTAATCTTTTATTTAAAAAATTAAAAGGTCTTGGGAAGGTCCAGAAAAAATAAAGCATCAGGAAAGGGAGGAAACTTATACTTAAAACAAATAGATATGCTATAATAATTGTAAAAATCCCATTTGAGGCTGGATTATAATGATCAACATTTAAGAAAACTATAGAAGACGAAAATACGCTGCCAACTCCAATCGCGTAAAATAATTTTTGTGTGAAGCCGTCAGGTTTGGCAAGTAAAACAATAAAGCCGATAATCATCCAGAACAAAGCACGCAACGAATTGCTAAAATTAAAAATGTTTACAAGTTTCTTAATATAAACTTTCGTTTCAAATACTTTTCCGTCTCTCTCTACAGTATAATCGGCATATTTTCCTTCATTTACTTTATTAAGAATATTCTGCGCTTCCCTTTCATTCTTAATTTTTATACCATTTATGGCAACTAGCCTGTCCCCGTCTCTAATCCCTGCATTCCAGGAAACTCCACTAACTTTTACAAGATCGAAAAAAACTTCAACACTATCGGATGAAACACTTTTAGGAACCCATAAACATTCATCGTTTGAATTTACACGTACATAAAGTGCGAAATAGATATTTATAACGGCTACAACAAGAAGTATTGTTGAGGCTGCTATTATTAATTTTTGCCTATGCTTAAGAAAAAATTTCTTTATGTTGTTCATAAAATTTTATAGTAATGTAATTCAGAATATTCCGTATTACATTATTTTACTTTTAGAACCAATAATGTTATGTCATCAGATTGTGTGGCTCCGGAAGTGAAAGCCTGAACTTCTGCTTTAATGGAAGTTATAATTTGAGACGCAGGTAAATCAGACAGAGTTAGTGATAATGATTCAAGCTTTTCATCTGTAAATTCTTCGCTTTTCTTATTCATTGCCTCGGAAACACCATCCGTAAATAAAACGACGGCATCACCCTTTTGAAGCTGGATAGTCTCGGACATATAAGGTATAGTAGTTTTCATCACGCCCAATATCATTCCTCCTCTATCCAGTTTGTTTATTTTCCCATCCCGGATAAGTAAAGGGTGATTGTGCCCGGCATTTACATAAGTAATTTTTTTTGTATCGTTTTCAACAACAGCCCAGAAAAAAGTAATAAATTTTCCGTCAGAAGTATTTTCCGAGATAAGATCATTTATTAAAGCCGTTGCTTCATCAAGCTTCATTCCTTGCTTAACAGTTGTTTTTAAGAATGCCTGGAGATTAGCCATTAATAATGCTGCAGGCACGCCTTTACCGGAAACATCACCGATAGCAATACAGAAAGTATTATAATCAAGTTCAATAATATCATAATAATCACCTCCCACTTGTCTGGAAGAACTGTTTAAAGCAGCAATATCAAAATTACTGAATTCAGGTATTTCCTGGGGGAAAAGATTTTTCTGGATGTCTCTGGCAATTTCCAGTTCTTCTTCCATCTTTTGTTTTTCCAAAGCTTCACGGAATAATCTCTTATTCTCAAGTGAAATAATTGCAAGGCTTCCTACCGAGTATATGAATTCTATATCTGTTTCTGAATAATCCATATTATTGATTCTTTTTCCCAGGATAATTAATCCTTTACTTTCTCCCTGAACCTGCATAGGGACTACAAGTTCGATGGAAAGTTCTCTCAGTTCAGGGTATTCTCTCTCTATTATTTCTTTTGTTATAGACCTATCTAATTTTTGAAGTTCGTATAGTTTAACAGCTTTTAAAAGGGAATCTTCTGTAAACTTAGACTCAAGTAAATGAATTTTGTTACCTTCAAAGCTGATTACTGCAAATTTTGAAACAAGGAACTGACCGATGACTGAATATATTAATAGCCTGGCAACTTTAGTGCTTTCCGAAAACAAACCGAATTCTTTACTTAACTCAAAAAGTGAGCTGAGCCGGTTTACTCTTGAATCCAGCATCCTGTTTACTTTTGTTAATTCATTTATTACAAGTGAATTTTGGACCGCAGTTGCCGATATATTAAGGATAGTTCTTAAAAATTCAATGTCATCATCTGTAAAAGGAATTTTATTTAGTTTTTCTCCAAGGCAAATTATACCAATGCATCCTTCCGAAGAATTAATTTTTTCAATGATTTGCAGTCCCGATATATTTAAAATTCTTTAAATGATTCATCATGAAGGAATTCATTATTTGCTTTTAGTAGGGGAAAATTGCTTATTATATTTTCTGAAATCCCTTTTGAAGATTTCAATTCAAGGTTATATCCATATTTTATTGCAATCAAACCTTTTGTAACGAAAAACTTCCCCAAACAGGTAAAAAGGATATTATTTAAAATAAAGTCGAGATCACGGCTGGAATTAATTATTCTGCTGAATTCTACAAGTGCTGTTAAATTCCTTTTAATCTTTATATCTTGTGTATCATTCATAATTATATTGCAGAATTAAGATTTTTTGAGAGAAGAACCTGGTTGTATTTCCCCGGTATTGATACATATTTTACTTCATCCATTAGTCTTTTCATCAAGTACATTCCCAGCCCGCCGACTTTCCTTTGTTCATAATATTTTTCCAAGTCGGGTTCCGGAACAATATCCGGTTCAAATGAGGCACCATGATCAATAATAATTATGGTGAATTTGTGAAGGTTATACTTAAGTTTAATTATTATTTCTCCATCAGGATAATATTTATAAGCATGTTTAATAATATTCGTGCACGCTTCATCAACAGCAAGAATGATATCATCGATAACTTCTTTTGAAACAGCGATCTCCTGCGCCGTAGAATATATAAATTCCCTTATTTCCGAAAGATTTTCGGTACGACTCTTCACAATCATCTTTTTTTCTTTATGTTTATTGTTTGTTTTCAACGTTTGTATTCTCAATAAATTTGTTAACTGCTTCCTCCTCAGAATTAAATATTTCATAAAGAAGCGGGAAGCCGAGAAGATCAAAGATATTATATACTTTATCTGTCATGCTTGTTAATTTAATATCTCCCTTATTATCTCTAACCTTTTCAATAAAGGCCATAAACACGCCTAACCCGGCACTGCTTATGTAAGCCAGGTCCTGAAAGTTTACAATTATTTTATACCTCTGGCTATCGATAAGATTAGAAAAAGTATTTTCTAAAGAAGGCGCAGTATGCGCATCCAGGTATCCTTTTAAATAAACTTTACTTATTTCGCCTTGTTCTTTAACAGAGGTGTTAAATTCTGCCATTCTTCCTCTCCATCATTAATAATTTTAGATTTCCATTTTAAGATTACGAGTGTTATATCATCATGCTGATGATTATTTCTTGAAAATAATGTTATTTCTTTTAATACTGAATTAGTTATTTCATCAGCATTTTTACGAGTATTTTCCAAAAGAATTTTTTGAAATTGAAAATCGCCGAAGTCTTCATCTTTACTGTTTTTTGCTTCGCTGATGCCATCCGTATAAAGGACAATGGTATCATTCTCCTTCAAGCTGATTTCCAATTCATCAAGAGTCTCAGCAAAACGCGAACCAAAATCTAATCCCAACCCTATACCGGAGGGGCGTAAATTTTCTGCTGAATCATCTCTTAATAAAAGTATAGGGCAATGCCCGGCCCTAGCCAGCTGCAGCTTTTCTTCTTTAAGATCGATAACTCCATATGCAGCACTTACAAAACTTTTTCTATCAAGAGTTCGCTGCAATATTTGATTCGCTTTTATTAAAATTTCCCTCGGGCTCTCAATAGTTTTGGAAAGGGATTCAAAAATTCCTTTTATTTCAGCCATAATAAATGCCGCCGAAATTCCCTTCCCGGATACATCTGCAATTATAAATGCAACTTTATCCTGACCAATATCGAAAAAGTCATAATAATCACCTCCTACTTCAAAAGCAGGAATGAAAGCAGATGATATTTCCAATTTATCATATTGAGGATTTTGAGCCGGTATTATTTTCCGCTGGACCTCCCTTGCTACATCAAGTTCCTTTTCAAGTCTTTCTTTTTCGATAGACTCTTCAAGCAGCCTGGAATTTTCAATTGCTACCGAAGCATAATCGGAAAATGTATTAATTGCGTTTTTATCTTCTTCATCAAAAATATAGTTTTCTTTTTTTACAACTATTAAATATCCTCTCAGAGTATTATAAGCATTTAAAAGGGGACACTGCAGCTAAAGAATAATTTTCATTAGATTCGATTTTACCCTGAAATCTTTCCAGTTTTAAAATGAATGTTTTATCGTACTTCACAATATTCTTTTCAAAAATATGATCGGTATACTTCTGTGCATTTACTAAACCGATATTTTTGTTGGCAATAATCTTTAAGTTATTTTCCTCTTTCAAAACTATCCAAGCAGCATGAGCTTCACATACTTTCATTCCAATATCGGTTATAGTCTCTGTTAATTCTGAAAAATCAAGTACCTGGATAATTAGTTTACTGAAATACTGGAAAGAAGAAACTTCCTGTGCTTTTCTATCAAAAGCTTCCGCAGTAGGCATATGGAATAATGTAGTGAAAAACAAAATACTGAAATAGATTATCCCGTAAATCATCATAATACTAAAAAACTGGTTTAGTGCGGGAGAATACTGTGATAGTATCCTGTGATGAATCTCTTTATCGGAATTATTTATAAGGTTAACGGTGAAAAGAATTGCTATAACTATTGATAAAAATAATATTATTAATTTCTCCCTTTTAACCACAAAAGCTATCCAGGAAATTTTTAGCGAATTAATTACTATTAAGAGAATCGATACAATGAAAAAGGTATTTTTTATAAATGACAGGTCATGATCATTTTTCAGGAATGCAGTTAGTGCAGACAAAATAATAAACACCACCATAGTGTTAAAATAGGTATTTGCATTCTGCTTTTTATTTAAATAGAAGAATTCCTTAAAAGCTAAAAATATATAAGAAAGCGAAACGAGAATAATTAGTGCATATATATATGTAATGATACCGAAAACAAGGTCAGGATTTTTAACTCTTTCACTCACATCACTAAATAGACCATTAATTATTGTGTCAGAAAAAGATATAAGGAAGAAAATAATTGCCGTCACAATCCCTACACTCATTACAAGTGAAACAGGATTTACCCGCTTAGTCCCTAAAAGATCAATAAAATAAAGAATCAGAAAAACGGTTAATGCTATAACTAAAATTTCATTTAACATAATTAAAGGGAAAGAATTTCCGGCCGGGTAGATTATTTTATAAACAAGCAGTAATGCGGTTAAACCAATAAACGCCTGGAGTTTCATATTTCTTTTAAATTTTGTCTCTATTAAATTCATTTTTTCTAATTTTTGCGTATTTATGCAATAATCTAAAGATAAATTACATTAAAATTAGTTTTTTGTAAAGAAAAGATGTATGAACGGAAAAATTATGGGATAGACTCGTAGCACAGATTATCAATATGTGTTAAATCTTAAATTTCAACAGAATTGGACTTTTTTGCTTCTTTCTTCATGTCTTTTTTCAAATTATTCATTTCTTCTCTCATTTTTTCAATCTCTTTCTGAAGCTTTTGCATCTGTTTGCGGAATTCTTTCTGATTTATCAAAGAATCATTCTGAAAAAATCTGAAAGCTGCGGTTGAATCACCGGGGGAAAAGAAAAAGTTTCTATGCAAACTTATCAAAGAATCGACATCCGGAATTTTTATATCAAAACTGTGTGTTGAATCGCCGTCTCGAAGGTTAAATTTTAAGTGATCTTTACCGTCAAATTGCGGTATGGAAAAAGAAAAACTTCTAATATTTTTAGTTGCTTCATCAATTTGAGCTGCGATACTATCAAAATTAGGAAGTTCGATATGCGGGATACGAATATTTCCCAATTCAATCCTGCACACATTTGAATCTACATATATTTTAAAATTTTTATTAAATGATTTGTCATGCTTCATTTTAGCCAGGCTGCTGTCTATCATAACATTAAACTTGAATGCTTTAGCTTCCTTGTCAAAGTTTTTCAGATTTTCTTTCAGTTCTTTATGGAATTTTTCCATCTCGGCTCGAAATTTATCTTTATCAAAACTGAATGTGGATGAAAAAACCGAATCAGGCGTTATAAATATATACTGGCTATCGGGACGGTTCTTAATTTTCTGAACAAAATTAACGACCTCCGGTTTATCATAAAAAGTATATCCCGAGGGAACTATTCTATTGAATTCAGCCCTATTGGCATCTTTAGCAAATGCCATTATATCTGCAAATATCGCCTTGTGATAATTCCATAAATTCGGATTTATTGCAACAGTATTTTTATCATTTACCAAAACCTGCGACTGAAGATCATCGGCATAAGAATCGAGAATAGAATCCATCTGGAGTTTCTGTTCTCCGTTTAAGTTCAAAGCTTTTACAAACTTATCGATACTATTTCCATAAGGAATTATACTAGCATTTTTAATTTCAAAATAATTATCGCCATTTGACTTGGAACCCAACAGCAAATATTTACTATCGGATTTATCCAGCGGTAATTGCTTCGAAAAAGCAAAATTGAAAATATCTTCATTTGTTAAACCTGCAGTAAGAAGCAGCGGTTTTAAATTTTCAGTATAGAAACCTGTTAAATTTGTTTTCTGCTGTTTTACTATATCTTCAATTAAAGTTGGATTAAATTTTAATATTAACATTAAGGCTATTGTAACGATCGTAAATCCAATAGCAGGATACCATTTTTTAATTTTACTTTTACGGTGATTATTAAAGCCAAGTGCAGCTCCTACCCGGGTTTCAAAGTACGGGTTTTCTTCAATTTTCTTGAAAGAATAAGAGGTTAATTCTTTTATCTTTTTTAGTTCTTTTAATTTTGATTGAAGTTCCCTTGAGGACAGTAATTTTTCTTCAATTTCTGATTTTTCTCCGGGTGTCAATTCATCATCAATATATGCTGACAGAAATTTAAAATCTTTCTGTAAATTTTTCATAACATCAACTCCTGCTCGTAAGGCTTTAATAAATCCTTCAATCCTTCCCTTGCTCTAAATATTCTTGACTTCACAGTTCCTATCTCACATTGAACCGTCTCTGCAATTTCCTGATAGCTGAATCCTTCAATATCTTTTAATAATAACGGGATACGTAACTTATCGGGTAATTTATTAATTGCATCATGAACCAGTTCAGCGGTATTTGATTCTTCAACCGAAACGTTATACCCGACTTCCCTATCCGAATCTTTAATCGGTGAAAAAATTTTTCTTATTTTCATTTTTCTTATATGATCTTTGCACTTATTTACAGTCACCCTGTACAGCCAGGTTGTAAACTGAGACTGAAATTTAAACTGGTGCAAATTTCTATAAACTGTAATAAAAACCTCCTGTGCAATATCATCCACATCATCATTTGAACCCATTGTCATGTATATAATATTTCTTACTTTTTCTTTATGCCTTTGAACTATAAATCTAAAAACTGATTCTTCACCGTCAATAAATCTTTTTATAAGTGAAAAATCATCGTCTAAACTTAGTATTTGTGGATTCTGCAAATCTTCTTTGTTTTTTTTGATTTTCATTTTTTTAGACGTTTAGGATTTTTAATTGTTCCATTTTAATTTTCAAATTTCTGTCATATAAGAAATATATTTAAAAGTTTTTAAATTTAAGATTATATAATTTATAATTTTAGATCCAATTTTAAAGATGGTTTATAAGGCAAAAAAAATGATATTTTTATAAAAATAATTTTATTTTTCCTTCCTAAAACCTATTTTAACTTGCAAAAGAATTATCAACTAACTAAATTTAACTGAAAATTTAAGGAGTTTAATAATGAAAGTTAAAACTACAGAAAAATACAACGCAGTAGTGCTTGAATTAAAAGGAAATGTGATGGGTGGTGACGACACCAAGGAATTTAATGAACTTCTTCATAAATATATTGATGAGGGGAAGAAGAATATAATTGTAGACCTCCATGATGTTAAATTTATGAACAGTTCCGGCTTGGGTATGTTAATTGGAGGATTAACTACAATGAAAAAAGCCGAAGGTAATTTAAAATTAGCTAACGTCACTGATAAAATTCAAAGCCTGCTTGTAATCACTAAGCTTATCACCATATTTGAATATTATAATAGTGTTGAAGAAGCAGTAAATAGTTTTTCTGCGTCATAAATGTAATTTATCACTCCTTAATTTTATAAAACTCCGGGTTATTATTCGGAGTTTTATTTTGCTTAATATTTTAAGTTTAAATCAGGGAAAATTATGAACGTTACTGTTTTAGTTGGAAGCCAATGGGGCGACGAGGGGAAGGGGAAAATTGTAGATATTTTGAGCGAAAAAGTTGATATAGTTGCCCGTTACCAGGGGGGTGCAAATGCCGGGCATACTGTTGAAATTGGGGATAAACAATTTATACTGCATTTAATCCCATCAGGTATTTTAAGAGAAAACGTAATCTGTGTTATAGGAAATGGAGTAGTAATCGATCCGTCCGCTCTTCTCCAGGAAATCGAACTGCTTGAAAAAAATAATATCAAAGTTAACGGCAGACTCTTTATAAGTCATAATGCACATTTAATAATGCCTTACCACAAGTTGCTGGATTCAATAAGTGAAAGCGGGGAAAACAAAATAGGCACAACAGGCCGTGGAATCGGACCTTGTTACATTGATAAATATGCACGTAAAGGAATTAGGATTGTAGATCTGCTGAACAGAAAAGTCCTGGAAGAAAAAATAAGAGTCAATTTAAAAGAAAAAAATAATCTCCTGAAGAAGGTCTATAATCATGCTGAACTAGATGTAGAAGAAATAATAAAGGAGTATCAGGAATTTGATAAGACCATTGATAAATATGTCAAAGATGTTCCAAGTTATTTAAATGGTGCGATAAGTGAGGGGAAATCTATTTTAATGGAAGGTGCACAAGGTGCCTTATTAGATGTTGATCATGGGACATATCCCTATGTCACTTCCTCAAGCCCGACATCAGGAGGTGCATGTATTGGTACAGGCATTCCACCGAATAAAATCACTCAAGTTTACGGGATTGTAAAAGCTTATACAACCCGTGTGGGAAATGGCCCCTTTCCTACCGAATTAATTGATGAAGTTGGGGAAAAATTAAGGAAAACCGGAGCCGAATACGGTGCAACTACCGGGAGACCAAGAAGGTGCGGCTGGTTTGATGCTTTCCTAGTTAAATATTCTGCCATGATTAATGGTATTGACTGCGTCGCTATTACAAAGCTTGATGTTTTAGGAGTATTCGATGAAATTAAGGTTTGTGTCGGTTATGAATTAAATGGTAAAAGTCTTAAATCATTTCCAACTGATGTAAGTAAATTAGATTCTGTTAAACCTATTTATGAAACTTTACCAGGATGGAAGAAAGATATTTCAAAATGTAAATCTTATTCCGATTTACCTGAGGAAACGAAGAATTACCTTTCTTTCCTAGTAAAACATTCAGGGATTAAAATAGATATTATTTCGGTAGGCCCTAATCGAACTCAGACTTTTTTTGTCCAGTGAGATTTTAAGGGATTATAATTTCTATTTAACATTTGTTTAATTTCTTTTATTATTTTACCTGGATAAATCCTATTCTAAAAAAACTTCAGCATGAAGAGAGAATAACTATGAAAATGGCAGGCGGACCTGCTTCATTAAACTTTAAAATATTTTTAATTATTATTGCAATTGTAATTGCCGGCGGAACACTCTTTTATACTCAAAACCTGGTGCAGCAGCTTCAAGAACGAGAGAGACAAATTGCACAATTATATGCCAAAGGAATTGAGTATGTTGCAAACGCCACTCAAACCGATGCTGATCTTACTTTTTTATTCGATAACATTATTAAACCTATTGACTTCCCCTTAATATTAACGGATGCAAAAAATAAAGTAGATATAAATGTTAAATCGGATATTAAGAATGTAAGAAATGTAAAATATGATCCTTCTCTAAGTAAATCAGAATTAGAAAAATTCTTTACACAAAGGATTGAAGAGATGGATGCTTTACACCCGCCGATAATCGTTACTTACAATGATTCAATTATTATAAATGAAATTCACTACGGAGATTCTGATTTAATACAAAAATTAAAATTTTATCCATACCTACAAATTTTTATAGCTTCACTATTTATTATTGTAGGTTATTTGGGATTCAGCAATATAAAGAGTAGTGAACAAAGTAATATCTGGGTGGGCATGGCTAAGGAAACCGCGCACCAGTTCGGAACCCCCATTTCCAGTTTAATGGGCTGGATTGAAATATTGAAAATCAATTACACTGATCCCGATAAGGTTATTGATATTACAGATGAAATAGCAAATGATGTAGAGAAACTAAATAAGATTACACAAAGATTCTCAAAAATAGGGGCAACTCCTGAAATTAAAGACAAAGTAGTCTATGATGAAATTATGAAAGTAGTTGATTATTTTCAGCGCAGACTCCCACAGACTGGTAAGAAAGTAGATCTCCAAATTGACGGTGATAAAAATGCTACTGCTGCTGTAAATTCTGAATTGTTCGAATGGGTAATTGAAAACCTAATAAAAAATTCTCTAGATGCTATAGAATCATAAAGAAGGAGAAATAAAAATAAATGTAGTAGATTTTAAACATAAGGTGGAAGTTGATGTCACTGATAATGGGAAAGGTATAGATATAAAAAGAAGAAAAGATGTTTTTAGACCAGGTTACAGTACAAAAAGAAGAGGATGGGGTTTAGGTTTAAGCCTTTCAAAAAGAATTATAGAAGTTTATCATAATGGAAAAATAATGGTTAAAAATTCCGCCCCGGGGGAAGGTACAACTTTTAAAGTAATTCTGAAAAAATCTTAACTCATCTCAAACATTCGCTCTATTGGAAGCAGGGCTCTTTCTATTAATTCCTTACTCATAGTAATTTGCGGAGTTTTTTCTTTCATGCATAAATACAACTTCTCCAAAGTATTTAATCTCATAAAGGGGCATTCGTTACAATTGCAATTTTTATCCGGGGGTGCCGGAATAAATTTTTTAGATGGTGATATTTTTTCCATTTGGTGTATAATACCCGGTTCAGTTACTACAATATAAATTTGCCCGGGATCCTCTTTAACGAATTTTAATAATTTACTTGTAGAACCGATAAAATCAGCTCTATCTAAAATAATATCCTCACACTCAGGATGAGCAATTATTTTTGATTCGGGATATTCTGTTTTTAAATCGATTAATTTCCTTTCGCTGAAAGTCTCATGCACTATACAACTTCCATCCCATAAAAGCATGTCCCTGCCGGTTTTTTTCACTAAGTATTTTCCAAGATTTCTATCTGGAGAAAAAAGTATTGGTTTGTGAATAGGGATTTGGTTAATAATATTTTCTGCATTACTTGAAGTACAAATGATATCGCTTAAAGCTTTAACTTCTGCAGTACAATTTATATAAGAGATTGCAATATGTTCAGGATATTTTTCTCTGAAAGATTTAAATAAAGTTGCCGGGCAGCTGTCTGCTAATGAACATCCCGCCTCTAGATCTGGAAGTAAAACCATCTTATTTGGATTTAATATCTTAGCAGTCTCTGCCATAAAATGGACACCTGCAAAGACAATTACATCTGCAGTTGTTGATTTTGCTTTTTTAGATAAATCTAGACTATCGCCAACAAAATCAGCCAAATCCTGTATTTCCGATTCCTGGTAATAATGCGCAAGAATCACAGCATTTAACTTTTTCTTTAACTTTTTTATTTCCTCTTTATAATCTATCAGCACATCAAAATCCGAATTAAACATTTCAACTCCCTATGTCTCAATTTAAAATTAAAATAAAATTAAAAGATTCTTTTTGGTATCAAAATCAATTTAATTTATTTGGCACAATGCTTGTAATATTTATAATAACTTTTTAAGCATAGCACCTCTCCTTATAACACTCTAACTGCCGGAGTAACACTTCGGCAGTTCCTATTTTAAACCCAGAATACTGAAATATATTTACTATCACCGCAATTAATAGATTCCGGTAAAAAATATGCATCCATAGTAAGTTTTACCGGTAATGGATAAATTATATGAAATTCGCTGAAAATTCAACAATATATTGCTGGCACACCTATTGAATAATTTAATACGAAATAGAAAATAGTTTAAGCATAGCACCCCTCCACAAAATGACACACAAGCTGTCGATTCTTTATGCCCTCAAAGAATCGACAGTTTTCCTCTTTTAAACAAATCTATTTATTTAACATATCAAACTAAATATATCACAATATTCGGCATCAACTAATAGTAAAGCCAGAAATTTACAGCTGGTGAATAAAAACACTTATACATACGATTAAAATTAGAATTCTTTTGAAATGTTAACAATCAATAATTTTCTTCATCCTATCAATGGAATAAAGGATATTCTTTTCAACTGTTTTAACATCAATTAATAGTTTCCCCAGTTCAGATAGTAACACAAAATTTATCTTACCATCCCTGCTTTTTTTATCCAGGTGCATAATATTAACCATATTCTCTTCATTGAGGTTCTTAATAATTTGAGGTAAATTAATTTTTAATGGGAGTGATAAAAATTCCGACATCCTGCTTTTCTTTAGAACCCCGGTTTTATATGAAAGATAAAGAGCAGCGATAATTCCTGCAATTACAGCTTCACCATGTTTTATTTTAAAGTTGAGATCGCTTTCGATAGCATGCGCAAATGTATGGCCTAAATTCAAAATTTTCCTTAACCCGGCTTCTTTCTCATCTTGGGAAACTACGGAAGCTTTTATTAAGGCAGATTTTATAATTAATTCATTGATAATTTCTTCATCATTATGATAAACTTTCTCTATATTTTCTCTTAAATACTCAAAAAAATTATCGTTTGATAAAAATGCATATTTTATTATTTCACCAGCACCCGATGTAATTTCTTTTTTAGGAAGCGATGAAATAAAATTAATATCGATTAAAACAAATTTCGGCTGGTAGAAAGTGCCTATCATATTTTTCTTAGTGTTAAAATTTATCCCGGTTTTCCCCCCGATCGAACTATCGACAGCAGCAAGCAATGTTGTAGGAACATGAATTAGCTGAACACCTCTCATAAAAGTGGATGCCGCATAACCTGTCAAATCACCCGTTACTCCTCCGCCTGTTGCGATGATCAATGTATCGCGTCCGAAATTATTTTTAAGCAGGAAAGAATAAATCTTATTTAATTCAATATATGATTTTGAACTTTCTCCCGGTTTAAGGAGATAATACTCAATCCTATGTTCAAAATTTTCAAAAGGTTTTTTTATATATTTTTCCCAATATTTTTTTACACTTTGATCGATCACAATTAATATATTTTTATTTAAATCCAGCTTTTTTATTTCTTGAACTATCTGCAAATAACAATTTTTTCCGATAATAATATTATAAGAACTATTTGTAAGCTTAACTTTAATCTTCTTCAAAATTTAGACGCCTTTATTAATTTCAAATTCATCAGTTATTATTTTAGCAAGTTTATCTACGGTTACTCCGATTGAAATACCATCAGTATTAATAGTAACATCTGCCTGGTTATAAAACTTTTCACGCGCGATAAATAAGTTATTTATTTTCTGAACCAGTTTTTCCTTAGAAAATTCTTCCCCTTCAATTATTAAATTGGGTCTGTCTCTTTTAAATGCTACCCTTTTATAAATAGAATCAACAGAAGCCTTCAGGTATACAATTTTTCCTGTATTTTTAACTAACCTTAAATTAGCCTGATTAACTATTGTGCCTCCCCCAAGGGATATAATTACATTCCTGCTGTTAGAAAGCTCTTTAAGAATTTCACTTTCCACCTGCCTGAAAAACGGTTCTCCATTTTCTTCAAAAATTGTTTTTATTTTTTTCCCCAGTCTATCTTCAACAACCCTATCAAGATCAAAATAATCCCAACCTAATGTATTAGCTAATATTGGTCCTACAGTACTTTTCCCTGCACCCATAAAACCTGCAAGATACACAATTTTGTTGTTCATAACTTTAAAATTAATGGATAGAAAAAAGAAAACAAAAAGAATTAGCAATATTATTTTTATAAAATTTTCAGAATCTTATAAACGGAATTTAAACCTTTCCCCTTAGACCCGGTTAAAAATACAATATAGTTCCAAGGATAAAAGTTACCCCGTTTATATCAATTTTTGAATCAAACTCCTGCCGCGTAACAGTTACTTTCGTCCCGTTGTAATTATATTGTTGTCTATTATACCTGCTTCTAACTGTAAATTGCGAATCCCGGAATTTCATTTCGAATTTAAACGCTATATTTTCTCTTAATAGATAATTCATATCAACGGCTACTTGAATCCCGTAAGCTGAATTTCTTTCAACATTTGAAACCTCAGCATCTCCAAATTTTCTTATCATACTTCCATAATAATAACCTAAGCCGCCTCCCATTAAAAATTTAAATTTTTCGGTAGAAAACGGTATTATATAATATATGGACAGTTCCACAGGTATCAATTTAAAACCATCTTCAACTTTAATATATCTGAGTCCTGTATTTGTAACCACCTTTTCATTATTTCCTGTTGCAGTACTTCTCATATATTCCAGATTTAAATCAAGAAGAACCCCTTCAAACATTTTGTACCTGAAGTTTATTCCGGGATTAATTATATCAGTTAAACCAAAAGAATTGTTCCTTTCAATGGGACTCGGGGAATTAGGATTCAAAAAAATTCTTGCATTGGTAGTGTATACAAAGTTTAAACCAAGACTAAAATTTTTATCATTATATTGAGCACTTACCGAAACAGAAAAAAGGAATGTAAAAATAATTAAATTTTTCATGGTTTGTTTATTTCAGGCAGTTTTAACTATAAAATGAAAAATATTCAGGATAAAAAAAATCCCCAATTTTTACCCGTAAGTATAAATTGGGGATTGAAATAATTTATATATTAAATTACCTATTGTAGAATAAATACCTTTTATCAACTATATCAGCATTTTTTCTTAACTCTGCCAGCCATTCACTAAAAAAAGAGCGCTTCTTTTGTTCCACCAGGCTATTTCTTATAGTATTTTTCTGAATAGCAAATGAAGAAGAATCAAATGGAGTTCTATAAATTACTCTAATTAAATAGTATCCAAGGTTACCTTTAACCGGTTCTGAAATTTTATTTAATTCCAATTCTTTTGTTTTTTCCAGGAATGCAAAATCTCTTCCTACTTTAGGAGCAGGTCCTGTAGCTGGAAATCTTCCGGTTGTATCAACTACTGCTTTAGGATCTATTGAAGGTGCATTATCTAAATTTCCGTTTATTTTATCTTTAATTTTCTTAGCAGTTTCATTTACTTTCTCAAATTTCTTTTCCCTAAGAACAATAGGTTTAATTTGATTCTTTACTTGATCAAAGGGCCTTATCCCTTCCTTAATTATTTCAGAAACTTCAGCAACAATATAACCTTCCCTAACTTTGAAAGCATCGCTAATTGAATTTAAATCATTATCAAATGCAAAATCAACAAGAGTTTTACTCATACCTATCCCCGGAATAATAACTGCATCTTTATAAAAATCAGGAGTCTCTTTGATTTTATAATTCATCAATTTTGCTTCACTATTGAAATCATTCTTTTTTGCAATGTAAGCAAAATCTTGTGCTGCATTATAGTTAGCATCAATTGCTGTTGGAGAAATTTTAACAGGCTCAACAATTTTTTCCGTTATATATTTTTTATTTGTCTTTCCATTAACCCTGATAATATGGTATCCATAATTAGTTTTAATAGGTTTCTGAACAACTCCGATAGGCCCGTTAAAAGCTCCTTTCTCAAATTCTGCAACCATTGCCCCTTTTCCAAACCAGCCAAGATCACCACCTTTTACGGCACTGCCCCTATCACCTGATTTCTGTATTGCCATTTTACTGAAATCAGCACCTTCTTGTAAAGATTTATAAATCTTCATGGCTTCTTCATAATTTTTTTGGTCACTTCCAAACTGGTTTATTAAAATATGAGAAGCATTAACCATAGTCTCATTACTAGGGATTGTTCCGTCCACTTTATAAAGAGTATATCCTTCGTTTGTTAAAACAGGACCAACTATTCCCGAATTAACTTTATATATTAATTTAGCTGCAGCTTCACTGTATCTCGAAATGATTAAAGTATCTTTTGAATACGGGATCGAAGAATATAAATTAACAGCATCTTCAAATTTTAAGGAACCGTCATCCAATTTTTTCTTTATGCTTAAAAGCTCCTGCTGAATTCGCACAGTATCTTTTGAAGTCGGCTGATTTGAAAAAAGGACAAATTTTAATTTTCTCTGAGGTTTTATTTCATATTTATCAAGATTATTATTGTAATAATCCTTTAAATCATCATCTGAAATTTTAAATAGTGAATCCGGAAATTGAGTTAAGCTAACCAAAGCATATTCAGCATCTATTTTGGTATTCTTATCTATAAAATCTCTTAAAATTTCTCCGTTACTAATGTTAATCGATGCAGCCAGCATGCTTTGCAATTTTTCCCGCAGTCTTGATTGTCTAACATAATCTTCAGCCTGAACGAGTATATCTTTATTCCTTGCATCGAAAAGAGCATTTTCATACATAGCTCTGTTAAATTTTCCAGTTGAATCGATAAAGTTTTGCTTTAGAAACTCAGGTGGATTATCCCCAAGAATAATATCCCTAATCTCTTGATTCGAGACTTTAATATTATATTTCTTTATTTGCTGCTCAACAAGTGTTTCATTGACTAAAGATTGCCATACTTGATCTCTAAACTGGTCCATGTTATCCTGGTCAACATCTTTACCGGTTTGTTTTTTTTGCATTTCCATTTGCTGATCAACTGCTTTTGCAAAATCATTATAACTAATATCCTGACCATTAATTGAACCGACATTATTAGTTCTAACTCCTAAAGCTTCCATAACATTGGAAGATGATACTACCATAAATAGAACAAACAACCCGCCTACAGTTAGAATAAAAGCAGGTGCTAAACTTCTCATTTTGGCCATCATAGCCATAATTATACCCTACTCAGTAACTTTATAATAAAAATAATTAAGATAATTAAAATAGATACATAGACCTAAAAAATCAATTGTAATTCGAATAAGACAATTTTACTTCTATTCAAGAATTCAATGTAAACAGAAAAAAGAATCAGGCGGGCATTAAGCCTAAGAAATATGAAAAAGTGGTTAACAGGAAGAATAATTGAATTTATTACTCTATTAAAATTACCCTAATTAAAATTTCAATTTAGTTACAAAAAGTCTGATTTTTGATTGAATACAGAGTTTAATGTTCAAAAAACAACATTCAAATTTCAATAATCAAACCAACAAATTACGGACAATTGAATGAAATGAATTATAATGAATGACCAAAGCTTCTTCCCCTTTTCCAACGACAACTTACATCTTATACTAAATATTTTTATCACTATACCATATACTTTTATACACCTATCCTAAGTTCTTCACAAGCCACTGATGAACCGGCAGCATATCTTTATATATTTTAAATGAAAAGTTTACCGGATCTTTTACGAGATCATTTATGTTTTTACCTTCATAATAGATATAAAAACCGTTATGAAGAAGATAGTCGGCATACGGATATTCAGGATCATATCCTTTTGGAACTCTTTTATAGGATTTGCCTCCCAGATTATAGCCCTCTTTTTTCATTATCTTTTTAACTAAACTATTTAATTGCTTTCCTAAAACCGGGTCATATATTTTTTCCCTGTAAGCTTTTAGCAAATCGTTTGATAACATATACATACCTGCTCCAAGGAAATATGTTTTCGGATCAATATGAAAATAAAGTCCCGAACATTCCATTCTTTTTCTATTACCCTCCCAGAAATATATACCCAAATTAGTTTTATAAGGGGATTTATCTTTACTAAACCTTACATCTCTATGCAGCCGGAAAATCGATTTATCAATTTTAGGCACAGCTTTAATACCAGGTGCAATTGTCTGAAGCTTTTCACCAAGATCAACTACAAATTGTAATGCAGGCTGAAGAAAATTACTTTTGAACATTTCCCTGTTTTCTTCGAACCATTCTTTATTATTATTCATTGAAAGTTTTTTAAGAAATGCCAGTGTATTTAACGGGAAATCTTTCTTGCCATCAGTTTTTCTCATTTTATTCTCTTAAAATTTATAATAATCTTTTGGGATATTTTAAAAACAAACGTTCAATAATTTAACCAAAATTTACAAAACTTATTGACTTTATACTTTTTACTTTTAGCTTTGTTAAAAAATATTTCCTTTTTGAAACCGCCATATACTTACCATGTTAACTATTACAGCTATTCCTAAGAGTATTCCAACATAAGGCAGAATTGCAATAGTACCGGCACCTCTCCATAAAACCTGCAGAAATCCTTCTATAGACCAGTAAACCAAAGTTAATTTACTCAAAGTCTGAATGAAGGAAGGGAGTATAAAAGTTGGAAACCATGCCCCGCCGATTGCACTCATTGTTAAAATTAAAAATGTACCTAAACCTCTTGCTTGAGCAGGTGTTTTACTTAAGGCCGCTAACACCATCCCAAATGATGTAGCAGCTGCAGAAGAAGCAAATATTATTAAAAGCAGGTTAAAAAAATTAGAGAAAATATCTATTCCGAAAAAAAGATAACCCGTAAAAAATAAAGCAATCAGCTGGATAATTCCGATTGAAATATTGTAAATATATTTACTCCACAAAATATGCAATCTTGAAACAGGCGATGAAAGAATTCTTAAGGTAACACCGTTCTGCTTTTCAATAAACAAAGATGCACCTGATGCGGTTATACTGAATAATAGGAACATCATTGCCCATCCCCCTACACTTCTGGTTGCATTTGGATTGTTTACATTCTCTCCAACTAATTGCTGTTTATTGAACTTAATAATATTCTTGAAAAAATCCGAGGTTCCTTTAGAAGCAGAATCATTAAGAGTTGAATCTTTTAAATTAAGTGACCAGTTTTTCATAATTACCGAAGTATCAACATTAAAATACTTGCCTACGACGGACGCAATATTTTTCATAAAAGTAACACCGCTGTCTTTTCCCAAATATTCCTGGGCCCGGTTAACCATACTTGAATTAAATATTTCAGGTATCTGCGTCATTATTGTCTGCTGAAGCAATCCTTGGATTATTTGCATTTCCATTTCATTCTTTGGATCATAATAAAAATTAAGTTTCAATCCGAATGAAGTATCCGAATATGCATCTTTAGGAATTACCAATGCAGCAGATGATTTCCCTTCTCTTACATATTTTTTAATTGATGCTGTATCAAATTTAACTTCTTTCCCTTCATCATTAGTAAAAGTTTTTACCATTGCAAAGGTTTTTGTAGTATCCAAAGTAAATTCAATTTTTTTAGCAATATCGGCATTACTTTCATTTAAAAAAGCCAGTTGAATTCCGCTTGGACTACTTCCGCCTCCGCTGAAAATAGAACCAAAGAGAAGTATAAGAAATGCCGGAACAATAAAAGTTAAACTAACATCAACTTTATCATTCCAAAATAGTATATATTCTTTTTTTATTAGGTTTAATATTGTTCTCAAATTATTATTTCTCTCTACATTTCTAATTTATTTATTTATTATTTAATAAGATTTTTATCGATTTGGTAATCTTTATTAATCCCTCAAACTCTTACCGGTAAGGTGCAGAAATAAATCTTCAAGCAACGGTTTTTTAATATTGATATTTGAATATCCAATCCCATTTTCTTCAACAGCACTAAAAAAAACGGAGAGTTTCAATCCTTCCGCAGGTTGAAGTACATATTTGTCGGTTTCTTCAATCAATTTTCCAAATGAAGAAAAGAGATTAATTTTACCTTCAGTTAAATGGTTTTTACTGATCGAAATCGTCTGCTTATAATCAAGTCCATCTAAAAGCTCAGGCAGAGTTCCAACAGAAATTATATTTCCTTCATCAATAATTGCAATCCTATTGCATAACCTCTCGGCTTCTTCCATATAATGAGTTGTATAGATAATAGTCTTATCTTCATCATTATTTAATTTTTCCAGGAATTCGAATATCGCGTTACGAGATTGAGGATCAATTCCTACTGTTGGTTCGTCACAAAGAATAATTTTCGGATCGTGAAGCAAAGAAGCAGCCAGATTTAAACGCCGTTTCATACCCCCTGAAAAGGTTTGAACTTTTTCTTTCCTTTTTTCAAATAAACCGACCATTTTTAATTTTTGAGCTATTGCATACCTTAAATCTTTTTTATCAAGATTAAATAGTGAACCGAAGATTTCAAGATTTTCTTGTGCGGATATTTCTTCATAAAGAGCTATAGTCTGGGGTACAAGCCCTATCTTATTTTTAATTCCGAGATTGTCTTTGGTTATTTTCTCATTATCAATTAGAATCTCCCCCTCATCTGAATCCAAATAACCAACAAGCAGATTCATTAGAGTTGATTTGCCGGCTCCATTAGGACCAAGCAATCCGAAAAATTCTCTATCCTCTATTTTAAGTGAAATTTTATTAAGTGCTGTTGTTGACGGAAATCTTTTGGTAATGTTATTGACCTTAATCATATTAGGGCTTTATAACCGGATTTGTTAAATAAATTTGAATATAATAAATATAGTATTTTTTATAATTACGGCGAAATCAAAAAACTTATTGGCAGTCAGGTAATGTGAAAGATTTGCTATTTCCCATTGTCATCTTAAATGGTTGAATGAAAAGAGCCCTGTCCTTTCGATTAGTATATTTTATACCCGTTTACGCTTGGCGCACATGTTTTACAATATTGATTTCCTTTAATATCGACCTCCTCAATACTTAAAGAGGCATGCATAACACAGTCCCAATTAAGACAATGTTTTAAACCAAAATTATGACCGAGCTCATGCAGTATTTCTTTTAAGGATCTTTCTAAAAGAAGGTTATAGTTGGAGCTGCTTGAATAAAATTCTTCATGCAGCCGGCACAAAGAAACAATGGAATGCTTTCCTCCTAGCTGCGCTTCCCCAAATACAAATGTTAAAGCAGGTACATAAAGATCAAATTCGGTGAGCAGAAGTATTTTACCATTAATATTTTCGGATAGTTTTATTGCATTAGCAAGTAATTGAGTAGAAAAGAACTGCTTCCTTTCTATAGAAAAAGCCGATTCAATATTTATCTTCAATTCAACTAAATTTACGCGGGAATTAAACCTTTTTGAAAGTTCTATAAGGATATCATCAAGAAGCCCCGAATTTGATAGATGAATTGGAACAACATTTATATCCATTTGTTCCCATTTTAACTAGTTCTTATTACGCAAACCATATTTATTTATTTTATTGTATAGTGTAACTCTATCTATCTCCAATATAGTAGCGCTTCTTGAAATATTCCAGTTATTTTCATTAAGAACTTGAAGAATATATTTACATTCCATTGAAGCCAGGGACTTTTCACCATTTTCATTAACTATATTGTTTGCGGAGACATGGAAGGGTAAATCCTTAACATGTATATTATTTTCTTTGCCGATAACCACTGCCCTTTCAATAGCATTCTCCAATTCCCTTACATTACCGGGCCAATCATAATTAGTTAGAAAATCCATAGCTTCTTTTGAAATATTTGTTACCGGTTTATTCATCGCGGTAGCAAACTTGTTAAGGAAATAATACGCAAGAATGGGTATATCAGTCCTTCTTTCTCTTAATGGCGGAACAACGATCGAAAATACATTTAATCTATAGTAGAGATCTTCCCTGAACTTCCCTTGCTTAACAAGATCTTCCAGAGGTTCGTTAGTTGCAATGATTACTCTAAAATCACTATTAATTAATTGATTACCTCCAACACGGCTGAATTGCTTAGTTTCGATTACCCTTAAAAGCTCAATTTGCATTTTTGATGAAATAGAACCGATCTCATCAAGAAAGATGGTTCCGCCGTCAGCCATTTCAAATTTACCTTTGCGTTTATATTGAGCACCGGTAAATGCTCCCTTTTCATGTCCAAAAAGTTCACTTTCCAGCAAAGTTTCAGTTATAGCTCCGCAGTTAACAGGTATAATCGGGAAATATTTTCTTTTACTATTTATGTGAATCGCTTTTGCAACTAGCTCTTTACCGGTTCCGCTTTCGCCCCTTATCATAACCGTAGTATCTGTAGATGCAACTGTATGAATCAGTTCAAATATTTTTTTCATCTGCGGGCTTTCGCCGATAAAATTATCGGGTTTAATAATTTCTTCTATATTCTCTTTAAGCTGTATATTTTCATGTTTAAGTGCTTTCTGTTCCAGCGCTTTCTTTACGAGATGAGCTAATTCATCCGGGTCTACCGGTTTGGTAACATAGTCATACGCACCATCTTTTAATGCAGTTATTGCAGAAGGAACCGAGGCAAAGGCAGTAATTAAAATAACAATGGTTTCTTTATCAATTTCTTTTATTTTTTTTAGAAGTTCAAGCCCGCTGATACCCGGCATTTTCATATCCACAAGCAGAAGATCATATTTACTTTTATCAAACATTTTCAGTGCTATTTCACCGTCTTCAGCCGATTCGACATCATAACCGTCTTCTTCAAACCAATGGAGTAGTGATTCCCTGACTATTCTTTCATCGTCAACTATTAAGATTTTTTCTTTTCCGTTCATAATTATTCCCCGCTAAGAGTTTTTAATTTTGGGTAGTTCTATTTTAAATGTTGTACCATCATGAGAAGTATTTTCAACCTTAATACTTCCATAATGATGATTAATGATACCGTAAGTGACAGCTAATCCCAGCCCTGTTCCTTTTGGCGCTTCTTTAGTTGAATAAAAAGGCTCAAAAATATGGGGTAAATCTTTTTCAGAAATTCCTGTTCCTTCATCTACTATCCTGATGATTGCATAATCTGCTGCTTCATCAATTTTAACAATTATTTTCCCTCCGAGCGGCATTGCCTCAATTGCATTAATTAATAAAGCCATAAATGCCTGCTGAATTTTATGAGCATTGCATGAAATCATTAAACTGGTTTTGGAATATTCTTTAACAAGTTTAATGCTATTAATATCAAGGTGATGGATGATAAGAGTTATGCTTTTATCCATTAACGCATTGATATCTTCATCGTGATATTCACTGTTTTCTTTATGAGAAAACAGCAGCAGATCTTTTACAATCTTGCCGCATCTCGCTGATTCATCAGATATTAATTGTAAATAATCTATTATTTGAGAATATTCTCCATTTTCATCAACTTTTTTTAATTTTTTTGTAATAAGTTTGCTGTATGTTAAAATTCCTTCGAGGGGATTATTAAGCTCATGTGCAACGGTTGCGGAAAGTTTCCCAAGTGATGCAAGTTTTTCTATTTGATTTACCTGGTTATAAATATTTTTAAGTTCTTCGCTTTTTTCCTTTACTTTTTCATTTAAAGTTTCGGACCAGTTCTTTATTGATTCATACGCTTCATTCAATTTTGAAGACATTTCATTAAAACGTTTTGCCACTTTACCAAGTTCATCTTTTGAATCAATAGGAATTTTATATTCAAGGTTTCCCTTACCGACTTCTTCAATTCCTTTTGATAATTTTCTCATCGGCTTATTAACTAATAAAATAATAAAAACACCGCATGCCAGAGCAGTAACAATGGTAATTATACCGGAATTAATAATAGTTGTTTTGGCAGTTTCTGTTTTTATTGAATCAAGAGGTGCCAGTGAAACCATAACATCAAGAACTCCCAGGAATTGGATCTTAGGAGAATGTGCATGACAATCAGCCGAATAGCAGTCATTCTCATTATGAATAGGGTTTATTAATCCTAAAACTCTCTTTTTATCCGGAGTAGTAAATATTCTCATTTTGTTCTGGTTGGAGAGAGTATTTAATGGAATTTCTGAATTATGGCAAACTATGCATGCTTCGGCAGTCAAGTTTACTTTTTTATCAATCTCAGTTGAATCTGTGGAAAAAATTATTGTCCCCTGTTTATTATATATCCTTATTCCTCTTACACCTTCTTCTGTGCCTATCGTATTAATAATCTGATATACATCTTCACGCCTATTTAAAAGCATACTATAGCGTGTTGATTTTTTTATCAAATCGCTAATATTATTAGCATTTTGTATACTATTCCTGGTTAAATATCCTTCAAGGTTATTAATAGATATATATGTATAAATTGACAGAATAATTATAAGAATGATGGATATCGCAACAATCAATCTTATGCTAAGCCGATTCCATAATTTAGTTTTCATCCCGACTCCCCTAACATATCTTTGCACAAACTTAGATAATAATAACTTCACTTTCAACTAATTTTCTTACTGGAATCATTATGCTATTTAAAAACTCCATTTAGAAGATTCAGAAACTCTTTTTTACCAAGGTATTGATAGAGATACTGAACTGGTTCGCCCCCATCCAATAAGCTATTCCCTATACCTGGTTTAATTTCTACCTGGTTTTTTAGATAAGAAATAGCACTATTTTTTTCAAGCAGCCATTCATCTTTTGTCAATTGAATATCATCCATTTCATTATCATTAAATAAGATAACCGAATGCCATTTGTTCTGATTAAATTTATATGGAGATACACTGATTTTACCTATTATTAAAAAGTTAATTGGAGAGATAAAATCCTTTTTACCCCAATTGCCTTCGATTGTAAAAATTGACTGGTTTTTTTTGACATCATTTTTGGGAAATTCTAGTATGGAATTTACATTTTCAATTAAACAAAGAAGAATAGGATTTATTCCCAGATAATAGGCATTTCCAAACAAGTTTTTGATTACAAGCTGATTTCTTAAATAAATCAATTTATCATCAAAACACTCATCCTCCATTCTTTTAATTAAATTTTCAAGCAGATGAGAATCGGCAGAATTGTTCTCCGAATTTTGTTCATTCATTCTTACTGAATGGTTTCTGAAAACTTTGTCAAATTCACAATTTTCACAATCATATTCCATGTCGCATAACTTATATGCGACCTGTTGTGAAGTCATCCAAATACACTTCATTTCATTGGAGGTTCCCGGCAAATTGTTATTATTTGTTTTCATTTTGTTTTAAAACCTAATCGTTTGATAAAATCTGTTGTTTAGATTGAAGAGCAATTAACTCTTCCCCCTTTTCTTTAAAGGAATCTTCACGTGCAAACACATGAAAATTTTCAACAACCAATTTAAAAGCAACCATGGCTGCTAATAAAAGAAATAAAGTAATCCCGATTTCTTCAAATGAAGGTCTATATACCTGTCCGGAAGATCTTACTAAAGATGTTACACAGACATTCATTCTATTAAGAATAAATCCTGAAATTGTAAATATTGAAGCAAAATACAAACCTGTTCTATTCACTTTATACCGGGGATGAGTTAGAATCAAGATAGGTATGACTGAACCTAAAATTATTTCAAGCCAGAATATGTATGTTTCATTTGCATACGCAAATAATAATGGCAACTTGCCTGTTAAAACTAAATCAGAAAATTTGAAAATTAGCTCAGCAGTAATAACAATCAATACTCCCTTACCTAACCCCGAGAGAATCCGAATATTTAATCCCTGATTAAATGCCCGCGCAGATAAATATGCTTCAAGAATAATCATAGATAAACCAGCAGCGATACATGAAATAAAGAAATGGACAGGCAAAAAAGAAGAATACCATAAAGGATATACTTTTGCAGGTGCAATTAAATATAGTGAACCAAAAGATGATTGATGTAATGTAGAAAACAATACTCCGAATATTACAACCGGGATAGTAATTTTTTTAACAATATTAATCAATTTTGTTAATTTGTATTTTTCAAGAATAACCGGGGCAAATTCAATTGTTAATACAGTTGAATAGCAGATAACACACCACGTAATTTCAAACATTACTGAATGGACATTCCACATAACAAGAGGATGCCAAAAATTTTCAGGTCTTCCCAGGTCGATTACTAACAAAGCTACAACCATCATATAGCCGATGTAGGCAGTTAATATTGCAGGGCGGGCAATTGATTCATATTTATGATTATTAAAAATATGTGCAGTAGCAGCAATCGTAAAACCGGCTGCGGCTAAACCAACACCAATAAAATCAAAGCCAATCCATAAACCCCAGGGAACGGCATCGGATAGATGTGTTGAAGCACCTAATCCCTTTGAGAACCTGACTATTAAAGAATAAATTCCAATTACAGCAATAATAATGCTTACTGCCTTCCAGAAGGTCATATAAGAAAAGAATTTTTTCATGTTATCTGCCTTTTTCCGAATTAAGTTTTTCTTCTTCAGCTATTTGATTTTTTCTTTTTGTTAGCCAATACATTCCTGTAAGGAAAATTCCCCCAACTGATACAACAGAAGGGATTTTTTCCATAGCCTGCATTGTAAAAGTAGGCATCGATTGTTTCGGCACTTTTGAAGAATAGCCGAGCTGTTCAAAAGGAACAGGAGAAATAATTAATACATTGCTTCCGCCAGCTTCTTCTAGTCCGTATATATGCGGATAATATTTATCGGGATGTTCTTTAATTCTTTTCTTTGCTTCTTTAATAATATCAGACATTTTACCGCAAACTGTAGCTTCAACCGGGCATGCTTCAGCACAAGCAGTTAACTTTCCTTCTTTTAATCTATTATAACATAAAATGCATTTTCTAACCCTGGGAGATGTTGTCCCCCATTCATATCTTGGAACATTATACGGGCAAGCCTGCATACAATACCGACATCCAATGCATTTTTCAGCATCATATAAAACTGGACCTAATTTTGTTTTCTCAAATGCTCCAACTGGACAAACCGAAACACATGTTGGTTCGCTACAATGCATACACATTTTTCTAGCATATATATCACCGTATTCTTCAACCACAGTATAAGTTTTATCCGATAAATGATCTTTGAGATAATCCTTATTTGTTTCAGGAAGTTTATTCTCTTTTTTACAAGCTTCATAACAGCTGCCGCAGCCAATACATTCTGAAGCATCGAATAGTAATCCAATCTGTTCCGACATTTTTAGTATTTACCTTTCATAATAATAATAGTTCTACAACTGTTGGGATATAGAGGTATAAGATATAGGGTTTATAAGGGGGTAAAATAATTCTTTATACCATTATACCATTATACCAATATTCCTTTATAGCTTTAAGAACTCATCTTCAAATTTTTTAATAGATTCCTGGTTAAGCTGGGATACCGCCCCCTCAACTATTTTACCCCCGTCAAACATTGTAGCTCCAGCTAATTGGGTATTTCCGTCCGGTAGGTAAGGCTGAACAACATTATCTCTCAGGTAATTTTTTAATTTTAAGAATTCCGATTTCATCCATTCAATAACATTTTCATTAGTTCTCAGTGAAGAAGCATTTTTATCGAAATTGACGGGAGACATTATCACTCCCCAATCTTCACCATAAGGATCAGAAATGTTTTTCCCTATTAGATTATCATTAATATAATTTATTGTTCCATCGATGGGTGAACGCAGATTTATCATTTTTTCTCCGATCTTTACCTCAATAACGGGGTCACCGCTTTTAATTAATGTCCCGGGCTTTGTAATTTTTGTTACAATGAACTTACCGACTGATTTTAAGACAAATTCATCTACACCTACTTTCACTAATCCATTCCCCAACAGTTCAGCCCAGGTATGACCTCTTGATACATACGAATCTGCGGGAATAGCAACACTAATATTATCAAAAACAATATTTTCAATAATTTCATATTTCTTCTTAAAAGCCGGGTGATATTTTTTTTCTGCTTTAATTACAAATGCATCAATTAATAATAAAAGGATAAAGCCTAATAAAACATAAAGTGCAACCATTTTATTTTCCTCAATATTTGTTTGAATTCGACAATACTATCAGTCAACTGATGTGCCGTTAAAATGCTTCAGCATTTCCAATTTCTATAAGTAATTATATTATAACAGTTTAATGGGATTAATTTGGATGGTCAAAGGGTAAATTTTGAAAAATCGAATTAGTTGAATTTTTCTACAATAATTTTAAGAAATAATCTGAAGCTTCGATTATTCAACAAAATCACAATTTTTCACTGTTGAATATTTTAGCACACCAGTTGTTGAAAATTTATACACAAATCTCTTCACATTCGATTTTAATAGTTAAATGTATAGTTATAATTATAGTTTTTTCCAACAAACAAGAATTGTACAAAGTCCTTTATTTATAATGAAAAATTTTTTAATGAAATTGTTGAAGAATGCAATACTTTTCATTGGCTTACTTTTTGTCAAATAAGGTTAAAAATAAATGAGCCGGCTCTAAAAAGGTAATTTTATTAATAATATTGTATGAATCTTATATAATGAATCTTAGATAACAGTTAACCCTAAAATATTCATATAATTGACCTTTTTAGTTTCAGCTCAAAGATGATAAAAAAAATGAATAGAATTTATTATTTAGGGGAAATATGGAAAAACATAACCGAAGAAACTTCTTAAAAACCGCAGGATTACTCACAGCATCAATTTCAGGTATTCCAGCTAAATCGGCCAAAGCTGCCCCTGAAAATATACTATCCGAAGATAGAATGGGTGTACTTGTTGACACAACAGTCTGTATTGGATGCAGAAATTGTGAATGGGCCTGCAAAAAAGCTCATGAGTTACCGACTGCCGGAGTAGAAACTTATAATGATAAATCAGTATTTAAGAAAATGCGGAGACCGGACGAATCAGCTCTTACTGTTATAAATCAATATGAAATATTAAAAAGATGTAAATATTCCTTTCGATGTAAAAGTTCAATGTATGCATTGTGATCATCCTGCATGTGTTTCGGCTTGTATTGTTGGAGCAATGTCAAAACAAAAAAACGGATCGGTAATATGGGATACAGATAAATGCATTGGGTGCAGGTATTGTATAGTAGCCTGTCCATTTCAAGTACCTTCATTCCAATTTGACAAGGCATTAAATCCTAAAATAATGAAATGTGATTTTTGCTTTGAAAGAACAAAAGTTGGTAAGCTGCCGGCATGTGTAGAAATTTGCCCGGTCGAAGCTATTACATACGGCAATCGAAATGAACTTGTTAGAGTTGCAAGAGAAAGAATAAAATTAGACCCGGATAGATATGTAAATCACATATTCGGCGAGACTGAAGTCGGAGGAACTTCATGGATGTATTTAGCAAGTGAAGATTTTGTTAAACTGCAATTTCCAAAACTTGGCGATAAACCAGCACCCGGTGTTTCAGAATCAATTCAGCATGGTATCTTTGCTTACTTTGTTCCACCTGCATCTTTGTATGCTTTGCTTGCCGGGATAATGTGGCTGGCAAAGAAAAGAAATGAAAGAGAGGGGGAAGAACAACAATGATGTCTTACCTAAAGCCTGCGAAAGAAAATAAAAAATTTTTTACTCCAGGGGTTTTTGTATTAGTTGTATTGGCACTTAATGGTTTAGTCTTTTTAGCAGGGAGATTTTTATTTGGAATTGGCGCTGTCACTAATTTGAATAATCAATATCCCTGGGGAATATGGATTGGAATTGATGTGGCTGCTGGTGTTGCTTTAGCTGCAGGCGGCTTTACAAGCGCAGCTCTTGTTTATATAATGCATAGAGAACGATTTCATCTACTAGCCAGGCCTGCCCTTCTAACAGCAATGCTAGGTTACACTTTTGTCGCTATTGGCGTTGTCACAGATATAGGCAGATGGTATTTTATTTGGCATCCTCTAATTTTTTGGAATGGAAGTTCGGCTCTTTTTGAAGTGGGTATATGCGTTATGATGTATCTAACCGTTCTTTACATCGAATTTATTCCTGTGGTAACGGAGAAATTCATTGGGAAAGTAAATTTTAAAAGATTCTTTTCTTTCTTAAATAAACCAATTGAAAAAATCTTAATGATCGTTGATAAAGGATTAGGTAAAATAATTTTTATATTCATAATTCTCGGTGTTGTATTATCTACCTTGCATCAATCCTCATTAGGGACTTTGATGGTGATTGCCGGCCCCAAAATGCATCCATTATGGCAAACACCTGTATTGCCTTTACTTTTTTTATTGTCTGCAATTGCGGTAGGATTTCCAATGGTAATTTTCGAATCAATGCTTGCATCAAAATCTTTTGGGCAAAAGCCTGAAATGGACGTTTTAACTCCATTAGGTTATTCCGTCGCTCCATTGTTAGGAATTTATCTTGCATTTAAAATTGGCGATATGGTTATTCGCGGTACTTTTGTTTATTTAACAGTACTAAATACAGCAAGCATAATGTTTACAATTGAAGTTGTAGTTGGAATAATAATCCCATTAAGAATGTTTCTATCTAAAAAAGTTTTGCAGTCTCCATCTTTATTATTTACAGCATCATCGTTAGTTATATTTGGAGTTTTGTTAAATAGGATAAATAATTTTGTCGTTGCTTATACTCCCCCCTACTCATTCGGCTCATATTTCCCTTCATTCGGGGAAATATCGGTAACCGTAGGGTTTGCAGCTTTATTAATTCTTATTTATAGAATTATTGTAATGAATTTCCCGGTCATAAGTCAACCGGATAAACAATATATTATAACAACAAAATATACTATTAAGGGATAATTATGAGAGGGGTAATCTGGGGAATTTTAATTTGTACACTTTTACTTTTGCTCAAAATCAGTCAAATGGTAAAATAAATAATGATTTTCAAAATCATTCAATACAACAAATAGATTGTAAAACATGTCATTCGTGCGATGTTCCGACCAAACAGGATCCTTGTTTGAATCCCTGCCCGAGAGACTTTATGATTACGGTAAATCAAACTCCTGAAGACGGCCCGGAAACGGTTAAGCTTGATGAATTATCAAATAAATTTATGCCGGTCATATTTTCTCATAAAATCCATGCACAGATGTCTCAAATGTCGGGTGGTTGCAGAGGATGTCATCATTATAATACCGCCGGTCCGATTTTAGCGTGCGTTAACTGCCATAGTGTCGAGAGAAAAAGAGAAGATCTAAGCAAACCTGATCTGCAGGCGGCTTTTCACCGTCAGTGCATTAATTGTCATAAAGAATGGAGTCATTCTACAGGCTGTAATTCTTGTCATGCTCTTAAAGGATCTTCTAATTTAACCGCACAAGAAGAAGCAAAAATAAAAGGAAAAGACCATCCTGATGTTGAACAACCTAACAAATTAGTATTTGAAACAAATTACAAAAAAGGTAAAATTGTTACATTTTTTCATGAACAACATATTAACCTTTTTGGAATAGAATGCGTAAATTGCCATCGGAAAGAAAATTGTACAAGGTGTCATGATAAAGAAATCAATACAAAGGTGATTTCTTCAAGTTTACCTATAAAAATTCAGAAATCACAAATTGAACATCATCAGCCTTGTTTTAAATGTCATGCTGATGATCCATGCAGCAAATGTCATCTTGATAAACCTGCTGGGCCGTTTAACCATAAAATTACAACAGGGTGGGCGCTAAACCGATTCCATGAAAAGCTTGAATGTTCTAAATGTCATGTTAATAATAGTTTTATAAAACTTAATAACAATTGTACTTCGTGTCATAAAAATTTTAAAGCTGATTTATTTGATCATAGCATAACAGGTTTAAAATTGAATGAAACTCATTCTGCTTTGGATTGCGGTGACTGTCATATCAATAATGATTTTTCCGTAGAACCAAGCTGTAATAATTGTCATGATGATAAAAGTTTTCCTAAAGACAAGCCTGGAAACATGTCTAAAGTTACCAGGAAATGATTCCATAATGGGAAAAAGAGACTTATGCTTAAAAAAATAGGATTTAAGTTAATAATCGTTGTTGGTATTACTGCAGTTATAATAATAGGAATATTTTCATTCTACAATATTCGTTCGGAGAGCAATGCCCTTCTTGCTGAAGTTGAAAGACATGCAAATCAATTAAGTGAAACGGTTAAGCATAGCACACGTTATGATATGCTTCTTAATCAAAGAGATCGGATACACACAACAATAAATACGATTGGTGAACAGCCTGGGATTCATGATGTAAGAGTGTTAAACAAGATCGGTGAAATTATTTATTCTTCACATGAAGATGATATCGGTAAAATGGTTGATAAAAAAGCAGAGAGCTGCTATGCATGTCATGCAGCCAACAAACCCCTGGAAAGGCTGCCAATTAAAGACAGGACAAGAACTTTTAGGTTAAACCCGGATTCATCCAGGGTTCTGGGGATAATAAGCCCGATCTATAATGAACAATCCTGCTGGGCTGCTGATTGTCATGCGCATTCAAAAAGTCAAACTGTTCTTGGTGTTCTTGATGTTACAATTTCTTTAAAAGATGTTGATGAACAAATTCGTAAAGGAGAAATAGATACAGCCATTTTTGCTTTTAGTGCTGTAGTTGCACTTAGCCTGCTGATAGGATTTTTCGTAAAGAGATGGGTCGACAGACCAATTAAAGATTTATTACACGCTACTCATGAAGTTGGTACAGGTAATTTAAATTATACTATTGAAGGCAATAGAGAAGATGAGTTCGGGATGCTTGCAAGATCCTTCAATAATATGACTCAAAAACTTTCCGAAGCAAGGATACAGCTTTTCCAATCCGACAAGATGGCTTCGCTCGGCAGGTTAGCTGCAGGTGTTGCACATGAAATAAATAATCCATTGACGGGTGTATTAACTTACAGTAGTTTTCTTTTGAAAAAAACTCAAGACAATCCCGAAATAAACGAAGATTTGAAGGTAATAGTAAGAGAGACAAAAAGAAGCCGGGAAATTGTTAAAAGTTTACTTGATTTTGCTAGGCAGTCAGTACCGAAGAAAAACCTGGTTAATATCAATGAAATTATTGTACGAGCAATATCCGTTGTTGAAAATCAGCTTTCGCTAAATCATGTACAGTTAAATAAAGAACTCGAAAAGACACTGCCTGAAACTACCCTGGATTCAAACCAGATGCAGCAGGTATTTATCAATCTTTTGGTTAATGCTTCTGATGCAATTGGACCGAAAGGCGGTGCAGTTACTATTTCTACAGCTTTATTAAAATTATCTCCTTATGGAATTACGCATATTAAAAAAGCTACTTGTCCCAAAAGACATGATTTAATGGATAATGAATTTAAAATTGACGGTATGTCTTCCATAAAATTAAAAATCATTTCAAACGGAAATGAAGGTTTTGTAAACCTTGACCCGGTTTATGGCAGGAATAAACATCATTTTGATCTTTCATTTAAGCTGGAAGACAAAAAAGATTTCCAAGTAGTATGCCCTAAATGCGGTATATCTTTAGTTGAATCAAATAAAAGATGCCCTGAATGTAATGCACCTATCTACAGCCTGGATGTACCATCACAAGGAAATGTTGAAGGATGCATAACAAAAGAATGCTCGTGGCAAAAATGGGATGCAGTTGATATTGACGGATTGAAGGAATATATAGAGGTCAGGATTTCAGATACAGGCTGTGGTATTGCGAAGGAAAATTTATCAAAAATCTTTGAACCTTTTTACAGTACGAAAGGACAAAAAGGTACGGGGCTCGGATTGGCAGTTATTTGGGGAATAATCGATAATCATAACGGTACAATAAACGTTGAAAGCATATTAAATAAGGGAACTAGTTTTATAATCCGTTTACCATTAAAACAGAATAGACAGTAATGAAAAAGCAATGGGATATATTAATAATAGATGATGAACAAGTAGTTATTGATGCTGTTGTAAAAATTTGTTCCTCGGAAGGCTATAGCGTTGATTGGTCGATTGATGCCAAGGATGCATTAAATAAATTCGATAAGAACAGCTACAGATTAATTATAAGTGATATTATGATGCCGGATATTGACGGTTTCAAATTCTTAGACGAACTCAGAAAAATGAAAATTTCATACCCCGTAATAATGACCACAGGCTATTCAACGGTTGAGAATGCAGTAAAATCTCTTTACAATGGAGCAATTGACTTTATTCCTAAGCCCTTCACAGCCGATGAATTGTTAAATTCAGTTATTAGAGGGATGAAATATCTTGAAATCCAAAATTCAATAAAAAATTTAAAAAATGACGATACCTCAATTATTTATGTACCATGCCCGGCAAAATATTATAGACTTGGTTATTCAAGCTGGGCTGCCCAGGAAGGTTCTGGAACAATATTAATCGGTGTTACTGATTTATTTCTGAAAACTATTGATACTTTATCGGAAATTGATTTTTTTAATATTGATGATGAGATTGTACAGGGAAATCAATGTTCGTCTTTAATAGATAAAAATGGGAAAGTTCATTCTCTATTATCACCGGTCAGCGGTAGAATAATTGAGGTAAATAATGAATTGCAGAGGAATAATAATTTGATTGAAAAAGATCCGTACTTTACAGGATGGTTTTACAGGTTAATACCTTCGGATAGTGAGTATGAACTAAAAAACTTAACTAATTGCAGTTCGGATAGATTATGAATAAAACTTCGAAGTTAGAAATACAGATAAACAATAGTAATCTTCGAAGGTTCTTAATGAAATTAAATAATGAGTAATATTCAATGAAGAAAACCTACAAGGAAAATATACTTTAAGTATTAACAAAATCTTGAAGGTTGTAAAAGGAGAAGATCATATGCCACTTTTTATATTAGCAGTAATCATTTTTATTATCGCTGATATTTTAATTAGATATTTTAATAAAAGGATCAGTGAGAATAAAGCACGGAAAGAAAGAGAAGAAGTTTTAGCTGAAAGTATAAAACTTGATTTCAGCAGCGAAGCCAAAACTTTAAAACGTGCCGAAGTTAAAAATCCGATTGCAAAAATTTTATGCGTTGATGACGAACCAGTAATTCTTGACAGCTTTAGAAAAATTCTAGTCCTGGACGGATATACGGTGGACACAGTTGAAAAAGGTAAAGAGGCCGTAGGTTTAATTCAATCGCATCATTACGATTTTGTTTTTACAGATTTGAAAATGCCTGAAATGGATGGTGTGGATGTAACCAAAAACGTAAAACATTTAAGACCTGATATTGATGTTGTAATTATAACCGGATATGCGACTGTGGAAACAGCTGTGGAATGTATGAAATACGGGGCCATGGATTATGTCCAAAAACCATTTACAGATGATGAATTGCTTGCATTTGTAAAAAGGATTTTAATTAAAAGGCAGGATAGAATTCAGAAGCATCTAAGGCCTAAAGTCCATATTACTCACCTTGCCGATGCAAAAAGCTCTATGCTGGTTGATTTTGCAATACCGGGCGGTGTATTTATTTCGACAGGGCATTGCTGGGCTTAGTATGGAACAGGATGGCAAAGTTAAAGTGGGTGTAGATGATTTTGCAAAAAAAATGGTTGGTAAAATTGATGCAATTGATTTCCCGAATCTTGGAATGAATATTAAAAGCGGGCAGCCCCTCTTTACTATTAAACAAGGTACAAAAACAATTACATTTAATTCGCCTGTCAGCGGTAAAGTTTTAGAAATTAACAAACCTTTGCAATATGATATTAGTAAATTAAATGTAACCACTTATAGTTCAAACTGGATTTGTATAATTGATGCCGAAAATCTTGAAAACGAATTAAAAGAACTTAAGATTGGTAAATCTGCCGTATCATTATACCAGGATGATATCGAACATTTTTTGGATTTTCGCAGGAAAACAATTAAGCCTGCTAAAGAAGGTGAATATACTGACAGAGAAATTTATATTGGCGAATTAGAGAGCCTAGACGAACCGAGCTGGAATAAAGTGAGCAGCGAATTTTTTAAAAGATAAAATAAGACTATAAATATCCCTTATCTATTATCAAAGATTTCCCTTCCCTTTTATGGGGGGAAGGGACATTTCCTTAAATTCATCCGATAAATTCTTCCTTTTTTTCTGAAAAATCAATTAAAGAGTTAATCGAAAGACAGGTGTTCTTGGTTAAACTAAAATTATAGGTAAAAATAACCTGTTAAGTGAGCTTTTTAGGTTGAATACGACATAATTACTAGGAATATTTGACAAAGATGTAGTTTGTATTACACCATAAAAAATAATTGCTTTATTTTGGTTAATGAAGGAAACCATTCATACCTTATTTAGTAAATGCATCTCTTAAACTGATTTAATAAAAATTAAATCAATTAATCTCTCGTCAATAAATAAAAACTCTAAGAATCAATTTCTAAAAACAATTATTTTATTAAATTATTAAAAAAACATTTGCATTGACCTGTATGTGAATTTTTTCTTATGTTAAACATAAATTAAATAATAAAAGGGAATAGTACCTATATTTTATTAATTCAATAATTATCAAAATGATAGTT
>CAVUCR010000014.1:0-309714 GCA_963739895.1 uncultured Ignavibacteria bacterium | reverse complement strand
GGCTATGCCAAGACTGTCTTTAAGAAATCTCTTAAACAATCCGGTGTCAACAAGGATGCTTCCGTTCATACTCTCCGGCATTCTTATGCTACTCATTTACTTGAAGATGGTACAGATATTAGGATCATTCAAGAACTACTTGGACATTCCTCTATTAGAACTACCATGATCTATACTCAACTAACCCCTTTGATTAAATCTAATACTTACCAAAAGATAAATAGCTTAATGAACGACCTTATATAGCCCACTATTGTGGTTAAGCTATCGGAGATTTTCAGGAGTTATGGAGGTATTTATTTAGCTAAATATTCTCACTCAATGCTTCCTTCTCATAAGAAAGCCCTGGTCGATATCTCTGCTTGCCGCACTCCCGTTATGGGTGGACAAGTATACAAATGCAATTCTTGCAAAAGCTATCATTACAGTTTCCATTCTTGCGGCAACAGAAGCTGTAATAATTGTCAAAACAATAATGCTGATGAGTGGTTAGACAAAAACAAGAATCTGCTCCTACCTGTTGATTATTTTATGATTACCTTTACTATACCTGAAGAGTTAAGAGATTTTGCCAGAAGCAATCAAATACTTTTCTACAATCTTCTATTCTACTGCTCGGCAAAAACTATTGACTCCTTCTCCTCTAATCCTAAACATATCGGAGGTAAACCTGGGTACCTCGGAATTCTGCATACATGGTCCAGAAAACTTTCCTTCCATCCACATATTCATTATATAGTTACTGCCGGGGGTTTATCAGTTAACGATAAGCAATGGGTTAGCTCACATAATAAATTCCTATTCCCGGTTAAAGCTCTATCTATCGTCTTTAAGGCTAAATTCCGGGATGAATTAAGAAAATTAAATCCGCTGTTATTTAATCAAATAACTCCCCGGACATGGACTAAGAACTGGGTTGTTAATTCTATTCCCGTTGGTAACGGCTGCAATGCTATGAAATATCTGGCTCAGTATGTTTTCCGGGCTGCTATTTCTAATAACACAATTATTAAACATCAAGGAGGTTTTGTTACCTTCAAATACAAAGACTCCAAAACTAAAGTTTACAAACTTATGAAACTGACTACTGAAGAATTTATCAGGAGATTTCTCCAACATGTACTGCCTAAAGCCTTTGTTAAGGTTAGATACTTCGGTCTGTTTGCTTCAAAAAACCGGAATCTTCTTAACATTGTAAAGCTATTATTTAACTCTCCAGCTATAACCAGGGCAGCTCGTACTGAAAAAACCTGCTCTAAAAATAAATCCCCCATAATCTACTGTCCGGTATGTGGTAATCAAATGAATTTAGTCCTTACACTACAGCGTCTTAATTATTACGATAAGTCTCCCCCTTTAAATAATTATTCCTTCATTATAAATGAAAAACATAAAACTTTTAATTAAATCTTTATAGTTCTAAGCCAGAGGCTTAGTTCTTAAATAATTATTTTCATGTATGCAAAAACTTCTCATTACTAATGAATTTATAATTACTCTTAAGCTGGTTATTGAAAATATATCAAATATAATCTCTTCTATATCCCTTTTTCTGACATATCCGGGTTTATTACTTCTATAAAGATTTTATTGAAATTACAGGCAGTAGAATAAGTCGCTTTGCTGCTTAGTCCAACAAAGGATTATGCCTCGGTATACTTCGGCATCAATCCCTTATAACGTTATGTGCTTTTTTAATTAAGATTATTATATATAATCTCAACAATGCTTAAAAATTCTTTATGATCTTTATCAATTTGATGAGGAGCAGAATTAAATTCAAATCTAGAACCTTGAGAAGTAACTATAAGGGGTAGAAAGCTACCCAACTTTGCAAAATCATTTTGGTTTTTAATCGCTTCATCTAATTTAGAAAAGTTACCTTCTGAAAATCCTTTATTCATTTGTTCCGAATCGGAAATTAGTTTTTTAAGTTTCGCTGATTCATTTTCAGTAATAACCCTTTGAACAAAAGCTAAAGGTATTCGATGAGCAGCTGGATCTCTATATTTTTTTAGATCATGGTACCAATCTTTATGTTTCTCTAATTCTTCTGACAATGAATATTTTATTCCTTTCAATTTCAATGAAAATTCCTTACCAAATAAATCTGTAAATCCGAAAGAGCTCCCTTTACCAGCTTCTTCGATAATATTTTCTTGTAATTCTAATTCATAGTTTAAAAACCAAGCCATATTATCCAACGCACCTCTTAAGTTAATATAGTAAGAATTTAATAATAATTTTAACCAAGAAGCATTTTCGAAATCTAAAGGAGCATCATCTTGTTTTTGAATAATTTTAATAATCCTATCTCTTGCAATTCTTAACATTAAAAATCGATTTAAAAGTCCAAGATTAATATGTCTCTTCGAATTAGAATCTTTTATCGTACTGGAAAGTTGAGAAATTTTAATGAGTAAATCACTTTCTCTGATAGTATAGTTTTCAAAAACGATTTTCATAATTAAAATTTTATTTTAGCACATAACTACTAACTATCCCGACGGCACATTCTTTCTTGCCTACGAAGCCGGTTTCTCCGGGTTGTTCTGGCCTTGCCGTAAACTTAATCAACTTGGGCTCAACTGCATTGTCGTTAACCCGGCTGATGTTCCCACTTCAGATAAAGAAAAATCACTCGAGTCTGACCCGGTTGATTCTCGTAAGCTTGCCCGTGAATTTGAAAATGGTTCTCTTAAAGCTATTTATGTTCCTGATATTTATTCGGAACAACTACGTTCTCTTATGCGACTTCGTTTCCGTTCGGTACAGAACCAAACCAGAATTAAGAACAGAATAAAGATGCTTCTCTATAACTATGGTATCATTATCCCTAAAGAACATCTTACCAACTCCCGGTGGTCCGGTTATTTTATACATTGGCTTAAATCAATTAAGCTTAACTCATCTGCAGGAGAATTCACGAAAGACAATTTAGTGCTGCAACTGGGACAAACAAGAGAAAATCTGAAAAACATATTAAAGCAATTAAGAGCAGAAACAAAACAAGAAAGAATATCCCGGGTTATTTCTTCATTAACATCTGTTCCCGGTGTTGCTTTTATTACTGCTATGAGTCTTTACACTGAAATTATAGACATAAAACGTTTCAGAAGTTTTGAGCATTCTGACTTATATTAGCTTATCTATAAATTATATAATTGTTATGCCACAGTCGTGGTAGGAATGCCTGTTACCAGGCATCCCCCACACAGATCCCGGCGTGCAGTTTTTCCGCACCGGGCTCTTCAATGATACTCGCTTCCGTATTAAGATATTGGAATATTCCTTTATCTTATTTTGCTATCTCTCGCAGTGAGGTTTGCATTATTTCTCCAGTCCGGATAATGTTTCCTTTGCAAGTTTCGTATCACTGTTAACCCCTTCCCCATGTGAACGGCTCTCTCGTTCTCTGAGTACTATGAGTTAATCCGACTCCCTGTATGTCTTCAGGCTTATCTTCTTTTGGTTGACTTCGCTTACCATCTCGTTCAATGGAACTTACAGGGTCTCTCAAGTTCTTCGATGCTTCTCTTTATGCATGCTACACCTTCGAACCACGGTAGACCTTTGATAATCTCGCCTTATTGATTATTAAAGTGTTGGCTTCTGAGTCGTTAATCTCATTGCCGTCTACATTGTATGCGTTCTCGAGGCTAAATTGGTTTCAGGAAGTACGGTCTTCCTTACAGCCTACATAATTCCCTATGTACGCTTCAGGTGTTTCGTTCACTCCTATGAGTTCCTACATACCTGCAACACTCGGTAGAGGTGACCTGGCTAAGTCTTACCTCTTAAGAACTTTCACCTTAACAGAAACATCAAGCTTCTCTTGACGCACTAACGTTGTTGCGGCTAACCCGCAGCCCAGAACAAGACTGCCGATTAGAACCACAAATCTTAATGAATTAAAAATAATTCCTTAGTAAGAACACCATGAACAAGAAAGTTTAACGAAGCCACTAAACTAAAAAACTACAAAATTGCCCACGGAAAATACGCTGTCGGGTTGAGCCGCAGGTTAGGCTAAAAATACTTTATTAGAATGCATATCCTATACCAGCTAAAATCTGTACTGTTAAGTATTCTTGTTTATAATCATCTAAATTTCTTATTCCCTTATCAAACCAAATAGAATGAGTATATCTAAATTTTAACTTAGAGGTAAAGAAAAAATATTTTTTACTTCCATATATTGGTACAGAAAATTCTGCAAAACCATTTATTCCTAACCCGGAAGATGCAAGTTTGTCATAAAGTACTGTATCTACTTCAAGTATTCTATTTACAATTATAAATGATGGACCAATTCCATAAGAAAGAGAATTATTAATTTTAGCTGTATAATCTAAATCAAAATTCTGGCTAATGAGTTTCATATTACCCCAGTATGGCGGCGGTGCCGGAAATGGGCCGGGTTCATATCTTATAAATTCTATAATATTTTTCTTCGTAATTTTTTGGTAACTATATTCAAACAATAGATTGAAACCAAATAGACTATCTCTTTGATAACTGAAATCATACAAAACAAAAGATTGATATTTATTATCTCCCATTATTTTAGTTGAATTTTCAGAATTACTCAAATAATAACCATAGCCGACATTTAGACTTATTCTATTTTGTGAATGGATTATTGAAGTACTAAATAAAAAAAGTATTGAGAATAAAAATATTTTTACCATTACTTCACCAACAATATATTCTTAGTAGTTTTTGAATAATACGTGCTGTTTACACCTTTTAATTCAACAGTATAAAAGTAAACACCCTCTGGAAAGTTGGAGGTGTCAAAATTAATTGAATAAACTCCAGCATTCTGCTCTTTATAAACTGGAGTTAAAATTGTCGTATTATAACTATTTTCTATTGTTAATTTTACCATTGATTTTTCTGGTACTGAATACCTTATAGATAAGGAGGGATCATCAACTATGGATGATTTACAGCCAAATAATATTGTGACAAATAATAATGTTGTTAAAGATAATAATTTCATAAATCCTTCTCTTATATTGTCTAATATCTTTTACCTTGTAGCCTAACTTATTATTAAGTCTTCCTATGTGTTTAATACTTATGTCTATATCTAGACATTTTTTTGCTTCTATATATACCATTAATTTCTCAATATAATCTAACTCTATGGTTAATTTTAATCCTTATTCCTGATTCATTATTTAATTTTTCTATCCCATATACGGCTTCGCCACATCAGTCACAACTCTCCTACTGATTCACTGTTTAATGCGTTTTAAATGAAAATAGAAGATTAGCTGCCCACTTTTTTTTATGACCATTTCAAGTTAAATCGAAAAAAATAATATTTCAATATATTTCAGCAAAAAAGCGATCTTTTTTAAGATACTCTTTGTTCTTAAGCTGAACATTAATTTTTTGAAAAATCATATTTAGGAAGTCTGAAAACAGTAATTTCATGCATTTAATAGCCTGCCGTTGAAGTCTTTAAATATCATACCATGCCCTTTGTCATCCGCAAGGATCGGTTCCTTGCTTAATTTCCTGGGAGTATGTCAGGATCATGCACAGATATATTTTCTATATTTATAGTATCTTTTAAAATCTGACCGGATAACAACGACGGGAAGACAAGGGTTATAGTTAAAAGTAATTTTAGTTTATTCATTTTTGATCTTTTTAATATTAAACAAAAATTATATATAACAAAGATCCTATCCTGCTTCATCTTCACTGCTGATTTTTATGTTTAACATTATATATAAAAATAATAAATTTAAATTTATACTAAGAAATCCTTACTTTTATTATAATAGTTTGTTCGGCTGGTCAACCTCTTCTTTTACAGATTTTCTTATCACGAGGCTAACACGGAATTCGGTTAGACCTGGACGGGATTGAACATCAATGTCCCCATGATAACGGCGTATGATATGTCGTGTAATGTCCAAACCGAGACCTGTACCCTGTCCGGATGGCTTGGTGGTAAAGAAAGGATCGAATATGCGGGATACGATTTCAGGTGAGATGCCGGAGCCGTTATCGACAATTCGGACAACAACCCGATCCTGTTCCATGCGAGCATTTACATCAATAGATCCGGAGTTAGGAATTGCATCGAGAGCATTGTCTATCAAATTCAACCACACCTGATTTAGTTCACCGCCTGACGCCTGCACTCGGGGTAGATTGGTTTCAACATCTAGGGTGATAGCCGCGCCTTTTGATTTTGCTTTTGCAGCTACAATCATGATAGTGTCGCGAAGCCCGGTTTCTACATCTACCAGTTCCGATTCAACAAGTTTATCCATGTATGTAAATCTTTTGACTGCAGATACGAGATCGCTGATCCGGGTAGTCGATTGCTCTATGTCTACGGCGATCGATCGGGTGTTGATTGAAGCAGCGATCCATTGAACGGCAATATCGAGTGTGCTACCTGATATCGCATCGGCTAGTTTGTTGAGCTCATCGATTGTAACTGCTGTTGCAGCTAGTGATTCAGCAAGCTCCAGATCCAAGTTGTGGTGTAAAAGCCAGTTGGCAATATTGTCCTCGTGTTCTGCCTGCCGGATTGGCGATAAAATAGAACTGGCAGGTTTTGTCAGGCAGACGGAGTGAACTTGTTTGATCATATCGAGTAGATCATCTCTTAAGTTGACTGTACCGAGCATACGAGAAGCAGTCTCCAATTTGTCAATATCTGACAACAACATTTTAGCGCCGCGTACCGCCGCAGAAGCTGGATTATTAAGCTCATGTGCCAAACCGGCAGCCAATTTTCCGAGCGACATCATCTTTTCATTATAAAGCTCACTGGTTTTGAAACTGCGTGCCCTGTCGATCATGCTGTGGACTGTATACGCGGTAAACACCGGACATTGATGGATCATCTTTGGAAACTGTTTCTCGTGGATTGCAAGAAGTTCGGCTCTCTCTTCAAGGTAGATATCACCCTGCGGTCCCTTCATTCTTGAGTATGGCAGCATCCCGCTGACATCTCCTGTGCACCATTGTGTAACTAGTTGAGGTCCTGCTCCTCGATCCCGCTTCACAGAGAAACAACCGGAGAGTATGATCCAGAGCTTCTCGATGCGCTTACCCTTCCGAGCGAGCAAAGTGCCAGCTTCGTAAACCTCGAAGTTGCCGTTTCCTGCCAGCCATTCCAACTCCTCATAAGAAATCCCTTCAATGTGCGACAAAACCTTCGTCAAGCGGCCGATGAGGTTGTTATTTATCATATATTATTAACTCCGATTTGGTGAATGCATGGAAACATAAAACACTCTGCAGGTAAAAAGGACAAAAGTTGACTTGAGATTATATCAATAAAAAATATTCATTAATTATAACACTTTAATTATTATATATTTACAGGTTTTTATCGTCTCTTGGTGACAGTAGTGATATTTTATTATAGACTAATTATGATATTATAAAAAATATCTTGCATAATTTACATCTCCAGCCAAATAATATACACTGCCTTTGAATGGAGGCCTGCAAATTAATCCTGAATAAATATTTATTAAGTCGACAAGTGCGGGTACTTTCACTGAAGCAGGAGAAAAATAAATAAAATGGTTATCTCTTTCTTTCCCTTCAAACATTGCGATTCCATTTAAATGTCTTCTTTCAACATATGAATCTAATACATCATAAAATATTCTTGTTAGTTTATCTTTTTCTCCCTTTATTACTTCTTCATTGTTTAGTGGTATTTTATGCCAACTCATATGATTTCAATTATAAAAATGAGATTTTAATTGTTATTCAATTAAATATATTTTTATTAATATTGCTGTGAACCCTATCAAATTCAAAGAGGGAAAAAAGAAATGATAGTACCGAAAAAAATACACCTGGCAAATATTCCTACACCTGTCGAGATTCTTAAATTTAATAACCGCAAATTTCTAATAAAGCGCGATGATTTGACTGGTATGGAATTATCAGGAAATAAAGTTAGAAAGCTTGAATTTTTAATATGCCAGGCGAAAAAAGAAAAAGCTGAATTAGTTTTTACCGATGGCGGGGAACAATCAAACCATGCGAGGGCCACTGTTATCGCTGCAGCAAAGGCGGGAATTAAATCGAAATTGTTTTTATGGGGAAAAGACAGACCTATATACGATGGGAACCTATTCCTAGATAAAATATTCGGTGCTGATATTTCATTTTTAACAAAAAAAAATTTTCTACGAGTCAATGATATTATGTTTGATGAGAGAGCTAATCTTATTAAAAAAGGAATGAAGGTATTTGTAATTCCAGAAGGAGGTTCCACAACTTTAGGTATTTGGGGTTACATTTCGTTCATGCATGAATTAAATGAACAAATTGATTTTAAGAAACTGTCGGGAATTACTTCCGCCTGCGGTTCAGGCGGGACTGCTGCCGGTCTTTTAGTCGGCTCGGCCTTGTTAAAAAGTGAATTGAAGATTTATGCAGTTAACGTACTTTATTCTAAGGAATTGATAAAAAAGAAAATATTGCAGCTGGCGGAAGGCTGCATTCTTGATTATAATCTACCTTGTGAAGTAAATGAAAACAACCTGGAAATAATTGATGGTTACTCAACCGAAGGATATAAAAATATTTCAGATGACAAAATTTCTTTGATTAAACAGTTTGCTGTTTCAACAGGTATTCTTTTAGATCCGGCATACACAGGAAAAGCTTTTAAAGCATATTACGATAATTTTCTGATTAAAAATAAAGGGATGGAAAATTTGTTCCTGCATACAGGCGGACTATTCGGTATTTTTGGTAAACGTGCACAATATCTAATGGTGAAATAAATAGATCTTGATCAACTTTATGAATAAGTTATACATCGGTACCCGCAGCCGGAAATATGATTCATGGAAATTATGTGAACATAAATGTTAATAATCATTATGAGGGGTGTGCGCCGCTGACGATTCAGAAAGTTCAAAAACTACTTCAGCCATTAGCTTTGGAAATTCCTGTAATACCTAAAAAACCATATAATTCTTTAAATTATCTTGTATTGCCTTAGTGATTTAGTTAAATTCGTTTCTACACCTTCTAATCTACCAAGAAGATGATGCAATTGTAATTATTTCAGTTAATCCGGAGGTATATATGTGTCAAGTAAAAATATTCTCAAAAGCATGCAAAATATTTTTTGTCTTATTTTTTTTAATTACTCTTTCTTTAAAAGCCCAGGTTGCTGGTGAAGGCGAAGAGTTATCTCCTGCCGGTCCTGTTGCAGCTCCGATTACAGAAGGAGAATTGATTAGATCAATATCGGTCCACGAACTTGAACATCCTTATTTATTTTTCAATAACCAGGATAAGCAAGCTATAATAAGTAGGATCAAAAACGATCCTGAGTCCGAACATATTTTTGCCGCATTAATAGCTGAAGGGCACCGTTTCCTTCATGTTCCAGTACAAAATCCGGAACCACTCCATCCAAAACATAACAGGTATCTTGGTGAGGATCCTGCTTCTCAATATGAAAATGATATAATGCAGGGAGCAGTTACACTAGCTTTTCTTTATCAAATGACAGGTGATACAACTTATGCAAATAAAGCTATTGCATTTGCAATGGACATAGCGGATTGGCCGACTTGGGTGGATCCTGCCCATCGATTTGATGTTATATATTCACGTGTATGGCCTTTTAACGTTCCGGATGACAGGGTTGTCTTCTCTTATGGTGAAATAGCTACACATAAAGCTATCGCACTATCAATTGCTTATGATTGGATATATCCTGTATTAACAAGGACTGAGAGGGATAAAATTAGAAATGGTCTTATGGAAAAGGTTATTACCAATGTGCGGGGTAACTATAATTACTTTTGGTGGTCAACCGCTTATAAATGTAACTGGGCGGTACTTTGCTATTCAAGTATGGGGTTGGCTGCGTTTACACTTTTAAAGGATAATCCTGAGCTTCTCGATGTTGTTGCAGAGGTTCATAATCGCATTGATACAACTTTTAGTTATATAGGTAAAGATGGGGGATGGCAGGAAGGACGCGGATATTATGCCTATATGATGAGCGAAGGTGTTTATTTTATGGACGCTTTGAAACGTCTGACAAATGGGAAATATGATATGTTTAAGGATAAAAATGTTGCCGATCATCCTCTTGATTTTGAATTATACGGTTTAACTGCAAATTTTGAAGATGGTGGCGGAAATCCCGTTGGTCCAACTTACTCAGTTAATAAACTGGTTGAAGAAACCGGCAATAGTCTTGGTGCCTGGTACCGTGAAAAATACCTTAGTAGTGATTTTAATGTATTCGAAGTAATCTGGCCAAAACCGGATGTTAAACCGGTTGTTCCGGAACAAAAATCAAAGCTTTTCAGAACTGTTAACTGGGCTGTACTAAGAAGCAGTTTCACGGATTCTTCAACAGTAACCGTTGCTTGTAAAGCCGGTTATAATGATGACCCTCATCATGGACACCTGGATTGCGGACAATATGCGGTAACATGGTATAACGTCCCATTTATAAGAGATCTTGGCAACGGAGTTTATGATGAACTTTATTTCGGTGAAGATAAATATGATTATCCGTATGCTTCAAGCCTTGGACATAATTTAATTTTTGTAAATGGCGAAAAACAAATAACGGCAAAGAAAAAAAATACCCCCTGGCTAAAAGGAATTGGAGGTAGAATTCTTGAATATAGAACAGGGCCTAAACTGGATTATGTTTTGATGGATCCGACACATGCTTACCCGGATAAACAATTAATAAAATGGAGACGAAATGTTATTCTGGAAAAACCTGTAACAACGGTAATTTTTGATGAAGTAGAAGCTAAACCGGGAGCGGAGATAGCAGCAAGAATCCATCCCGGTGTTGGTGTGGAAGTGAGCAGAAGAGAACACGGCTCAAGATTTGCCCCTATTCCTAATGGCAAATATGAAATTACGAAAAACTATATTATGCTTTCCGATCAAAAACATCATAATATGGCTGTTATCCCTGTTGTTCTTGACAATGATTTTAAGCTTGTTGAAGGTAGCGATCCGTTTGTTCCTGTTACAGAAAATTCCAGATTAACCGAAATCCCCTACCTTGAAACAGTTACGCATGCAAAAACAAATTCAACCTTCATCGTTACCATAATTGTTCCGGTAAAAGATCAACACGATGCAGAAAATGTTGTTAAGAGTGCTAAAGTAACCCAGATTAATCCGGCAAATATTCAGGTGAGTGTCAATACGGATGCAGGTAATTTCAGTTGGAAATTTGTAAAGGGACAAGATGGTTATGTACTTAAAGAATAATTTCTAATCCCGTTTAATTTTATAGCGCCTTTGTTGTTATTTTTTCAACAAAGGCACTTAAATAAAAAAGATCTGAATTTTCATCGGTACATTGGTAATAAATAAAGGTGGCAAAATACACAATAATTTTCAGAGACTTATTATTTTTTCACTAATATATTTGAATTAATAGGGTAAAAATAAATAAAGTCCCTTGCAAATCCATTCTTTTCAACCCTACCTAAGAAAAACATGCGTAATTTAATGATATAGCCGCTTAACATAAACAAGAACATCAGCTCACCTGCCCAGCCAAATTACTTTAATACTTAAAAATCTAATTATTGTTTAATTTGGCAGGGTCCTGGCATTGTCGGCCGGATTTAAATAATTTTAGAAGTAATTCTGTTCCTCAAGGAGGATAATATTCATGAAGATACTAAATGTTGCTGAAATAAGAAATTGTGTGTAAAATTCTTGATAAAATAATGTAGTTTAAATATATTAGCACGGCAAAAGAAAATATTTTATTAAATTATAAAATAACTGCCGGGGTGGCGGAATTGGTAGACGCACAGGACTTAAAATCCTGTGGGTGTTTACACCCGTGCCGGTTCGAGTCCGGCCCTCGGTACAATTAAATTGCAAATTTAGGAAATCGAATTTAATTTCAATCCGAAATCAAAAATCCATAATCCGAAATTCATATGGGTTCTTAGCTCAGTTGGTTAGAGCGTCTGCTTGACGTGCAGAAGGTCATAGGTTCGAATCCTATAGAACCCACTCAATTATCCTTCGAAAACAAACCGAGAATGCAATTCTTCTAAAAAACAAGGCAAGTAGACACATTAACTTAGGCTGAGAAAAAAGCAAAAAAGCTCCTTAGTGGGGTATTTTAGAAAATCCTTACCGGAAAAGTATTGTGTATATATTATTTATCTGTCAGCCATCTAAATACTTTCCGGCACTTACTAAATACTGCACATTGTTTATATGAATTAAATTCACATTTTCAATTAAGCTTTATACTGAAGTTTGATATTGTGAGATTAGTCTTCTTTATCCTTTTTCATAAGATTTAATCGACTTTTAAGAAGCCATATTTATTTCTTTCAATCTGAGCTATAATTACTCATCATCTATATGATCAAAATTTTAAAAAATGAAAAATAATGTTATATTTTACTCTATATTTATAAGGAAATTGGATGGAAAATGAAAATAGTCAAAATTCAATTGACCGGTCATATTCCGAATGGAAAGAAAAAGTCTATGAAAAGTTCATAAACAAATATCCTGAAAGAGAAAAAGAGTTTACAACTGTCTCATTTACACCTGTCAATCCCCTATACATTCCTGATAATAGTGAATTAAATAGTTTTAATGAAAAAATCGGTTACCCGGGCACTTATCCTTATACACGCGGAATTCAGCCGACGATGTATAGAGGTAAACTATGGACAATGAGACAGTATGCCGGGTATGGATCTGCAAAGGAATCTAATGCAAGATATAGGTATCTGCTTGAACAAGGTCAATCAGGTTTATCCGTAGCTTTTGATCTCCCCACTCAAATAGGGTATGATAGTGATGACCCGGTATCTTATGGAGAAGTCGGCAAAGTCGGTGTAGCTATTGACACGCTGGCTGATATGGAAATTTTATTCGATAAAATTCCACTGGATAAAGTTTCAACTTCTATGACAATTAATGCACCAGCATCTGTTTTATTGGCTCTTTATATAGCTGTTGCAGAAAAACAGGGAATTTCCAAAAACAAGATTAGCGGAACAGTTCAGAATGATATTTTAAAAGAATATATTGCCAGGGGAACTTATATTTATCCGCCTAAAGCTTCCATGAGATTAGTTACAAATATTTTTGAATACTGTTCAAAAGAAATTCCTCAATGGAATACTATCTCAATATCGGGATATCATATTCGTGAAGCCGGTTCAACAGCAGCACAGGAAGTTGGTTTTACTTTATCAAATGGTATTGCATACGTTGATGCAGCAATAAATACAGGATTAAATGTTGATGATTTTGGGAAACGATTATCCTTTTTCTTTAATTCCCATAATGATCTTTTTGAAGAAATTGCTAAGTATAGAGCTGCCCGCAGGTTGTGGGCAAAAATAATGAAAGAAAGATTCTCTGCTTCTGATCCAAAATCAATGATGCTCCGGTTCCATACACAAACAGCAGGATCAACTCTTACTGCGCAGCAGGTTGATAATAACATCGTGAGAGTCACTATCCAGGCGCTTGCCGCAGTTTTGGGCGGAACTCAGAGTCTGCATACAAATTCAAAAGATGAAGCTCTAGCTCTGCCTACCGAAAACGCCGTCAGGATTGCTTTGAGAACCCAGCAAATAATTGCATATGAAAGCGGTGCTGCAAATACAATAGATCCGCTTGCCGGTTCTTATTATATTGAATCTTTAACAGACCAAATTGAAAAGGAAGCCGGAGAGATAATCAATAAAATTGATGCAATTGGCGGAATGATTTCTGCAATTGAGAATGGCTATGTTCAGTCGGAAATTCAAAAAGCTTCTTATGAATTCGAGAAGCAATTGGAATCTGGTAAAAAAATTGTTGTTGGTGTAAATAAATATCGCACAGAAGAAGATGAAAATCCCGAGCTTTTAAAGATAGATATGAACATACAAAATGAACAGGTTAAATTTTTGAACAAAATAAAAAATGAAAGGGATAATAAAGAAGTAAAACATAAATTAAATGAACTGCAGAATGCAGCTCGCGGGAACGATAATTTGATGCCCTTTATTTTAAACGCAGTTAAAGTCTATGCTAGTGTTGGTGAAATATGCAATTCGCTGAGGGAAATTTTCGGGGAATATAAAGAAAATGTTATAGTTTAATATCATGTAAAATATTCTCAGGAGGGTTATGCTACCGACTCATATAGAACACATCGGGATTGCAGTTAAAAATCTGGATGAATCCATTCGTTTTTATGAAAATGTACTGGGCTTGAAATGTATTAAAATTGAGGAAGTTAAAGATCAAAAGGTAAAGACTGCTATATTTAAAATCGGGGAATCCAAAATAGAATTGCTTGAAACTACGGAACCGGATGGACCGATAGGCAGATTCGTGAAAGACAAAGGTGAAGGGATACATCATATTGCTTTTGCCGTAAATGATATAGAGGAAGATTTGAATGAAATAAAATCTAAAGGTGTATTTTTAGTTGATGAAAAACCGCGTAAAGGTGCTGAAGATTTAAATATTGCATTTCTACATCCGAAATCCACACATGGAGTTTTAATTGAATTCTGTTCTGATAAATGAATTACCTGATTTTTTCTATTTTCCGTATTTCCATTTCTCGTTTCCTGTTTTCCATTCTCCATTTACCATTCTCCCGTTTCTCGTTTTTTGTATTAAATTATAGCTGTTCTCTCATAGTGAGAAGTTGAAATCACAGTTTTTTGTTTAGAATTTCACTATTCTTGCTGGCATATCTATTGAAATTCTAATTATATCTTAAAACTATTTATGCTTATAAGAGGGCTCTTAATGAAGCAGATTAATCTTAAACTATATAAAATTCATGCACTACTATTCATAATACTAATTTTGATTTCGGTTTTAATCATTTCATATACCGCTTCTAATCATAAACATATAAATAATAAGTTTATTATTAAAAATGGTTTAATAGTCAATCCTGCCGACGATGATATTTATACTGGGAAAATTATTGATACGGTTCAAAATAAAATAATTGAATATAACGTTGTAAACGGTCTTAAAAACGGCGAGTTCGTTATTCGCTTTTTGAATGGTAATTTTCAGATTAAAGGTAATATGAAAAACAACAAGAATTCCGGCGAATGGAAATACTATTATCCGTCAGGTCAGCTTGAGTCGATCGGTAAATTCAAAGATGATGTTGTTTCCGATGAATGGATATGGTTCTATAGGAATGGGAAAAGAAAAGAAAATGGTGTCTTTGTAAATGGTAAAAGAGATGGAAGATGGAATATGTACGATGCGAATGGCAATCTAAAAACCATATTATACTTTAACCAGGGGAAAATTATCACTAAGCTGAATGCGCAGGAATCTAAATCAATTTAATTGCCCGGTTTTCCAGGAATTTTTAAGTTTTATCGATAACATCTTGTATATTCTGTTTTAGACTTTCCGCTTTATAATTACCAGCCTCAAACTTTAAACATTTCTTTATTGTTTCAAGGGCTTCGTTAAAATTTTTCTTCAGAAAATATGCTTCACTAAGGAAAAATAATATCTGCACATCACCAGGATGTGATTTATTAGCTTTTCTTTTTTAGGAAGATACTGCAGCTTTTCCATTGAATCGTATAATGCATTACCTATTAGTTAGTATTCTTCAACATTCGGATGGAGTTGATCGACTTTAAGATTATTACCTACTATTCCGTTGGGACTTGCAGAATCAAACAACGAATCTATAGGAATAGTTTTTACATTTAGTTCATTGGTTTTTATAATAACTAAACTACTATTTTTTTTGGGAGGAACATGAGGACAAGCAGATATAATATATCAGCATTATAGAATTGTAAAGAACCGGGACTGCCAAATTATTGACAGTCCCGGTAAGGAGGAGAAGAAATTATTTAAGTAAGACCATCTTTTTAATTGCAACATTATTATTTGATTCTAACCTGTAAATATATACTCCGGTACTTAAATTCGTAGCATTAAAATTAACTTCATGTATTCCAGCCTGTAAATTTCCAGAAACTAAACTTGCAACTTTCTGTCCTAGCACATTATAAACGTTTAAAGTTGCAAATCCCGCTTTGCCCAAAGTAAATGTAATTTTAGTTGATGGGTTGAAAGGATTCGGATAGTTCTGATTTAACGCAAACTGGTTTGGAACATTATTAACATCATTAACACCGGTTGCTCCTTGTTCCCATTGAGCTTTTTGATCCGGGAACCAGTTTAAATCACCAAGAGCAAATCCGTCTGTACCTGCATTCTGAAGAGATGTGTTAGTATATGCAAGGTTTTCAGGTAACGGCCAAGCAGGCGGATAGAAACTGGCGTTCGGATTATAGAACCATGGAACATCCAATTTGTCATCTGTTATCTTAGTTACATATTCAATTAAACTATCCAGTTGAGTCAGAATATCCGAATTAAATCCCGGATCGGCTTCAACATTATTGGAAACAGTAATATTAGAAACACCTGCTAATAAAGTATCAAGTGTCCATTTTGTGTATTCGCTAATCCAAGTTGGCGGTACAAGTGTCCTTTTTACCGCAAACTTGATACCATCATTTTCACCGTTACCGTAAACAGGTGCAACTATACTGTCAATTTTTGTTGTCGTATCATTATAAGCCTTATAAAAATCAACCAGTTTCTGAGGCCAGAAATAAGCATTATTTCTTACATCAATTGTTCTCTGCGATGCACTTACCATAGCTAAGGTGACACCACGTGCATCATCCTCGTAAGCTTCAGGGACCTGTTATCGCACCAGCCCATAATTTAGACCAGTAGCTTACAGAATCGGCTCCTCTATACCTTATTATACTGCTCGAAGCGGTATCAGGATAATTCAGGAACCATCCATCTATTACATGAGTAGGATTTCCGCCCATTGCATGGGATGCATAAAAAATATTATTATTTATATGCGTATTCTGTCCCTGCCTAATTAAAAATGGATTTACCGTGCTATAAACAATTGTGTTATGCTCGAACACTGAATATTTATCATATCCGCGAATAGACCAGAGATATGAATTATTACAATAAAAAGTATTATTTACCCATTTACAAGTATCCATAGCAGGACCGGCATTGGAAAGGAATGAACCTCCGCCAAACCAGGAAGTTCCGTGCATTTCATTTCTAAATACACAATCTTCTACATCCATTTTATTCCACCAGTTATTCAATTGAATAGCCGTATGTGAAAATCCGTCAAAAACACACCCTTTCAGTTTAAGGGTTATACTGTCTGCACTGATACGGATACCGTCACTCCATCCTAATTGAGCCTGGTCGGCACGAAAGCAAGTTATATAAACATTGCTGATTTCTACATCGCTGGCGTAACCGATTAAATCGAAGAAGTGATCTATTGATGAGTTGTCTTGCAGAATTGCCGGTGCAAGAACGGGAGGTCTGGCAGTTCCGCTGGTAGCAACAATATTAAGCGAACCGTTTATCAAAAATCGTTCGGTCACCTGGTAAACCGAACCTCTTTTCAGCCTATATACACGATCAGGATGCGCTCTTACACCGCTGGCTAATGTATCTCCGTTAATAACATTATTAACATTTCCAGGAGGAACAGCAGCTACATCAAGAGTGTCTCCAAACGACTGAGTTGGTATTGCAATAAATACCATTATAAATAACGCTATAAAACATAGCAGTTTTTTCATTTGATTCTCCTTATTAATGATAAAAAAACTAATGACATATGGATTTGGTTAACTAAGTAACCTTAATCTACAAATTTTAGATCACCTCCTTCATTAATTTTAGGGTGAATAATTATTTTTTAAAGTATTTCTTTTATTAATTTATATTTTCACACGAAGTCCTAAATCGGCCGACATCCCATAGTGCTGTTCTGACGCCGGGAAACTGGTTCTTTGATTTACGTCGATATCTTTTTCACCTGTAATATTGTTCATATTAAAATATAGTTGAATTCCATACCAGGGGAGATCCTGTTTTACAGAAAGATCCCATCGGGTATATTTAGCAGAATTTACCCTGTTCTGCATCCAGAAATCTGGAAACTTAAATACATTATCCAGGTAAATCATAGACACTCTGGCAGAAAAGCCTTCATAATCGTATCCCACAGCTATGTTAGCTATGTCATTAGGCTGCTTAAGCAACCGCGATGTATAAAAGGTATCAGAAACAGTTTGAGTAAATGTCCCATCCTCGTTATAAACAGTGTTAAGAACGCTCCTTGGATAATCGGCTGAAGAAAATATATGGGTGTAATTAATCGACAGGACAATTCCCGAAAGAGGGAATGGCAAATACCAGAAATGGGTCTGCCACTCGGTTTCAATCCCTCTTACATCAATAGGTATTGGATTATTTATATATGTATTAAATTCATATAATTGAGTCCTTCCCTGAGGCAAATCCGGGTAATCTTTGAAATTTGTAACATACGTATTGCTGGGAAATATTAAATCTTTGATCTTTTTCGTAAATCCGTCTATAGAAAATAATCCGACTTCATTTGAATATACCGATACAATAAGATCAAAATTTTCCGATGTAGCCGGTTTCAAATTAACGTTGTTATAACTTACATATCCTGTCCCGATAAGATATCTTGGGGTTATAGCACTGTAATCAGGATAATTTAAAGTATTTGTATATGCGAAATGAAATTGCAGCCAATCAAGAGGTTTGTATCTCACATGCACCATAGGTAATAAGAAACCATGCGATTTACTAATAGTTGTATCTCTTCCTAGAAAACCTAGAGGGCCCGGTGCTGTTTCTGCTCTCAATGCAGTGTAGGAGGTAGCAAGATTCTGATAACGGACACCGGGAAGGACTGTAATCTTGTCTCCGATATTAAAAGTAATCATTCCGTAAACAGCGCTCTTTTTCTCATCTCCGGAATAATCATTAAGTGCGGATTGTAATTTATTAATTTGATATCCTTCTAATGTGGAGGTTACTTTTGCTATGGGTAAAAGCTGCCTCATTAAATCAATATTTATACTATAAGGAAGCGAATAATCCCCATTAAGAAAATTACCATAGCTGTAACTGTCATTATTGAAATTAAGAAAACTTAACCGTCCGCCGTTCAAAATCAAACTAGGATAAGCTTTAGTAAATGCAGTTATAACTCCTCCTCCGCCTGAAAATAATTGAGATCCGCTGCTCTGATTATAATCATTGTAACGATTATGATATTGATACATTCCGCCGAATTTAAAACTGGCACTCATTAAATCCGACAAAGTTAAATTGGTTTGGAAATCTACCGAACCTGTTAAATAGCGTTCTTTTGTGTACGATGACGAAGTTTGAATTTGGTCTAGAGATGCGTTTGCAGCATTGGGTATGATGTCAGATGCTAAAACAGTCGGAAACACTTTGGATAAATCTCCTCTATTGGCTAAACCGGCATTATCCTGGTAAAAATTGAAAAATAAATCCTGGGGATCTCTGGTTTCGCTATAGCTGTTGGATAATTTTAAATCGATATGAAAGATTGGGATATCCTGTTTGATGGACAAGAGATTACTAATAACATTAAGCTTGTTGTAAGTAGCATTAGCAGTATAATATATATTATTTGCAGTCGCATTAATGGATTCACCCCTATTATCCGATGTTGTTTGGCTTGAGCTGATAAAATTCATAAACTCAAGAGAACCGGTTTTATGCTGATAATCCAAAACAACTGTACCGCCATACCGTTTACGAATCCTGTGAACATCATTAAGACTTAAGGAAGCTAAATCAGGTATTCCTGCATCTCCATGGCTTTTGTCATTTAACTGGTAATCTGCACCTAATTCATTATCACTGAGATTTCGCTTTTCCGCTGTACCTTGGATCCAAACTCCGAAACTTTGGTCAAGAAACCGTTTCTCTAAAGTTCCGTCAAACCTATAGTTACCATAATTATCCTTTAACTTGTTATACCCGCTTTGAGCAGTAATATTAATAGTTGGAAACCACGGTAATCCAAGATTGTTAGTAGATAAATTTTTACCGGCCTTTCTTAAATCAAAATTAACAATACCGCCTAGTACTGTTGCATCCATATCCGGTGTAATAGCTTTAATAACTTCTATACCTCCAAGCATACTGGAAGAAATCATGCTCAGATCAACTGACCTATCGCCTAAAGTACTTAAAGCACTTGCTTGAGCGCCTTTATCAGCAGAGGTTATATTATTGCCTGAACTTACATCACTTGGCAATTGAACTCCGTCAATAGTTATCTGGTTATATTGCGGTGCAAGTCCGCGAATTACAACTTGTGAACCCTCTCCGCCGGTTCTTACAAGTGAAATACCAGGGAGCCTGCCCACCGATTCGGCAGCGTTTGCATCGGGCAGTTCTTGAATTTTTGCTGCAGAAACTACATTTTTAATAGGCATTGAAGAAAGTTGTTCGTTAATGGCTTTAAGCTGTCCTTCTGCCTGGCCGGTAACAACAACTGTTTGACCTTCAACAACTTCCGGGTTTAAAGAGAAATTGTATTCTGTTGTTTTCCCCGCTACAACTTCAATTTTGACTTCTTCGGTTTTATAGCCTACATATGTTGCGCGAAGAGTATAACTTCCAACCGGAATATTTTTAATATTATAATTACCTTCTTTGTCAGCGGCACTTCCTGAACTGGTTCCAACTAGTACAGCATTAGAAAAAGGAAGAGGTTGATTAGTCTGGCCATCTTTAATTACTCCTTTAATGTTGCCGCTCTGGGCAATAATAACAGAAGTATTTAAAAGAAGTAGTAATAGGAACTTTTTTCTGAAAATAGTTGTAATTGTTTTCATCATATAATTTCCCGCCTTTGGTTACAATAAATATTTACAGAGGAAGCCTGACATTTAATTAATAGATAAAAAGCACCGTAGGTTTATTCGATATTAAAATAAACTATAAAAAAATAAAAAGCAATACTTAATATTTTTTTTCTTAATTAACAAAAAAATCAAATTTTTAGTTTAGATATGTTTTTTTATAGAATAAACCATCATGTTTTCTTATTTTACATATTAATCACAAGTTTTACAAATTTTTATTTTTCAGAGATAATTTATTAGGAAAAAACTAATTTTTATATACTAAAAAAAAGCCTGCCTTTTTTATTGAACTATTAAACTTAATTTGTGTAAATCTCTTTCTAAAGATGAGTAACCTATCATCAAAATATATGTATCCGGTTCAACAGAAAAACCTTTTCCGTCTATCCAGCGGGATAATTTATCCGGGGTAATTTCAAATTCAACATTCTTAGTCTCGCCCGGCTTTAAAGATATTCTTTTAAATCCTTTTAAAGTTTTTATTGCTTGAGTATCCTTTCCCGCTTTAATATATAATTGTACTACTTCATCCCCTTTCAATTTACCTGTATTTGTAATGTCAACTGAAACCAAAGTAGAATCACCCGTGGATAGAACACTTTTAGTTGTTTTCAGATTCTTGAATTCAAAGGTTGTATAGCTCAATCCATACCCGAACGGATATAAAGGATCTCCTTTGAAATAACGGTAAGTACGGTTCCTCATATTATAATCGTTAAAAGGAGGAAGCTGATCCGCAGATTTATAAAATGTAACGGGCAGTTTTCCTCCGGGATTATAATCACCAAAAATTACGTCTGCTATTGCTGTGCCTGCAGCTTCACCCGGGTACCATGCCTCAATTATAGCAGGAACATTTTTACTTTCCCAATTTATAGACAACGCACTGCCGTTTAATAAAACAAGGATAGCCGGTTTACCTAAAGCGGATATCATTTTAATAAAATTTTCCTGGGTTTCAGGAAGATTAAGAGTAAGCCTGTCCCCGCCTTTGAATCCCTTTACATTCACTTTCATCTCTTCCCCTTCAAGACGCGGAGATAATCCCATCACCAAAATAACCGCATCTGATTTCTTTACTGCATCGATCGCTCTTTGTTCAATGTTATTATCAGGAACATCCCAGATTAATTGCATAAAAGCATATCTTTCTTTTTCATAATACTCTATTTTTATTTTATATGCTTTACCTGCTGTAAGGTTTATATATTTATAAGATTTAACAGGATCAAATTCCCCGTAGAAATCAACGAGGAGAGAATCTTCAACATAAATTCTGAAGCCGTTATATCCGTAACCGCCGATAGCATATCTTCCTGATTTAGCAGGGATAATAATTCCGGTCCATCTCACTCCAAAATTATTAGAATCAAAATTTTTATCAGGTGCAGCATCCAGCCATTGAAAATCTATTTTTTTATCAATCCTTGTAAATGCCGGTTTTCCATGAAATTCATTGTTATTAAAGTATTCACCTATTAATCCGTGTTGCTTTTTTTCATCTGAAGTGTATAAGAAATTATCTTCAATCACATTAAAAGAAGGTAAGTTCTCAGCTAAATTACAACCCCTTTCATAAATTACATTTGAATTTTTCAATTTTTCTTTAATGCCCTGTAGTGGAGTAACCTGATGAGAAGGAAATCCATTATAATTGCCAAGTAATACTTCAACATCATTAGCATTGGGACCAAGAACCGCTACTGTTTTGATATTCTTGTTAAGCGGCAGAAGATGGTTTTCATTTTTTAACAGTACAATCGATTCCCTTGCTGCTTTAAGTGCGGTTAGTCTATCTTCTTTAGTATCTACCCCATTTAATTTTGAATAAGGAACCTTAGAAGGCGGATCAAACATTCCAAGCTTAAACCTGGCTGTAAATAATCTTTTTACTGATTCATTAATTTCGTCTTCAGTTACGAGTCTTTTTTTTACAGCATCAACTAAATAAGGGTAAGAGTTTCCGCAATTCATATCGGTTCCGGCTTTTACAGCTACGGCAGCAGCCTCTTCTTTTGAAGCAGCAATTTTATGAAAATCATACATGTCCGATATTGCCCAGCAATCCGAAACTACATATCCTTTAAATCCCCATTCGTTCCTGAGGATTTCATTTAAAAGAGGATTGCTGCCGCAGCATGCAAATCCGCGCAGCCTGTTATATGCGCACATAACCGCAGCAGCTTTACCGTCAATAATACTTTTCTTGAATTGCGGCAGGTAGGTTTCTCTTAAATCATAATCACTTACTTGCACATTAATGATATGTCTTTCAGATTCCGGTCCGTTATAAACTGCAAGATGTTTGGGAGTTGCGTCCGTTTTTAAATATTTAGGATCATTTCCCTGTAATCCTTTTATAAATTCTACTGCTAATTCACCGGTTAAATATGGATCTTCGCCATAAGTCTCCATTCCCCTTCCCCAGCGCGGGTCTCTAAAAATATTTATATTCGGCGACCATAACGTTATTCCCTGGTAAATTCCTCTTTGATTTTTACTTAAAGCTTTATTGTACTTTGCCCGGGCTTCATCGGAAATTACAGTCGCTGCTTTGTATATAAGATCTTTGTCCCATGTTGCAGCCAGACCAATAGCCTGGGGGAAAACAGTTGCAATTCCATTTCTAGCCACACCATGCAAAGCTTCATTCCACCAATTATATTTTGGGATTCCCAGCCGCTCAATTGCCGGAGCATTATAAACCATCTGAGATACTTTTTCATTCAGGGTCATTCTTGAAACAAGATCATTTACACGCGTTTCAATGGGAAGATCAGGGTTTTTATAATCAGGTAAATCCTGGGATAATATTGCTAAAGGGAATAAAAGAAGAAATAGAAACGGTAATGCAAGTTTCATGATTTAAATGGAATATTAATTAAAAGAATTTCTAAAAAAGAATAACCTGAAAAGAATTCAAATTTTTTCTTTAAGGAGTTCAGGTCTTTGATTATATAATTTTAATATAAGTGTTCCGAACAGAGAATTTGCCCAGGCAAACCATTTGCGTGTAAAATCATCAGCATTATCTTTATCAAATGATTCGTGCATAAAGCCGGTACCTGCATCGGTTGATTTAAGATATTTTAAACATTGAATTATTTCATCATCATTATTACTGGTAAGTGCTCTCATGATTATGCTTATCGGCCAAATTTTATTTATAAGTGTATGAGGACTCCCAATTCCTTCAGCTGCTTTTCCCTTAAAGAAATAAGGATTGTTCTCACTGAATAAATAAGTCCTGGTATTTTGATATATGGGATCATCAATTGAACAATAATCAAGATAAGGAAGAGAGAGAAGACTAGGTACATTTGCATCATCCATAAACAAACGGTTTCCGAATCCGTCAACTTCATATGCATACATTTTTCCATAATTCAGGTGATCAATTATTCCATATTCATTAGCAGCATTTTGTACCTCTTCTGCAAGTGATAAACACTCGGCAGCAAATCCATCACCGGAAAAGACTTCTTTAAATATTTCTGCTAAATGTTTTAAAGCAACTACTGCAAATAAATTTGAAGGGATTAAAAACGGGTAAATCGTTGCATCATCCGATGGTCGGAAAATAGATACAATCAAGCCAACAGGTTTTACCGGATTGCCGTACCCATTGCCAGGGACAGTATCCGTACTCCATGATGTAATTCTGCCGAACTTGTAAGGCCCTATACTATTTTTTCTTTGCTGCTCCTTAAAGGTTTTAAGAACAAGCTTCATTGCTTTTTTCCAATCGTCGTCAAAGCAGGAAGTATCATTAGTATCCTTCCAGAATTTATATGAAAGCGTAATAGGGTAGCAAAGCGAATCAACTTCCCATTTCCTTTCATGCAGTTCCGGTTTCATTTCGGTTAAATCTTTATCCCATTCACTTCCGGTTGGTCCCAAATTAAAAGCATTTGCATAAGGATCAATCAGGATACATTTTGTCTGCCTGTTTATAACTCCTTTAAACATATTCTTTAATTTTTCATCTTTACGTACAAATGGTAGATAAGCTAAAACCTGAGCAGTTGAATCCCTTAGCCACATCGCATTTATATCGCCGGTAATTACAAAAGTATCCGGTTTACCGTTTTCCATTTTGAACTCTACAGTTGTATCGAGTGTATTTGGGAAACAGTTTTCAAAAAGGTTTGAAAGTTTTGGATCCCGGATCGATTTTTTGATCTTGTCAATTGCATTATCGACAGCAGCACTAACGAACTTTCTATCCTTGGGATCCGGCCTCAGGCTTAATGATGTCTCCTTCATTACTTCACTTTTGGATGCAAAACGATAGGTTCCTAAACCTGCAGCGGCGACAGCCGCAGTTTTTATAAATTCTCTTCTGTTATACACTGATGCACTCTTAGATTGTTAAAAATTATTTTTCTTAATAAAATTGTCATCTATATTTTTTAATTACAGGGCAAATAGACTTAGTGATTCTTAGTGTTCTTTGTGTCTTAGTGGTAAAAAATCATCCAATTTTATTTCAAATTGCTGTGTTGACCACTAAGACATTTAGTTCGCATAGTTCCACTAAGAACTTTTTAATCAGCTTCTTATAGCAACTAGTCCATCAATTAAAGTAATCTAATATTTTGAACCATCTTTTTTTGTTATCCAGGTCAGACCATCATTCCTTATATGAACTTTTTCCGTACCATCTTTGGATTGAAGTGATGCTTCGAATAAATCCGATGTACATTCTATAGACGGAGTGTTTCCATAATCATTAAGATTTGGTTCTTCTAAACCTAATTTTTTTAAATCGGTTGTAAACTTACCGTGCTCTGCATAATAATTTCTTTCTTTATAATAAATCTGCCTTAAGTACCATTTAGCAGCTTCTTCCTTTTTCTCAATAAAAGATACTTTTTGAGTTCCTACAGCATTTTTTGAAAACTGGATATAACCCCACATTTCCGGGTAATGCATATTAACCACACCCTGGGGGGACCAGACCCAGTTATCTTCCGGGTAATGTTTACCGGTTATCGGATTGATCTGCTTTTTATACTTCCTATCCAATACCTCGGTTTTCCACTCGACCCGTGAAAAGTTTAATCGCCATTGATCACCATCTTTCGGAGGAACGTTTATATCAGCAATTTCACCGAGGGCTTTAAATGGGAATGCAAGCTCAACTGTCCAGTTCTTATCTTTGTCACCAGGTTTATTTAATGTACCATTTATTGAAACTGCTGTTTTTAATCCGTGAATATCCCATCCGTTAACAGCCGCATTTTTAGTATCACGGTATGGTTCAATTAAAAGCAGATCCCAAACAGTATTTAATGCATTCATTTCGAATTCACTATAACGGTGTGTATCACCATCAGGATCAATAAAAACCTCAAAATCATTATCATAAAAAATAACAGTATCTCTCTGAGTTAGAGTAGCCCAAATATCAGGTTCATCTATTTGAGCAGAGATGTAGAGGTAATTATTATCCCATAGCATTTTAGCTCTTGTGCGAAATCTTGGAGCAGGTTTTACTGGGCCTTCAATATCAACAAAATCATCGGTCCATTCAGCCTTAGACCATGATGATTCATTTAATTTTCCGTCTATTGTTATTTGTTCATTTGTTTTATAACAAATATATTTTTTAGGAGAAAATTTTATCTGGGGTATTGGAAGTGTTTGAGACATACAGATTGAACTCATTATAATTATAATTAAAAAGATTTTTTTCATAACACATCTTCAGAATATTAGAAAATAATTATTGTTTTGATAATTCAATTAATTCTTTTACGGTTGAAACAGCAAGTCCGACTGAAGTATCAGCGGCACCATAATAAATAAGTACTTTGCTTTCCAGTGAAGCAAACCCGTTTTCATCATAATCCTCTACAATCATCCCGCTTGGAAACACAACATTTGGAACCTGCCCGGTTAATTCATATAATTCACGCGGCTCAAGAATATTACATTTACTCCGTGATAGTACAATAGAAGGATCATTCAAATCATGGAGAGAAACTCCGGCCTGATAAATATTTGAACTGGCAAAATGCAAAGCAACACCATGATATATATGCAGCCATCCTTCTTTTGTTTTAACCGGAGGAGGACCCGAGCCAATATTCTCATCCCAGTAATGGAAACGTCCGGACATAACAGCTTTTTTAGTTTTCCATTTCAGGAGATCATCGGATTCGGATAAGAATATTGTATTACCGGAAGATGGTCCCCCCTCCAATTGAACTTTATTCGGACGATCGAAACGTAAGTATTTACCGTTTATTTTTTCGGGAAATAAAACCCCGTTCCTTGTATCGCAGTCTGATACAATCTCAAGAAATTCATATTCATTAAAGTCGCCGGTTCTTGCTAATCCAAGGCTGCAGCTTGCCTGCCCATCAGGCAGGCCGGAATCCATATCCATTGCAAAAATTATATAATAATCTTTCTGAATTTTAGTTATTCTTGCATCATATACATGGTAGATTTTTTTATTAACTTTTTCTATCCCTTTAAAATTGACAATCTTATTGTCAACTTTAAAATCTATCCCGTTACTGCTTTCAGCCTTTACGATAAAAGTTGCTCTTCCTCTATTTTGTACACGAAGGAGAAGAATATACTTGTTGTTAAATTTTATTGCTCCCGGATTAAAGACAGAGGAAACATCTATTAAATCAGGATAAATATCAGGGATACCGGTTCGTGTTATAATTGGATTTTTTATATCTCTTTTTATCATAGTAAATTTATTATTTTATTAATTTTTAATCATTTATAATTTTAAATATCATATTTCAGACTTATTTATCAAATAGCTGTTATCTATAATTTCTAGCTGTTTCAATCATGGTCTTAATATTAATTGAAGGTGTAGATGAAGGAATTGCACATCCTGCATTCAAAACAAATCGGTTTGATTCTCCATAAATTTCCAGCAGTTCCATGGTTCTTTTTCTAACAAGATCGGTATCACCCAATGCCAAAACCCCGCTGGGATCAATAGTTCCAATCAATGTAGCTTTGTCGCGATATACATCAAATACTTTCCGTGCATCGGTTTTATAATCGAGTTCAAAGGCATCTGAACCTGTTAACAACATTTTATCAAGTATGGCTTCGGTGTTCCCGCAAATATGTAATGTATATGGTAAGTCAAAGGAATGAGCTGTATCAACAATCTTTTTCTCAAACGGCAGGGCAAATCTTTCATACATTTCCGGTGATATTAGATCTGGTCCTGCTGGGCTATCACCATTCGATACCATATCGGCTCCCGTCTGCGCCATTAACCTGATAAATTGACTGGTAGCTTCCGTACAGTAATTCAGCAGGTCGTTGATAAGTTTTTCTTCAGATAATAATAGATCAGCCATCCAGTCCTCTATACCGCGTACCATGCTAGCCAATGAAAAGGGAGCCTGATCGCAATTTCCACGGATAAATATTTCATTCTTGAAATATTCTTTTAATAATCTGACTGACTCCAACCATATTTGAATGTATCTATAGTCTTCGATTTTAACGGGCTTTAAATCTTTTACCTGCTCCATACTTTCCAGATTTCCAATGTGGGTTCTTGCTGGAAAATCTACCGGGAAATCGACAGGGACACCAACAGCACCGGCCAAAGTAACAGTATCAACATCTACCAAAATGCCGTCATGCTGGTATTTTTCAACTGATTTTATGAATGAATCGGCAATAACTTTTGGATCGTTCCGGAACTGCTCCATATTAAATCCTGCCTCCTCGGCCGCCATCATAAAATTATGAAGCATTATAGGGACTTTATCGGTAGGTTCTCCATTTAAAAGCAGCTTTTATTCTTTCGTATCCATTCATATAATTTATCCTTATTAATTATTAAGCAACATGTTTCTCAATTTCTTCAAGAGATCTGCCTTTGGTTTCAACTAAAAACTTCTTAAAGAAGAAGAAGCTGGTAAAAGTAATCAGGGCAAAGAAAGTAAATACAAATCCAATCCCGCTATTATCAATAAAGGAACTCTGAATTACCGGGAATAGGAATAGGAGCAATGTATAGAAAGTCCAATGTGAGAATGAACCTATAGATGACCCCCTTGCTCGAATGTTATTGGGAAACATCTCAGACAACAAAACCCAGATTACTGCTCCCTGTGAAAAAGCAAAGCAGGCCACAAAGCTGATCATAAGCACCAGCGGAAGAAATCCTTTTATATCATAAAAGAAGATATAAGCAAAACATGCTAAAAATATGCTCATCCCAATAGAACCGATTAATAATAGTTTTTTTCTGCCGATTCGATCAATAAAGAACATAGCAAGTATGGTGAATGCCAGGTTCGTAAATCCTACAATAACTGTCTGTAAAATTGCTGACTCAGTCGAAAACCCGGCAGCTCTGAAAATATCACTGGAATAGATCATAACAATAGCTATCCCGGTAAACTGGTTAAACATTCCGACAAACAATCCTATAACCATTAACTTCAGGTATGGCTTTTTAAACATATACCTGATATGATCAACCACTTCAGCATTTATTGAACTTTTAATTTCATCCAGCATTCTATCAGTATCAAATTTGGGATTTAGACTTTCAAGAACTTTCTTAGCTTCGGTATAATTACCGGTTTTAACCAACCATCGCGGGCTTCTGCCAACCAAAAAAAGCAGAAAAAAGAAAAGTATAGCCGGCATTGCACCCGAGATAAACATCCAGCGCCAGTTATTTATTCCGGTATCAATAAGTGCCAGGTCAGCTGCAAAAGCGGCAAGTATTCCTACCACTATTGACATCTGAAAGGTCAAAGTTAATCTTCCCCTGTATTTGGGCGGTGAAATTTCCGAAATATACATTGGTGATAATACTGAGGCTCCTCCAATTGCAATCCCGCCGATAATCCTAAATGCGATAAATATATTAATACTGTTTGCAAGTCCGGAACCAACAGCAGATACAAAAAATAAAGCTGCCATTACTCTAAGCATGTATCTACGGCCGTATTTATCTCCGGGGATCCCGATAAATAGAGCACCAAAAACACACCCGAAGATTGCCGAACTAACTGCCCAACCTTTCATTCCTGCTGTTAGATTAAAATGCCCGCTGAAAAACGGCAGTGCTCCGTTAATCACCGCAGTATCGAAACCAAACAGGAATCCTCCAAGTGCAGCTACAAATGTGTACAGTAATAGTTTCTTTTTCAAAGAAATAAGATTTTGTTATGAATTTTTATTTAACCATAAATGCTTCAATACTGTATTTTCCAAACGTGCAATCAATGATTCCATTTTTAAAGTGCAACGGGTCCTGTATCTCTTCAATTAAATTTGTCCGGTTTCCGGAAAAAAAAGGTTTAAAACTTTTTATTTTGGAGTCAACCTCTTTAGCAGAAATATTGTAAGCCCTGATTATTACAGCAGATTCATTCTCAGCTTTTTTTACAGTTGAAATAACTATATCCTTGTTATCGCAACTGAAAAAGCTCAATTGTTCTGGAAGAACAGCATTTTGATAAGATCCCGGATCAACTACTACCTTCAGCTTTTCATTTGTTTGACGGCCGAACCTGAAACCGTTATTCCAGCCTGGTTTATGGCTTGTAAGTGAAAATTCAAAATGATGATCTCCCGTTTGAAGATATTCATTCCCCTGGTAATGGCAGCTCCTCCTCGATGCTAAAAGTAAAGGCTGTAAGACCGGGTTCTTAAAAAGACTGTCGGTAGGATCAATATAATCGGCAACCGCAACACTGGAGGTTAGTGTAATCCCGTAATCATTATTATTTGCACCAATCCAATTCTCAATGCTGCGCGGATGGATATCCTTACAGATTGTTTTGTACCGCTCCCCGGCAGCACCTTCTATCTCATCTTTCCCTACATTTACAACTCCAAAAGGAACTTCATAACTTACCTGACCATTTTCCATATTAAGGGGCAAAGCCATTCTGTATTCACGGTAAAGGACACCTTCATAGTTAAGCAGGTTAATTACAAAATCAATCCTCTTTATATGCTTGTATACAAATACCTTTTGTTCAACTACTGCGTTGCGGATCGGCTGGCGATTCACAAAACAAGTATAGACTTCACCCGATTCGCTTATTTTCCAGTTGGAAGAATAATTTGCTTCTCTATCAAAACCCTTCATATCAGGCTGCTGAATATCAGCAAATTCTCCTGCTCCTGTCCCTTCCGAATGCAATGTAAATACTTCACCTGCATTGAAATTCTTGTTGTCTATTAGTTCTTTCCCCAGTTCCTTGTCATATACAGAAGACAACCCTCCATTATCAAATTTAATCTTGTAAAATTTGTTTTCATAAAGATTGCTGAAAACTGCTTTTTCTGCCGGGATTAAATCTTTTGATTCATTAAGATAAAATGTTTTATAACCAATAGAAGGAATACCCTCTGCTATAAAATTAACATCTGTTTCCTTAATTGAACTATCATCATAGTATTTAACATTGCTAAGTTGAATGGGAATTACTGCAGCTTTATTATCGGACAGTTTTAAACTTTTCACCCGGCCTTTTTTAAAGTTGATTGAAAATTCAGCCGGATCATTGCGTAACCAATTCAGGCTGTTGAAAACGACTATAGGGATGCCTTTATCGTTTGATACTTTTATTTTAGATGCAATATCATTTAATGTTGATGATATTACTTTCTCAGCCTGGTTCCTGGCATAAATAAACTTATCATGAAAGAGATCATCGGTAATATCGCCGTTCTTTCCTCCCCAGCCATGGTCAGGGTAAATCTTTGCTTCCCATGCTTTTTCAAGCTGCCCTGCAGGATATTTACTGAATGAATTTTCAATCATCGCATCTGCAGCAGCAAATTTTTCCGCAGCAGTTAAGAGAATATCTCCTTCCCTGCTGGCTTCAATAGCCTTTTGATGTGCCGGTCCGTGAATATAAAGCCATACATCAGGTCTTTCACCTTTTAATGGTGACAGCAGATTTCCATTCTTCTCAAACTCATCAATAAAATGAGAAGTCAAAGACATTTCAATTTTAGGAAGTTCTATACTGGAATATTTACCAAAAGATTTTTGAACTTCGTTTATTTTATTCCAATTATTAATTATGCCGGAATAATCTTCGGCAGGACTCATATCATTATCCGAAAACAAAGGGATATATTTTGATTTTGAATCCGCATGATAATATTTATCCCACCAGAGTGAAGTGTCGGCTATAAATTCTGCAGCTTGTCCGAATCCATTGTGAAGGGCTGAAAAAGCATACCCGTAATGCCCCGGGGAATAAGTTGTTACATAAGAGTCATCCGGGCTATACCACCTATAAATTCCAGGTTTAATACGGCTTATGGAGATAAACTTTATTCCCGATTTGCTAAGGATCTGCGGCATCTGAAGGGTTCTCCCCGGAACATCTTCATTCCAATATGTATCGGCTCTATATCCAAACTCTTTTTTTAACCATCCTGCACCCAGATATAACTGTCTTATAAGAGCTTCGCCGGAATACATATCCTCGTATGGCTGGGTATAAAAAGCACCACAGGATATTTGTCCGTTTAGAAGGAGCTGTTTAATTGTTTTTTTACTATCAGGATGACGGTGGACGTATTCTCTCAACATCAAGACATCCTCTATATCGAACCGGTACGCGTGATCTTTGATTGCCTTATTAAAAAGCGGTGTAAGAAGCATAGTATCTCTTTCAATAATACATTTTTCGGGAGAATCCATCCAGGCTATATCCTGATGACTTGAATTCATTAGATATATTTTACCTGAAGCAAGTTTCGATTCCGATAATTTTACCAGAGCTTCAACAGTCTTCGGGTAGTAAGACCTTGTACTGCTTATTTCTATATTATTTCCATTTATCTTTTTAATATCATTTTTAATAAGGGATTTAAATGAAAGCTTGATAAATTCGCCTTCTGAAGAAATCGAGTCAACAGAGAGCAGTTCATCATATTCATCCTTCAGCACTATTGGTGAGCCAGCAAGAAGTTTGGTATCTACCGATAGACTGGCGAATCCATTATTATTCAAAGCGGATATTTTTACTTTATAAACTTTACGTCCGATATTTAATGTCAAATCTTTTCCAGAAAGACTTAAAGGGAGATTGAATTTGATTAATGATGTCTCTATCCCCTTCTCAATTGAAATGTCAGCCCAGGAATTAAACTTAACAGAATTCTGAAGGTAGTTATTTGCATCTTTAGCTTTATAGACAATTATCCAGCATTGGCTGTCTTCTCCATGTCCGACAATTTTTATAGATACCGGTTTACCCGGGACTATCCATGATTTAGGTGCCCAGAGAGCCATATAACCTTGCGATTCATCCCAGGGTTCTTTTTTAACACCAAAGTATCTTAATTTTCCTCTGTCTTCGTTTGAGATCTCCCAATTATCACTGCTGCCCGATTTAATTTGAAATCGTTTAATATTATTGATATAAAAATCAAAGATGTGTCCGGATGATGAGAGGTCGATTGCTGCAACCCAGACAAAACCGACTCCCTCATCTTTGAAATTAATGGGAACGGTTTGAGTGTTCCATTCTATTGCCATGTTACCAGTAGTGCATCGGGTTAATAAACATTCGCTAAGATCGCTGCGAAAGCAATGGTAAGTGAAATCATTACTTCCTGTATTTTGAGAATAACCCTCCAGATAATCCCTCGTGTCCATTGCAAAATTGGAAATGCTTTTTAATTTATCAATGTCCTGTGAAATGGAGATTCGGTTCAATAACAATACTTGAATCAAAATAAATAAGAGTCTAATGTTAGGTTTCATATTGTCTTTCAAATCTCTTTTATAAAGTATTTATGCGCTGTATAAGTTCCATCATTGCTCTACCATTATGATAGGGGCATTTCCAGGGATCAATCTTCCAGTCGTTTCTGTAGTATGGAGAAGGATCATCTTCAGATTCTTCAAGATATGGTGCACCAAAACGGTTAACCTTGGTAAACCATTCGCCTTTTTCATGATCAATTAAATGTTTATCGATAAAATCCCATGCTGATTTTACTATCTCCCAGTATTTAATATCACCGGTTAATTGATAGGTATTCATAAAACCAACCAGATTTTCAGCTTGAAGCCACCAGTGCTTATTGGTTCTAACGTGACTGCCAAATCTTGTTGACTCAAGGAATAAACCGCCATCCTTATCAACTCCTTCCCTTTCAACAGCAGCAGCCATTTTAATTGACAGAGGTTTCATTTTTTTAATAATATTTTTATCACCAAGTATTTCTGCCGCCTCCCAAAGCAGCCATGAAGCTTCTATTTCGTGACCAAACGAGCAAATACCTTTCGATGTAATCGTTTCTTTAAAATTTTCATCGAAGAAAATACCAAGATGTCCGTCACTCCTTATTATTTTATCGATAAACAGATTTAACAGCTCCATTAAACGAACCTTAACATTTTCATCTTTCCAAACTTTGTAAAGAGCAGCATACGCCTCCATTACATGCAGATGAGTATTCATCGATTTTGGTTCGTTATTATCTGCCATCCGGTTTTTTTCATACGGTTTCCAATCCTTACTGAAAGCCTCGAAATATCCAATTTTATCTTTTGTTTTGGCTTCAAGCAAATGGAAAAATTTTTTAATTACATCCAGAAGTTCCCGTGAAGACCTAAATTCATAGTACTTGCAAAGTGCATAGATTACGAAAGCCTGTGCATAAGTATGTTTAATATCAACTGCCACAGTATTATCAGGTTTAAGCTCCATGAAATATCCGCCGTGCTCATTATCTGCAAAGTGACTCTGGAGAATACTATAAGCAAAATCAGCCATCTTCATATACTCAGGATTATTATAGAATATTGCAGATGCTGAAAATGTCCAGAGAATTCTTGCATTCAGTACACATGATCTATTAGCAGTAAAAACCGGTTTATTATTCAAATCAACTGCACCATAGAAACCGTTCCCGGATTTATCAACACTATATTTAATCCAGTAAGGTAGAATATCGTTCTTCAATTCGTTTTCGAAAACTTTTCTATACTTTGTTATTTCGTTTTTATGAATTTCCATAAAGTTAATAGACCATTTACATTTTTAATTATTTATAAAATTAAAAATTAACTCTTAATCCAAAATTCCCAAACATCCCATACCGGGATATTGATACCGGGTAATATGTCCTTTCGTTAAGACTGGCTTCATTTGTTCCGGTAATATTAATGAGATCGAGAAAGACTTGCGTACCAAACCAAGGAAGATCCTGTCTAATTGAAAGATCCCATCGAACTGATTTATCTGAAATAACTCTATTCTGCAGCCAGAAGTCCGCTTTTTCAAATATATTGCTTATATATACTACTGAAACCCTGCCGGAAAAGCCTTTATAATCGATTCCGATTGAAGAATTTAAAATATCATTAGGCTGGTCCAGAAGCCGATTTTTATAAAATGGGCTGATTATATATAAAGTAAAAGAACCATCTTCCTTATAATCATAATAGAGTTCATTTTTGGGATATGAAGCCTGAGAGAATATATGTGAATAATTAATAGTAAATTCAATCCAGGAAAACGGCTGCGGCAAATACCAGAAATGTGTCTGCCATTCGGTTTCAATCCCCCAGACATCGATGGGATAAGGATTATTAATATAAGTACTAAAAGTATACAATTGATTTCTCTGCGGCAAATCCGGGTAGGGACTTAAATCTGTAACAAATGTTTGATTTGAAAACACCAGGTTTTTAATTCTTTTTTTGAAACCATCTAATGTGAATAAACCGATTTCATTGTTAAAAAACGAAAATACAAGATCATAATTTTCAGAGGTTGCCGGCTTTAAAGTAAAATTGTTATAAACAATAGATGTCTGATCAATTGTATAACTTGGTACTATAGCAGAATAAGGCGGATAGTTTAATGTATTTGTATAAGCAAAATGTACCTGCAACCAGGAAAATGGTTTATAAATCAAATGGATCATAGGCAGCCAGTATCCATGGGCTTCGGTTCTTGACAGCGGTTTTGTACAGATAATTTTCAGGATAAGTTATTTCAATTCTGTTACCGGAATAAGTTGTAGTAAGATTCTGATATCGTACGCCAGGCAGTAAGGTTACTAAGTCATCAAAATTAATCTTTGCCATTAAATATCCAGCACTTCTATTTTCTGTACCATTGTAATCAGGAATAGTTGATTGAAATTTATCATTTTTAGTAAGTTCAGGTGTCCAGTACTGATTATAAATTAAGTTCAAAAGATTTATATCTACCGGGTAATAAATAGAATAATCTCCATTAAAATAATTTTCAAATGAATAAGTCTTTATCTATAAAATTCCTTATAACCGGACTATAATTGTTAATTTGAGATCCCCAATAGCTGCTTAAAATTTGTGAAATTGAAACTGTTGGAGGTGATGCCGGGCCCGACCACTGATTATAATCATATGATCGTTTACGGTATTGGATACATTCCCCCGAATTTTATATTTGCAGTAAAAAAATCTGAATATAAATAATTGGAAGTAAAATCAACCATCGCAGTTAATGCCCTGTCTCTAACATATGTTGAATTATCAGAAATTCCATTATACCTGGCAGCATCTTCATTTGGAACCGCTCAAAGATGCAACAGTTTTGGGTGTTAATTTTGAAATATTTCCTAAATTGATCTTTGATAAAACCCAATTGATAAATTTTTCGGATTAAGGCTTTCGGAATAAGCATGCGCAAGCTTTAAATCGATATTAAAAAACGGAATCTCCTGTTTAACACTAAAAATGTTTACAATTGAATTTAATTTTTCGCGAATATCAGCTGCAGAATAAAATAAACAATTCGAATAAATAGATTCCCCTCTGTAGGCCTCTTTAATATCATATTTGGAGAATAGATTTTTAAATGCTATTTCACCTGTAGAATATTTATAATCTAAAACGGCAGTTATGTCCTCTCTTTCATATCTTTTGTTATAATCGCCTAAACTTACATATGATAAATCCGGGGTTGCCAGGTCGGCATGTAATTTATCGGCTAGATTGTAATACGCATATAAAGTATTCCCGCCAGGGTTTCTCATTTCAAAAGAGCCTTGCAAAAATAATCCCAGCTTTTGTGAAAAAAAACGCTGCTGATAAGTTCCCGAAAACCGGTAATTATCATAATTGTTTTTTAAAGCATTTATATCCGCCTTGCGTAACCAATTCAAAAGATGGTACGTTTGAACTATCAACTGCTGCTTCCTTCAAATCGAAATTTACTACACCTCCGAAAACTGCGGCATCCATATCCGGTGTTATAGATTTAATAACTTCTATTCCGCCAAGTATTCCTGATGAAATCATACTTAGATTTGTAGACCTGTCTCCTACTAATGTTGATTGAGTATATTCTCCGTTCACTGCAACATTCGGGGGAAGCTGAATTCCATCAATTGTTACCTGGTTATATTGAGGAGCCAGGCCGCGGATAACAAGCTCAGCACCTTCTCCTCCACTGCGTATAAGTGAAACTCCGGGAAGTCTTGCTGCAACCTCTGCTGCATTCATATCCGGCAGCTTCTGTATACGTTCTGATGAAACCACATTCTTAATTTGCTCTGCAGATAACTGCTTGTTCATTGCTTCAATTTGACTATTGGCTTGTTCGGTTATTGTTACTGTTTTGCCCTCCACACTTGCAGGGTTTAATTTGATTATAGTCTCTAATACCCGGTTTGGTTTTAATGTTACTTCAAACTCATTTGATTTATAGCCGACATAAGAAGTCTTAACTTCATATGTACCGGGAGGAATGTTACGTATAATAAATTTACCTTCGTTATCAGTTGCCGTACCAATACTTGTCCCGATTAATATAATATTTGCGCCGGGTAAAAAATCTTTTGTTACAGAGTCAACAACCTTCCCTCTCATTATACCCGATTGAGCTGAAAGAGTATTCAGATAAATAAAAAATAACAATGAAATTTTAATTAGATCTATTTTTTTATTTCCTTCGAACATGATTACCTGCTGGAAAGAATTCTTTAAGTGATATTTTCTAAAAATCTTTTGTTACATTATCATTACACATAAACATCAGTTATTTTTCTTTCCAAATAACAGTGATAATTTTAACTCATCAATTGTGATGTGATTAAAAACTAATTCTTAGCCCGAGATCGCCGGTCATACCATACTGTTCAATCGTGACCGGGTATCCATTCTTTTGGTTAAGATCAGTTTCATTTACACCGGTAATATTATTCAGGTTTAGAAAAATTTGCATACCATACCATGGAAGTTCCTGTTTAATCGATAAATCCCAGCGAATATATTTGTCCGAATTAACCCTGTTCTGCATCCAGAAATCCGGTTTCTTAAATATATTATCTTGAAATAACATTGAAAGTCTACTTGAGAATCCTTTATAATCAACTCCAAGTGCCAAATTAAGAATATCATTCGGCTGATTCAGCATACGTGTTGTATAAAATGTATCAACAACTGTCCTGGTAAATGTTCCGTCTTCATTATAATTAATATTTAACTCGCTTCTGGGATAGCTGGCTTCGGAGAAAATATGCGTGTAGTTGATATTAAATACAACCCATGAAAACGGTTCGGGCAAATACCAGAAATGAGTCTGCCAGTCTGCCTCTATACCCCAAACATCAATTGGCTTAGGATTATTAATAAACGTATTGAATTCATACAACTGATTTCTATTTTGGGGTAAATCAGGATATGCACTTAAATTAGTAAGATAAGTTGTTGATGGAAATATTAAATTTTCAATTCTTTTTTTGAATCCATCTATTGTGAATAATCCAAGTTCATTATTAAAAAATGAAAAGACCAGGTCATAATTTTCCGAAGTTGCAGGTTTTAAATTATAATTATTGTATGAAATGGAATTCATACCGACCGCATATCTTGGTACTATAGCATTGTAATCAGGATAATTCAATGTATTTGTATATGCAAAATGTACCTGCAGCCAGCTATTGGTTTGTAAATCAAATGGATCATTGGAAGCCAATACCCGTTTGGTCTTGTGACTGTCGTATCTGCAATTAGGTATCCGCCGGGAACCTGTTCTGTTCGATGACCAAAATAACTTGTTGTTAGATTTTGATATCGTATCCCGGGTAAAATGGTAACCTAATTCTCCGAGATTAAATGTAGCCATTGCATATGCAGCACTTTTTTTCTCTGTGCCGTTATAGTCATATACAGAAGAAATATTCTTAACATTTTAATAGCTTTCGGGAGATGCGTCGGCTCTAACCAGATTATAAATTGTGTGCATAAAATTTACATCGATTGGATAAACGATAGGGTAATCGCCGTTTAGAAATTTTCCGAATGAATAAGTATTATCAATAAAATTTGTTACAGTAACGCATGCTGCCGTATGTTTGCATATCAGGGATAATATTGCAAAATTTTTGAAATCAACAACAGAATTCCGGCCCCCTAAGATATATTCGGTCCCATGCCCGTAATTATAATCGTATGATCTATCCCTATACTGATACATACCGCCGAATTTTATTTTAGTTGTTAAAAAGTCCGAAAATACATACTGGGTTTGTAAATCAACTGATGCGGTCAGCGCCCTGTCTTTTGAAAAATTTGCAGTAGTGTCGAATAGTTTCTAATCGAGCCACTGCTTCATTAGGTATAGCCAGTGCTGATAATGCCTTTGGACTCAACTTGGATAAATTTCCCAATCCCGATAAACCCGCATTCTGCTGCCAAAATGTGAAAAATAAATCTCCGGGGTTGTGGCTTTCCGAATAAGTATGAGAAAGTTTAAGATCAATATGGAAAATGGGGATATCCTGTTTAATACTGACGAAGTTAGTAATTACATTTAACTTATTTTTAGAATCTGTGGCTGAATAATACATCCAATTCTGATTTTGAATAATTGATTCCGATCTGGAAATGGGTGTAGTATTACTCGTACTAAAAAAGTTATAAAAATCAATTTCACCTGACGAGTGGCTATAATCTAATACTGCAGTAATGCCATCTCTTTCCCGTATCCTTGAAACATCGTCAAGATTTAATGAATTAAGATCCGGAACACCCTGATCGCCATGAGATTTGTCATTAAGCTGATAATTAACTCCTAACTGATTTGAACTCCGGTTGCGTTTTTCAATTGAACCCTGCAAAAATACTCCTAACTTTTGGTCAAAAAAACGCTGCTCATATGAACCCACCACCATATAATCATCAGTCTTATTCTTTAAAGCATTATGACTCCCTTGCATAAGAAGCTCAAAAGTCGGTAAACTGGAATTATTTTTTACAGCTTTTTTTAATCCAAAATTTACTACACCGCCAATCACGGCAGCGTCCATATCAGGTGTAATTGCTTTAATAACTTCTATCCCCCCAAGCATACTTGAAGAAATCATACTAAGATTTGTACCCCGGTCCCCGATTAACGATGATTGAGAATTAGGATCATTTGACACGACATTCCCGGGAAGCTGGATCCCATCAATGGTAATCTCATTATATTGAGGAGATAAACCGCGTATTACAACTTTCGAACCTTCTCCTCCCTCCCGGATAAGTGAAACGCCGGGAAGCCTGGCTACTGATTCAGCGGCATTTGCATCAGGCAATTCTTGAATACGGGCTAAAGAAACTACATTTTTAATTTGATCTGAAGATAACTGCTGGTTTATCGCTTCATTTTGACCGCTTGCTTGAGCTGTAACAGTTACTGTCTGCCCCTCTATGCTTGCAGGGCTTAATTTGACTTCTGTTTCGAATATCCGGCCGGCAATTAATTCTGCATTAAATTCATTTGTTTTATAACCGACATATGAAGTTTTAATATTATACGTTCCTGCAGGTATATTTCGTATTATGAATTTCCCTTCGTTATCACTGGCTGTGCCGATACTTGTTCCAAGTAATATGATATTTGCTCCCGGTAAAGATTCCTTTGTTGCGGCATCAACAACTTTCCCTCTCATTGTTACAGTTTGAGCCGAAAGGGTATTTAGAAATAATAATATTACCCAAGAAATATTGAACAGCTGAAATTTGTAAATCCCTTTAGACATAATTACCTCTTAATAATTCATTTTATTAATAATACAAAAGCAGCAGCCATTAGATATTTTAATGTATAGAAGAATAATTTTCATTAATTATTACCTCTATCGTAAAAGGACCATTTTCTTGATGCCGGTATGTCCGCCTGCAATCAATCTGTAAAAGTATACCCCGCTTGGCAATTGAGCCCCACTGAAATTCACGAAATGATTCCCGGCAGTCTCGTATCTGCTAACCAAAACAGTTACTTCCCTGCCGAGAGCATCCCAGACTTTTAAAGAAACATATCCGTCTTTAGCCAGTTCATAACTTATAATTGTAGTCGGATTGAAAGGATTGGGATAATTCTGCATAAGTGTAAATTCTGATGGAATCGCTTTTTCCTGAGTTTCCTTGCTATTCAAATCCGTAACCGGTACTTCAAGAGCCTTAAATACTGAATCAGTATATGATTTAAGATTATTTGCAGCGTATACCATTATGCCTGCTTTTAGACGGGAGGCAGGCTGCCAGGCTGCAACATTCGTTGCAAAATCCAAATCATTATTATCAATAAGCACTCCAATCATAGTTTGGTGAACCAATGGAATCCGCCCACTGATTGAAACGTCCAAATAATCAGAATCAAAATAAGCCATATCCATTAAAAAATTTAAATGCGACATGATATCTTTTGACGTGCCAATATCATATCCGGGTTCTCCCCAGTATCCTTTAAACATCGCAGCAATATACATTTGAGAATCACTATTTGATGACAAAGGGCCGAAATATTTTCCCAGTTCTTTTAATAATAGATTTATAGTTACTATTAGCCTGAGCTCTATGCTCAATGTCAAGGGAAATCCCGTCTAGATGAAATGAATCTATTGCACAGGTTTTAATGAATTCAGCAAATTGCTGATAGTCATATTTAACGCTGTCATAAGTTGTGAATGGTGTTGAAGTACTCCATGAAGGAGCGTCATCAACATTCATTAAAACTTTCACACCTCTTGATTGCAATATTCTAACGTCTCTTAAAATTTCACTATAATAATGATAATTAACGTTTCTCATCCAGCCTGTAGAATAGTGGACTGAATCAGCTAATTCCCATAGTTTCCCTTCAAACAGAACTACAATATTTGCTTCGTCAGTAAAAGAGGTGAGTGGAAAGTGATCCGGTCCTCCAGAATCAAAAACATAATAAGCTACTTTATTATTTCCCGGAGCCGGAAGTACCATATTTGACACTTGAAATGCGGGAATAGCGCTGGTTAATAAAAACACCAGCGCTACAATAATTCTTGAAAATACTATTTTTTTCATTAATTAATATTTTTTTGAGAGATTTCCCGTCTCAATCATGGAACATTAAGGATTATATATTCTATTTATTATTGTTTTATTTATTTTTAACAGCTTCCGGATTAAAACGGAATAAACATTGAGCAGGTAAGAGAAAACTTTCAGGATTTCAGTAGCGTCAGAACCGGATTTTAATAATTCTTCAGCACAAAACTTAATTAGATTTTAAAAGCCCGGCCTTCTGATTTAGATTTTTCACCAATTCTTCTCCCATAATAACTTTCACTTTGCAAATTTCATTTTTAGATACTGGAAGAATATTGCCTTCAATTTCCTCTCCATCAACTGTAATAGATTTTAAACCGCGTTCTATTCCTGAAGGATTTTCAACTTCAATATTATATTTAGTTCCCCTAAATATTCTTTCCACCTTATAGAATTTCCACTCAGACGGAATTACCGGATCAATTAATAATCCTTTATAAGTAGGTCTAATGCCCAGGATATAATCGAAAGATATTCTGTACATCCATGCTGCCGTACCGGTTTGCCACGAATGACTTGCTTTTCCACCATTTTCGTGTTCGTCGCTTGTGATATACTGTGAATATACATATGGTTCGGCATGGTAAATATCAGGATCAATTTTATTCGGTAAAAGCTTTTTGTAGTATTCAAATGCCTGGTTACCTCTTCCCATCATGCACTCCGCCTGTATCAGCCAGGTAGTAGTGTGGTTGAATACTGCAGCATTCTCTTTTTTACCGGGTGTGCACCTTGTTATTAAACCGATATTCGGATCAATTTCCTTATAAGCAGGTGAACAAATCTTAGGTCCGAATTCAGAATCAAGATATAATTTTACACTATTTAATGAAGATATCAGCCTGGCTTGATCCGGCATATTTGCAATTACCGGCCAGCTTTGTGTATTAATAAAAATTTTCCCGTATTTATTTTCTTTTGATCCTATTTTTTTATCATTAGCTCCGAAAGCCCTTATATACCATTCACCGTCCCAGCAATATTCATCTATACTTCTACAGATTTTATCCCTTAATTCTATTATATTGTTTGTATCGACATTAATAATCTCAAATAGCTCAACCAGTCGATTCAGCATTGAAACATAAAACATAGCTCCCCAAACACTTTCACCTCCATCGTCGCCTCCAATGTAGTCTAGAGTATCATTCCAATCTCCCCGTCCAAAAATAGGAAGGTCATGTTTAGCAAGATTATTTTTACGAAATTATACTACTGCAAATAGATGGTCAAGGACAGTACCTTCTTTATATCTACAAAAGGAACAACTTGATCAAGAATTGAAAAGTTACCAGTTTCTTTTATGTAATCAGTTACTGCTAATATAAACCAAACTGGATCATCGCAATGTTTGGTTAACTCACCATGACCGTCTTCGTTATAAAAATGATGATAAGCCCTCCCGTCGCTAAAACATTTGTTTGGCTAAAAATAAAATTCTTTCGTGCGCTTTTTGATGGTTGTGAAATTGTAACTGCAATTATGTCTTGCGACGTGTCCCGAAATCCAAAACCCTCTACTTATGCCCCAATAATAAAAACTTGCAACCCGTACCAATATCAAATGCAACTTTTGACTTGATAATGTATCCAGTAATTCATAAAAGTATTAACTTTTTCATCAGGAGTTTCAGCAAATGCATGGCTGAAAAAATTATCCCATTTTAATTTTATTTCTTTAAAGCCTTATTTACTGAACGGTCATTTAAAAAAGGGATAATTTCTTTTTTTTGTTCGAACTCATTTTTAGTAATAACCCCTAACGAAAATATAATATCTCTTGATTCACCCAGGCTGCAATTCTATATCTATTTGTAACACTCCAACAGCATTTCCAAAATCTGTATCAGTACTTGATAAATTATCCTCTTCTATAGCTTGTGGATTATTTTCATTTCGGTATAAGCCAATAAATCGTTCACGCAAAGTTTCATATTTAACAATAGGCTGATTGGCAGTAAAGTAAGCCCATTGATCCCATTCCTGGTTTTCTTGTTGTTGAGTTCCACTTGATTGTGTTACCCAGTATGTTTTCGTTGCAAATAATGAGTTTAATTTTTTTGTCAAAATAAACTCTATTAAAATGCTGATCGTCGCATTGATTAATAATATCAATTAAACCATGTCCAAGGGCAAATTCTACATACCCATAAACATGAAAGTTTTCTTTTCTTTTTATATCTATTCGTTAATAGTGGATTTCCAGACCTCGCGGTTATCATTTAAAGGCACAAAATATATAATAGTTGATTCTATATCATTTATATTTGACTCAATTCGGGTATAACCAAATCCATGAATTGCTTTGTAAGATTCAGGGTTTTTACCAACCGGCTGCCAAGTTAAGCTCCAAATCTCTTTACTTTCGTTATCTTTAACATAAATATATTTTCCTGGACGATCAGGAGGCAACATCATTAATTCTATATCTTGTTATTCTACCATGAAGCGGATTTTTAAAATAACTGATTCCCCCACCATTATTTGAGATTGTCGCAAAATAATTATCATTATAAATATAATTTATCCAAGGAGTAGGAGTTTTTACATTGGTTATTATAAATTCTTTCCCATTTTTTGAGAAGTAACCGTAATCCATCTATCTACTCCACTATAAATTTCATTGGAACTACCCACTATTTGTTGTTAATATTTATAATGACGCTTTAGGGATAATTTTAATAAAAATGTAAATGATGAAATCTGTCCGATGTTTATTTTAATCTAAAATTAACTGAATACAAAATATATTTTCCTAGTTCAAAAAGCAAATAAAATTTAATTTAATTACAAATACATTTGATAGTTGGCCAATGAATATTTAGTAGTTTATTTCTTAGCAAAATTTTCGCCTTTTAATAAAAAACCCATTTTTTTATTAATCACAGCAGCCTGTTTATAGATAATATATCTTCTAAGAAGTGAAGTATGATGAAATAGCCTGAATTTTCTTTACCCCTGTAAAAGAATAAGTAGTAAGAAATAAATTTCTTTATCTGTTGATAGGAATCTTGAAAAAATCTTCAAGTACCAGTGAAGCCGCTCCAACTGAGACCGAATATAAATGATATTTATCCGCAATTATGCTTAGAGAATCACTTATCATTGAGACAACTCTCATTTCAATTTCTTTCCTCACCGAATCAATTAACACATCCTCTATTTCTGAAATAACACCGGTAATAATTAATGTATCCGGGTTAAGCAATCCTACTGCGGGAGCAATTGTCTGACCCACAAAATTTCCTATTATAGAAAAGATTAACCTTGCTATTTTATCCCCCTTTTTTGCCGCTTCTACAAGAAAATTTATATCAATTAATTCTAAAGAGGATACATAATTTTTAAGAATATCACTTTCAACAAATTTTGTACGGACAGTTGTTAAAATTTCAGTAAGTGTAGGCAGATGCGGATAAAGTTCACCAGCGCAATAGGAAGCACCACGGTAAATCTCGTTATTGATAACAATTCCTATCCCGAGGCCGCTTACATTTTTATCTATTTCCGCTAGTATGGTTAGATAGTTTCTTTTTGATTTATTATTATTACCCCCATTCTCATTCCACTTCAAACCTAATGCAGCAGCATTAGCATTGTTTTCTATTAATACAGGGAAAGGCAGATCGCTTAATTTCTCAAGGAGGGGAACATTCATTTCAGGCAGTACACTTGACATAGCCACAACACCTTTTCCATAATCAACGATACCGGCAACTGCTATCCCGACTCCTAATACTTTATTTTCATCGATCTTATTGGAAGCAATGACTCCATTCACAATTTTGATTATATTTTTTGCAAGTTCATCGGCAGTAGAACTTGTTTCAATCTTTATATTTTCTTTGGCAATTATTCCGCCGCTAAAATCAAGGACAACGGCGCTAATCTCGCCGACCTCGATATCCAGGCCGATCGAATAAGCTGAATCTTTGTTTAATGTCCAGATATATGGTTTCTTTCCGCCTTTTTTTGTTGACTCACCTTTTCCGTAAAAGGAAACAAAGGATTTGGCAGATAATTCTTTCAGGATATTAAAAACTGTTGAAGGACGCATCCCCGTAATATTAACCAATTCAGTACTGGAGATAATTCCGTGTTCCTGGATAAGTTTAAGAACTACGTGCTCATTAATATCTTTAACTACGCGCGCATGAAAGGAGAGTAATTTTTTTCTGTGCATTATTAAAAATAATTCCCGATTGTTTTTTCCAAACCAAGTAAAATAATGGTTTTTATAAATTAAAACAATTATCTTATGGAAATTTCATCAACAAAAAGCCATGCTTTGCCGCCTGCTGCGACATGCCAATCAGGGCATACGCCAACGTTTTTAGCAAGCACTCTTATGTACCGGGCACTAATTCCATTAAGAATTTTCTTAAAATCTTTTATCCCTGGGCTGCTGTGGTTTATATCATCTTCATTTTCAGTTTCATATACCTTAATAAAATTTTTATTGTCAGCTGAGACATAATAATCTATTTCCTCAGGATAAAAAATCCACGCCCCTGTATTTTGAAGGAAAGATGTACTAATTGAAGATATCTCTTCTACTTTGCCAAGATCAATTACTGCATCAAGATTGTTCCCCTCATAACCTTGCCATGCATCGGTATGAAAATTCGATGTACCTTTGATACCGTCGATTAATCCCATTGGACCTCCGCCGGTATATGAATGGCTGTATTGGGTCTTCAGCTTAATGCTCATCCCTTCAGGTATTTTGTTAAAATTCGATGTCATAACCTTACTGAATATACCTTTTTTACTTGCCTGCCGATCAGGGAGATAACATACCGCTTTGAGTTCTGACGTTTTATTAATAATAATTGGGGCAGTGTAAATATTCTTATTTATTCTGGGATCTTTGCCATCGGTTGTATAATAAATCTTTACTGAATCCTCAATGGAAGACATTCCAACTTTAACGGAATCTTTGAAAACCCTCTCTCCAGATGTTAAATAAGGTACAGCTACGAAGGGAAAATCTATAAAAGATTTCGGACGTGAGCTTATATCTTTTCCCCAATTACTTGGTTCCGGTCCCATTTCGAAAACAAGGTTTCCACCGTTAGTAATATCAGAATTTGAAATATAAGAATAAGGATATCTTTTACCATTTAAAGTAACCGACTGTATATAATAATTTTTTTCGGAAAGGTTTTTTGCAACAACAGTAAATGACTTCCCTTTTCCTGTATTAATTTCTGCTTTATCAAAAAGAGGAGTACCGATAACATATGCATTATCACCAGGGCAGACTGGATAGAATCCCATTGCGCCGAAAACATACCATGCAGACATTTGTCCGCAGTCATCATTTCCGCAGAGTCCGTCCGGCTTGTCTGTATAAAGTCTAGTTACTATTTTATGAACTATATCCTGAGTTTTCCACGGTTCACCGGCATAATTATAAAGATAAGCCATATGATGACTCGGTTCATTTCCCTGGGCATATTGGCCAATCATTCCAGTAATATCTGATTGTGATCTACCTGTTAATTTCGGACTTGTATTAAACAATTCGTCTAATTTGGAAATAAATTTTTGATCTCCACCTATAAGTTTTATTAATCCATTAATATCTTGAGGAACAAAAAAGCTGTACTGCCAGGCATTGGCTTCCGTATAATTACCGCTTACTGAATACGGATCAAAAGGTTCATACCATCTCCCGTTTTTTTTAGCCCTCATTAAAGAAGTAGAAGGATCAAAAACATTTGTAAAAAATTTAGCCCTCTCTATGAAATAATTATAATCCTTTTCTTTGCCCAATGCTTTTGCCATCCTAGCAATGCACCAATCGTCATAAGCATATTCTAAAGTTTTAGATACGCTTTCACTTTCAAGATCTGACGGTATATATCCCATTTCTTTATAGTACTCTAAACCATTACTGTTTTGCATTGCACTTTTCTTCATCGCCCCGTAAGCTTCCTCTACATCAAAATCCTTGATACCCTTAAAATATGCATCGGTAATAACCGGAATTGAATGATATCCGATCATGGTGCCGGTTTCATTTGCGGCTAGCTCCCAAACGGGGAGTAAACCGCCGTTTTTATATTTTGTAATCAAGGATCTGACCATATCAAGATCACGTTCCGGTTCTATAAGAGTAAACAGCGGATGTTCGGCTCTGAAGGTATCCCACAATGAAAAAACAGTATACATATCATGCTTATTTTGTATAGAATGAATTTTCTTATCCATTCCGATAAATTTTCCGTCAACATCGGAAAATATATTAGGAGTCAATAAAGTATGGTACAATGCAGTATAAAAAGTTGTTTTATTATCGCTGTCATTTGATTCAACAAAAATTGATGATAAAGCTTTGTTCCATTTCTCAACGGTCAGGTTTTTAATTTTGTTAAAGTCCCATCCGGGAATTTCGGTTTGGACATTCTTTTTAGCACCATCAATGCTGACGAAAGAAATCCCGACCTTAATTAATACTGCTTCGTCTTTTGAAGTTTTAAACCGCACAAAAGCTTTAATATCTTTCCCTTTGCCAGATGATTTGTTATCATAGATTTTTCCGCTCTCGGATAATCCATATGATTTAAATGGTTTTGAAAATTCAGCATAAAAATATACACACTCATCTTTTGCCCAGCCGGTTGAACGCCTGTAGCCATCAATTGTCTTATCATTTATAATCCGTACTTCAGAATCCGTAGTTTTATCCTGAATTCCATGATTTAGATCAATAATTATATTAGCATCATTAGTTTCCGGGAAAATATATTTATGAAAACCTGCCCGGTCAGTTGCAGTTAATTCGGCTTTAATATTGTAATCTTCGAGAAAAACAGAATAATACCCCGGCTTAGAAATCTCATTTTTATGACTAAATCGTGAACGGTATCCAGCATCCGGGTTATCTTTTGGTCCCGGTTCAGTTTTAAGAGCACCTGTTGTGGGCATAAATAAAATATCACCGTAATCACCTATTCCCGTACCGCTGAGGTGGGTATGGCTAAATCCCATTAATGTACTGTCCGAATAATGATAACCGGAACACCAATCCCAGCCTTCAATATCTGTATCAGGGCTTAGTTGGACCAGGCCATGCGGAAGTGAAGCACCCGGATAAGTATGTCCATGCCCAGCAGTTCCAATAAATGGATTAACGAAGTCTGTTAATTTAGTTTGAGCCGAAATATTAATTGAAATAAACAGAATAAAAAATATTCTTAACCAACTTTTAAGATTCAAAATAAAATGTTTCATAATGTTTGAGCTTTCTACTTACTGGATTCTCGATACTCGATGCCTTCCTTGCGGGATGATAAACTAAATACCGGATTGAAAAATCTAGTATCAGGTATCTGGAATCGAGCATCCTAAACCGGATTATTTACTAACAAATTCGCCGTTCTTTAAGCTCCAGTCATTACCAAAATAGCCGGTGAATTTAACTCCCTGGTCATCCGACTTCAATATACCTGAATTATAAATTACTACATCAGGCAAATTCATATACTGGTCAAAATACTGAGCCAGGTTTACCAGTTCCATACCTTTAATTCCTGTACCTGAAATTACTCCGACATTGGCAAATTTACTATCAGGTCTTGGCCTAATCATTAGACAAGCTAAATCATTTCCTTTATATTCTTTGGTACCGGCTTTTATTTCTTTATTATTTACCTGGACAGGTGAATCTTTCAGCAAAATATTCCATGCAGAATTCGTTTCCGAATTACCAAAAAGAATAACACTTCTATCTTTATATTTTACCGGATCAAAATTATTGTCTTTGATAACTTCAATAGCGCCATTTCCCTGGTACCATATTTTTTCAGCATCATACCTTGCTTTATCGAATGCCCATCTGTTTTCTTCTTTATTTCCGTGTGTTCCGTATACAAATAAAACATTATGATTAAATGCTTCCCTAAAATTACCGCAGCGTTTAGGAGTTTTATTTTCTAAACTTGGTTTCTGAGTTAATTCCCATGCACCATTATTTTTCAATAAATAGATTTTTGAATCATCCGGAATTTTAATATCCGAAAGTTTTTGATTATCAAGATCAATAGATACCGGTTTATCAGGGGGCAGCATTGATACATCAATAGAAAGCATTTCTATATTCGATGTAGTTCCGGTAAATTCCCTAAGTCCCGGTTTAAGATGCATTTTAATATTGCTTAACTTCTGCTGTTCAAATTGATTTATAATCTCTACCCAGTAATTCTTTGATGAAACAGCGGGATTGGAAGTGACAAAATCTATATCCAGGATCCTGTTCTTTCCCTGCAACCGCATGATGGGCAAAGAAATCAAATAACGGATGCCAGTCAACACAATCAGCACCGGGTTCATCAGAAATGTCCCACCAATGCCCTGCACCGGGCTGGACATAATAAATAAAATCTTTATGAAATTTCGAAAGGTTTTTAACAATTGATTCTGCTTGATCGGGAGGGACATTATCATCGGCAGAACCTTGAATTATATAAATACCGTCTGGTTTTAAGTTAGTCGTGAATGCATAAGTATCGCTTGGTTTGGTTGAACGCACCAGCATTCTTTCAACAACCGAAGAATCGGTTAAATGATTTATTCTATAAGACCAAAAACTTATCCACCCGGCACTTGGACCAATTGCACCGAACTGATCGGCATAATTTACTCCCACATGCCATGCTCCATGTCCGCCCATTGAGTGCCCGGTCAGATATATACGAGTGGGATCGATATCAAATTCTTTTTTAGCAATATTAAGCACTTCGAGAGCATTTATTCTCCCCCAGTTTTCCCAATCATATCCGTAAGGGCGGCGGTTAGTCGGGCATACAATATAGCCCCAATTTTTAGGATAGTAAGCATTAGCCTGGTTTAAAGCGATTACACCGGCACCATGCAAGCTTAAAAAGAGTGCGGGTTTTCCCTTCAAATTCTGCGGCGGATTTACTGCATAATATTGCACACTATTATCCAGATCACTGATGTATGTTTCTCTCCTATTATCGCTTTCATATACCACCCTTAATTCGATAACCGAAGATGTCAGAACATTTTCCTTTTCATCCTCTTTATTTACAAGAGCAATATTTAAGTTTAGCTTACCTGTATCAGCCTGGGCAGGCAGTTTGATACTAAATGCTGCTTTAAATATTGAAAGCGGATTAATTACACTAACCGGATGATATTCAGGAGTAGAATTTCCGGACCAGGTTTTAAGTATAAGATTATTATAGTAATTCCCGGTAGCATTGATTATTGGTATTGCAGCATAAGTATCGCAGGCTTTATTCACTATAAGATCGGGTATTGTCAGGTCCCTGTCATTCAACATTAATCCTTCTTTTCCAGTATGTATTACAGCTTTAAAATAACCGCGTCTGCATCTGAATAAAAATTCATTATCTCCTTTATGTAATTTTACGGGGATGAGAGAATAGTTGAATTTTGGTTCCCAGAGGCCGTATGTATCTGTATACCCGTATGGATTGCCGGACCGTTCAACACCATTAACAAATGCCAGGCTGTTCCCGTTTTGCTCGAGGATGGCAAAATCATCTTTATCGGAATGAAACTTAAAATCAATATATGAATTCCTAATTGGATGTCCTTTAAACCAGCCTGCTGAATCCGGTTCTATTTTTTCCCATGTTCCAACCGTAGTATCGCTCCACTTAAATTGTTCATTCTCAGAAGGAATTTCCCATTTACCGGTTACCATTGATGCTATAATCGGATCCGGCGAAATAACATTATTAATATTTGGCCGGCCTAATTTCATTATCAATCCGTCTTTCAGAACAATACTTCTCGACTGGCTATATACATCAAGTGAAAAGATTAAAAGTATGGAAATTACGAAAACAAATTTTACCTTTAACATTTTGATATCCTTCCACACATTGAATTTTAAAAAAGTTAGATTACATAAAATAATTTTCGAATTATTTTAGAGTAAGGGGGTAATAAAAATAGTCAACGTTTTTATTTCAATAAAATAAACTGACTATCATATAACAAAAATAATAATATTTTTTTCAAAACAAATTTAATTTTTACTATTTATTTTAAAATTTTACTATTATTTTCAATTTGATTATTTTATTAAAAAATATTTTAATACTTTTCTGAATAAAATTACACTGCTTTTTTATGAAATTAAAACAATTGGGAGGACATTTATTTCAGCTATTATAACTTAATAAACCTTATAAAGGACAACACTGTGAAGAATAGAATTAAAATAATACTCTCAGCTTTTTTTTTCTTAACATTTTTTGGTTTACCGTTAAGAGCACAATCAAATTGGATAAACGGTTTTGCCGAAAGAATTGCAGGTGAAAATCTTGATTATCACTCATGTCATCCTGATGCAAATCTTGCTTTATTAATTAGATGTCTTAATGATAAAGATGATATTGAATGGTCAACAGATACTCTTCCTTCAAATTATCAAAATGAATTTGTTACTTTTGCCTGGATAGCCGGGTATTCAGTTGCTACGTCGACTGCCCCGCATAATTTCTTTCTCTATGTAAACAGCAAGCTTCTATTTGAATTTAACACTTCTCCAAATCTGGAAAAAAAGGATTGGGATTTTACTAATGACAACGGCAGTAAACTTCACTTCAAATTTATAAAGGTAGATGCCGTTGATGATTTTTTCGGTTACATGGTTTTAACTATCCCGAGAAAATTATTGGATGGTAATAATTTTGCAAGGATTAAAGTTAAAGGTGATGCAACCAATAGTAAAGATTGGTATATGACGATGCAATATCCGCTGATTCCTAGGACAAGGATTGAACCGGAAAAAGTTGTTTCAAAGGATTCACTGGGAAATCTTCTGCAGCGGGTAAAAGTATCAATTGATCATTTTGATTCGCCAAAACCGGTAAAGATTTCAGCTGCCGCTAAAGAACATATATCCTCTGAATTAAAGCTTGGTATGAATGATTTTTACTTGAACTTTACTGCTCCCGATAAACTAAAAGAAGTCAAAATAAATATAACAGTAAACGGAGAGACAAAAACTTACTCTACAACTATAAAACCTGCCAGGAAAATCACATTCTATTTAATCCCTCATGCTCATGTTGATATTGGTTATACAGATCTGCAGCCGAATATAGAAAAAAAGCATTGGGGTAATTATGAGAAAGCAATTGAATATTCAAAAGAATCATTAAAATTTGGTAAAGATGCTACTTTCAAATGGAATGTCGAAGTGCTATGGGCAGTTAAAGATTACCTGGAAAATTTTCCCAACAAAAGAAAAGAATTTTATGATGCGGTTAAAAAAGGATGGATCGGTTTAGATGCAACTTATGCAAATCTTTTAACCGGTCTAAGCAGACCTGAAGAATTATACCGCTGGGTTGAATATTCCAATTTACTGGAAAAGAAAATAGGAATTAAGATAGAAAGTGCGATGATCTCCGATGTTCCCGGTTATACATGGGGAGTTGTTCAGGCATTTGCAGATAACGGGATAAAATACTTTTCAGTAGGCCCTAATCCCGGCGACAGAATTGGAAATACACTTAAAACATGGGGAGATAAACCTTTTTACTGGAAATCACCAAGCGGAAAAGAAAAAATTCTTGTATGGGTAGCTGGAAAAGGATATGCATGGTTCCACGGGTGGAGATTAACCCGCGATGATTTTACCCCGATGGCTAAATATCTTGACCAACTAGATTCGGAGAATTATCCTTATGATATGGTTCATTTAAGATACAATATCGGAGGTGATAACGGGTTTCCCGATTCTTTACTGCCTGCTTGGGTAAAAAATTGGAATGATACACATGTAACTCCCAAATTTAAAATCTCTACAACCGAGGAAATGTTTAAAGATTTTGAAGCAAAATATGCAAAAGTAATTCCGACTTATTCCGGCGACTTTACGCCATACTGGGAGGACGGCGCAGCATCTACTGCAAAAGAAACTGCGATGAACAGGAATACAGCAGAACTGTTAACCCAGTTGGAAACAATGTACACTCTTTTTAACAGAAAAGATTTTCCTCAAAAAGAATTTGACGAAGCATGGGACTATGTTTTACTTTTTTCCGAACATACCTGGGGAGCATGGAACAGCATTTCTGATCCGGAATTAAATTCTGTTAAAGAGCAGTGGGAAATAAAAAAATCTTATGCGGTTAAGGCCGACAGTATTGCTCAAAAGCTTCTGCAAAATTTAGAGTATAAAAATCAAATAAATAAAACATATGATGATTTTTATGTCTGCAATCCTTCTTCCTGGCAGAGAAGCGGCATAGTTACAATACCTGCTTCAAAAGAATTATCTGATTTTTCAATCCAGGATGAGAATGGTAATTTAGTTCCATCACAAAAATTATCTAAAGGTGATATTGTTTTTACCGCTGAGGATATTCCCCCATTAGGTTATAAAGAATATAAAATAGTTAAGGGGAAAAATGAAAACGAACTTACTTCTCCTTTGAATGATCATACGATGTCAAATAATTTCTACAGGTTAACTTTTAGCGATTCAACTTTTGCGGTAAAAGGTCTAACCAGAGCCGGTGATAATTATAATTATGTTGATTCAGCAAGCAGTTATGGATTAAATCAATTTATACATTCAGGAACAAATGCATCTAATATATCTATAAACAGTAATCCTAAATTGGTCTGTTATGAAAATGGTCCCGTTTTAAAGTCAATCACTTTGAAATCTCAGGCACAAGGCTGCGATAGCTTATTGCAGAATATAGTTCTCTTTAACGATCTCGATAAGATCGAAATAATTAATACTATTGATAAACAGAAAGATTACTCAAAAGAGAATATTCGTTTTGCATTCCCGTCAAATATAAAAGATCCAATTTCAAGGATTAATATTGCATGGGCTGTAATTCAACCTGAAAAAGATCAGCTGCCCGGAGCAAACAAGAATTATTTTACCGCTCAAAGGTGGGTAGACATTTCAAATAATCATAATGGGTTAGCTATAGCTCCAGTAGACGCTCCCCTTGCAGAGTTTGGCGGAATGAACGGTGAAGCATGGATGGCTTCACCCGAAAGAGAATGGTCTTTTCATACATCCTCTTCTTCACTTTGTTATTCATGGGTTATGAATAATTCATGGCATACAAACTATAAAGCTTCACAGGAAGGTTTAGTTTCTTTCAAATATTTCTTAAAGCCTCACAATCAATTTAGTTATCTTGATAATTACAAATTCGGGATAGAAAGCTCCCAGCCGCTTAAGATTATATATAGCAGCGGTACAATAAAAAATTATAATCAAACAATAAAATTAGATCCGGCTTCTTCTCTCGTGATATCTATTATGTATCCTTCCAGGGATGGGAACAGCACAATGATCAGAATTTTTAATCCAACAGATAAAGCTGGTTCTTCTCATTTAACATGGATGAGAAATACTACCCCTAAATTCTTTTTAAGTAACAGTGATGAAGAAGAAAGAAGAGAGATAAATAATGAAATTAAACTAGGTCCATTTGAAGTAATGACCGTAAAAATAAAAGAAAGATAGATTAAGGGAGCATAATGAACAAATTATCTTTTTTATTAATAGTAAGCCTTTTGATAATTATGAAAACATCTTTACAAGCACAAATTCCAATTATTCCAAAGCCGCAGGAATCAAAAATTTTAAAGGGAATTTCGTTCTTTCTAATGAAATTTCTTTTTCAGCACCAGGTATTAATGAAAATTTAAAAAATTATTTTGAGGATTACTTAGAACAAAAGTATAATATAAAATTCACTCATAGTGATCATAAAGAAATACCTTCAATCATTTTTCAAATCGATAAAAATTTTCTAAACACAAAACCGGAAGCTTATTCTCTGAAGATTACCGCAAATGATATAAAAATTGTTTCTTCTACAGAAAAAGGTTTATTTCATGGTATCCAAACATTTTTACAGCTTCTGCCTAATAACTCAAATCCTGAACAGGTTAAGATTCAAAATTGTGAAATAACAGATTTCCCCCGTTTTCAATGGCGTGGTTTGAACCTTGACTGTGCTCGTCATTTCATGTCTAAAGATTTTATTAAAAGATATATAGATATACTGGCATATTACAAATTTAATGTTCTCCATTGGCACCTTACCGATGACCAGGGATGGAGAATTGAAATAAAAAAATATCCCAGGCTGACACAAATAGGAGCATGGCGTAAAGAAGCAGACGGTTCAATTTATGGAGGCTTTTATACTCAAGAAGATATTAAGGAAATTGTAGCTTATGCGGAAAGCAGGTATGTAACGATTGTTCCGGAAATTGAAATGCCAGGGCACTGCACTGCTTCACTTACAGCTTATCCTGAAAATTCCTGCACCGGCGGACCTTTTGAAGTTCCGATTACTTGGGGTGTCTTCAAAGATGTTTATTGTGCAGGAAGAGACTCAACTTTTATATTCTTAGAAAACATTTTAGACGAAGTTATAAGTCTATTTCCATGTAAATATATTCATATAGGCGGTGATGAAGTTCCGAAAGACAGGTGGAAAGAATGCCCAAGATGCCAGGCAAGAATAAAATCGGAAGGATTAAAAGATGAAGAGGGACTTCAAAGCTACTTTATAAAACGAATATCAAATTATCTTAATTCAAAAGGGAAAGAAGTGATCGGCTGGGATGAAATTCTTCAGGGCGGACTTGCACCCGGCGCAATCGTTGAATCATGGCAAAGTTTTCAAGGTGCGGTTGAAGCTGCTAATTTAAGGCATTATACTCTTAGTTCTCCTGCATCGTTTACATATTTAAATTCAAGTCCTGAAGATCTTGATCTGCAGACGGTATACTCATTTAATCCAATCCCAGATGAACTCCCCCAGGATGAAACGAAATTTATTTTAGGCGGGGAAGCAAGTTTATGGACAGAAAATGCACCGCAGGAAAAAGTAGATACACAATTATTCCCCAGGATGCTTGCCCTGTCGGAGGTATTCTGGAGTGATCCGAAAGAACGAGATTTCAATGAGTTTCATTCGCGTGTAGAAAAAGCTTATGATGACTTGACCGTTCATAATATTAAATATGGACCGGAATCCAAAGCAATAGTTTTTTCTACTTCATATAATAAAGAAAAAAAAGAATTTATAGTAACTATCAAATCCGATCAAAAAAATCTGATTATCCGTTATACTGAAAACGGAAATGAACTGGATTCATCCTCAAATATTTATACTGAACCAATAAAAATTGATAAGACACTTAATTTAAAAATTGCTGCTTTTCGCAACGGCCATTCCGTAGGTAAACAATCTAACTTATCATTCGATTTTCATAAGGCGTTAAATGCTAAAATTACTCTATTAAATAAATATAGTGAACGATACCGTGCTTCCGGAGAAAATACTCTTATTGATGGTGTCAGGGGAACCGATAATTTCCGTGATGATTTATGGCAGGGTTATGAAGGAGAGGATTTTAACGGAATAATCGACCTGGGGAAAGTTGAAGAAATATCAAAGGTAACTCCAAGGTTTTATTTAAATACCGGTCCCTGGATCTTTTTACCGACCAAAGTAGTAGTCTCTTTGTCAAAAGACGGCACAAATTATTTTGATGAAAAATCAATTAAAAACGATGTTCCGGAAAAAAATCCTAATATTATATTAAAAGATTTTCCGGTTCAATTTAACAAACAGAAAGCGAGATATATAAAGGTAAAAGCAGTAAGCATTAAAACATGTCCACCCTGGCATCCCGGTGCAGGAGGGAAAGCATGGCTTTTCATCGATGAAATTGAAGTTGAATAAAAATCGCATTTTTTCAATTTGAACCCTATGTGGAAAACTGTTAAAACAGTTAATATTAGCTTTTGGATTCTCATTAACCTCGGGATTTCACAAAGGGACGGCTGTACCAAATCTCTAGGTTAATGATAAAAAATGAAAATTTGTAACCGTTTTGATTTATTTACAGAAGATAGACTGTTTTAATTAGCACTAATTCAAAAGGATCAAATTGAATTATTTTATTTTTTTAAACGGGGATTATCTATGAAGCAACGAATTAAGACCACACTCTTTTTGTTTTTTATTTTGATCTCAAATATTACTCCTCAAGAAAAAATAATGTTGAACGGCAAATGGCATTTTGCTGTAGATTCACTGGATGTAGGATTAAAAGAGGAATGGTATTTAAAATCATTTGATGATAATGTTATTCTTCCGGGCTCTACGGTAGAAAATGGCAAAGGCAATGAAATCTCACTAACTACTCATTGGACCGGCGATATACTTGATTCTTCATATTTCAAATCGCCTAAATATACAGAGTACCGTAGGGCCGGTAATATTAAAGTTCCCTTTTGGCTTCAGCCTGATAAACACTATTACGGAGTTGCCTGGTATAAATGCGATATAAAAATTCCCGGGGATTGGAAAGATAAATCAATTGAAATTTATTTCGAACGGTGTCATTGGCAGTCAACTTTATGGATAGATGATAAACTGATAGGCTATCAAAACGGATTGAGTACACCTCACATATTTGATCTTCCGGAACCCTTAACCGCAGGTATCTACACAATAACTGTACGTGTTGATAACAGAATAAATGATATTAATCCTGGTGTAAATTCATCAAGCCTTACGGATCATACTCAGACAAATTGGAACGGAATTATAGGGGAGATGTCAATTACCGCTAGGAGTCGAATTTATTTTGATGATGTCCGGATCTTCCCGGACATATATGAAAAGAAAATTAAAATTCAATTAAAGATTAACAACTTAAACAAGAGTAGTCAAAAAGTTAATTTATCTCTGCAGGTTTTCCCCGAAGGATTAACTCCGGATAGTAAATCTTTTAAAGATATGAATAAAGAAATTGAATTGGATCCGGGTGAAGATTCGATTGCTGTTGAGTATGAGATGAAAGATGCATTATATTGGGATGAATTCAATCCTAATTTGTATAAGCTTACCAGCACGATATCAGGAAAAAATATTCATGATGTTAAAGATGAAACATTCGGTTTTAGAATGCTGGGAACTGAAGGGACTCAATTTACAGTTAATGGTAAAAAAATATTTTTACGCGGAACACTTGAGTGCGCTATTTTCCCTAAAACCGGTTACCCATCGGTTAATATTAATGATTGGCTGAGAATTTTTCACGTCTGCAAAAGCTACGGATTAAACCATATGCGGTTTCACTCCTGGTGTCCGCCGGAAGCTGCATTTACTGCTGCCGATGAGGTTGGAATTTATCTTCATGTTGAATGTTCCTCCTGGGCAAATCAAGGCACTTCCATTGGAGACGGCAAACCAATCGACAAATACATTTATGATGAAAGCAAAAGAATCGTAAAAGAATTCGGAAATCATCCTTCTTTCTGCTTTTTGCTTTACGGCAATGAACCTGCAGGCAGCAATCAAAATGAATATCTAACTAATTTTGTTTCTTACTGGAAAAAAAGAGATAACCGCAGGCTTTACTCTGGTGCCGCAGGCTGGCCGGCGCTTGACGTAAATGATTTTAACAGCATGTATGAACCGCGTATTCAGCTTTGGGGCGCCGGGTTGCACAGCATAATAAATAGTCAGCATCCGAGTTCCGATTATGATTGGGAAAATATCATCCGCTCTCAAAGCAAACCTGTTATCAGTCATGAAATCGGTCAGTGGTGCGCATATCCTGATTTTAAGGAAATAAAGAAATATAACGGAGTTCTGCATGCAAAGAATTTCGAAATATTCAAAGATTTTCTTAGCGGGAACGGAATGAGCCAGCTTGCTGATACCTTTTTGACTGCATCGGGGAAATTACAGGCACTTTGCTATAAAGCCGAAATTGAAGCTGCTTTGCGTACTAAAGGAATGGGAGGATTTCAATTACTAGATTTGCATGATTTCCCTGGACAAGGAACAGCATTAGTCGGTGTCCTGGACCCTTTCTGGGACAATAAAGGATATATTACTCCCGAAGAATATAGACAATTCTGCAATACAACTGTACCGCTTGCACGGCTTTCAAAATTCATTTTTAATTCGGCTGAAGATTTTACTGCTGATGTCGAAGTATCAAATTTTTGTTCTGACTCATTAATAGACATTATCCCCCAATGGAAAATAATTGATACTTCAGGAAAAATAGTTGCAGGGGGTAATCTTGAAAAAACTAATATACCTATTGATAATGGAATTAAGTTGGGTAATATTCGTTATCCTCTGAATAAATTCAAAACACCTGCAATGTATACTTTAGAAGTTACAATCAGTAATTTTACAAACAAGTGGGCGTTCTGGGTATATCCATATCAAAATCCGGGACCTGTCTTTAGCAGTGATGTTAAGGTTGTCCAAAGACTCGATGAAGAAACAATCACATATCTGAATAATGGAGGAAAGGTTCTTCTTACACCGGTTAAAGGAAGCATCAAACCGGAAAAAGGAGGTGATGTTGCAGTCGGTTTTTCGAGTATATTCTGGAATACTGCATGGACTTCGGGGCAGCCGCCAACTACACTTGGAATTTTATGTAATCCAAAAGATCCAATGCTTAAAGAATTCCCAACTCAATATTATTCTAATTATGAATGGTGGGATGCAATGAGCCATTCAAATGCTATTCTGCTCTCTGCCCTTGGCAATAATCTCCAGCCTGTTGTTAGAATTATTGATGACTGGTTTACAGCAAAACCTTTAGGTTTGATTGTCGAAGCAAAAGTAGGGAAAGGAAAACTTGTTTTAACCGGGATTGACTTACTGACTGATGCAGAAAAACGGCCGGAAGCCAGGCAATTGATGTACAGTATTTTGAAATTTATGCGGAGTGATGCATTTAATCCTAATCAGGAAATTCAATTAAAAAATATTAAGGACTTATTTAAATAAATCAAATTGAATATCAATAATATTAATAAAAACAAAAATCTTTATTACGGATTTATTTATGAAAAAATATTTAATACTCTTCAGCTGTTTTACATTGATGTCTCTCTATGCACAAAATACTGATTCACTGCAACAGGCAAAAATGGAATGGTTTAAAGATGCTAAACTCGGAATCTTCATTCACTGGGGAATATATGCTGTTGATGGGATTTCAGAATCATGGTCATTCTATAATGGAAGAATATCTTATGAGGATTATTTAAAACAGTTAAATGGATTTACTGCAGATAAGTATGATCCGGAACATTGGGCTGAACTGATTAAAGAAAGCGGGGCAAAGTATAGTGTTATTACATCCCGTCACCATGATGGATTTTCGCTCTGGGATACTAAATACGGAAATTTAAATACGGTAAAAAGTGCAGCAGTTAAAAAAGATGCTCTTACGCCTTTTGTTAAAGCTCTTCGTAAAACCGGTCTTAAGGTAGGAATTTATTACTCATTACCTGATTGGTCAAACAATGATTATACAGATTTTACCAGAAAAATACGAAGATACAAAATAAGTGACGATGCTGAACGCTGGAATAGATACTTAAATTATTATCAAGGACAGCTAAAGGAGCTGGAGGACAAATACAATCCGGATTTATGGTGGTTTGACGGAGACTGGGAACATAATGCGGAGGAATGGCAGGCAGACAAAGTTAGAGCAATGTTACTGGCAAAGAACCCCAATGTAATTATAAACTCACGATTACAGGGCAGAGGCGATTATGATACTCCCGAGCAAGGTACTCCTGTTGTCCGCCCGGCAGCAAAGTATTGGGAACTTTGTTATACAATGAATGACTCTTGGGGATATCAGCCGAATGATACAAATTATAAAACACCGCAGGAATTACTGGACATTTTTGTTGACTGCATAAGTGGAGGCGGGAATCTTTTACTGGATATAGGTCCGAAAGCCGATGGAACAATTCCCGAAGAACAAGTCAATATTTTAAAAGAGTTTGGAAAGTGGACAGCCAAAAATAAAGAAGCAATATACGGTACCAGGAGGGGGATTCCATATGACCATTTTTACGGGCCAACTTCTTTATCTAAAGACAGCACAATTCTATACTTATTTGTAAAAGGAAATTCAAACGGTCAAGTAATGCTCAAAGGTATTATCAATAAAATTAATTCAGCTTGGGTGGTTGGAAACGGAACTGCATTAAACTATAAAACTTTCAGTAAAGTATATTGGAACAAATACCCGGGCATAACATATATTGATTTACCTGGAAATGTGCTGGGCAATTATTATACAGTTATAGCAGTTCTGCTGGATGGTAAAATTGATCTTTATAGAAAAGTTGTCGGGGCAATTGATAGTAACTAATAATAGTCTTCATTTTTTTTAAATAAGGGAAGAAATGATTTTAAAATATTTAAATATCGGGCTAATAATTTTTTCAGGAATAATTTTTTCAGCTTGTAAATCAGAGATTTCATTAGTTGAAAATAATTCATCAAAATATAATATCATAATTCCGGCTCAACCTTCTGAAGTTGAAAAACATTCTGCTGGAGAACTCCAAAAATATTTCCAGGAAATATCCGGTATAAGATTAAAGATTGTAAGTGACTCGGAGCCAGAGACTCAATTTGAAATTCTTATAGGCAGAAATAATAGGCTGAAAAAATTGGGTGTGAATATTAATTTCGATTCGCTTGGCCTGGATGGTTATACAATCAAAACTGCAGGAGATAAATTAGTAATAGCCGGCGGAAGCAAAAAAGGAACTCTGTATGGAGTTTATACTTTTCTGGATAAGTATTTAGGCTGCAAAATGTATACTCCGGACGCTTTTTATATCCCTAAAAAATCAGATATTACCATTCCTGAAATTAATTCTACCGATGTTCCGAAAATTATTTACCGTGAACTTCACCTCCCTTCTGCCCGTTCTTCGCAGCTATTTTGCGATTGGCATAGACTTAACCATTACTCGGAACGGGAAAAAAATTACGGAACATTTGTTCATACTTTTTTTAGATACCTTTCTCCTGATAAATACTTTAAAAAACGTCCTGAATATTTTTCCGAAATAAATGGAATCCGTGTTCCCCAGCAGTTATGTCTTTCAAATCCGGAAGTATATAATATAGTATTAAATGAACTCAAGCAGAGAATGAAAGAAAAACCGGAAGCAACGGTTTGGGATGTTTCACAGAATGATAATTTCGGTTACTGCACCTGCAAACTCTGCAGCAGAACCGATTCAATTTATGGAAGTCCATCCGGTTCAATTATTAAATTTGTTAACAAAATAGCAAGACAATTTCCTAATAAGACAATATCAACTTTAGCATATCAATACTCAAGGAAAGCGCCCGTTGGAATTAAACCTGAACCAAATGTAATGGTAGTGCTTTGCACAATTGAATGTGATAGAAGCAAACCAATTGCGGAAAATAAGGATGACTTATTTAACAGAGATATTAAAGAGTGGAGTGCTTTGACAAATAATCTTAAAATATGGGATTATGTAGTTCAGTTCTCAAGCTACATGGATCCATTTCCAAATTTCTATGTCTTCAGCCGAATATTAAAATGTTTGTTAATCATGGAGTGAAATATTTATTTGAACAAGGAAGCGGCGATTCCAAAAGTGATATGCATGAATTTAAAGCTTATTTGCTTGCGAAATTGATGTGGAATCCGGATGCAAATGTTGAAAAAATAATAAATGAATTTTTAAATGGATATTATGGAAATGCCGGTAAATATATAAATGAAAATTTTCATTTAATGCATGATGCTCTTAAAAAATCGGGCGAAGGACTTATTATTTACGGCTATCCGTCAAATGCTAAGGATAGCTACTTAACTCCTGATTTACTAAATAAGTATACAAAGCTATTTGACGAAGCCGAGCATTCAGTAGCAAATGATACCGTATATTTAAACCGTGTTAAAACTGCCCGCCTGCCGTTGGAGTATGCAATATTGGAACTCTCAAAACTTAATGTTTCCCATAACTTTAGAATTTTCAATATTTTGAACAGCAAAGTTGAGGTAAATCAAAAGATGAAAAATCTTCTTGACCATTTTGTTAAAGAAGCGAATCAATCGGGAATCAAAAGACTGCACGAAAGAGGTTATTCGCCTGATGAATATTATATCGACATGCAGAAATATTTTAATGAAGGAATGATAATTCATAAGGCATATCATAAAGATGTAAAAATTCTAAGTGAAGTTAGTCCGAAATATTCTTCAGATGGAGCAAAAACTTTAGTAGACGGAGTAGTCGGCGAGGCAAATTATTTCTTCAACTGGCTTGGTTTTGAAGGAAATGAATTTGAAGCCGTAGTTGATTTGAAAGATAAAACTGAAATTAATTCGATACGTACCGATTTTTTGCAGGAGGTTAAATCCTGGATCTCGGCTTCCTAAATCCGTTCAATTTTTTGTATCGGATGACGACAAAAATTTTACTAAAGTTGGTGAAGTAAAAAATAAAATTGATGAAAAAAAGGAAGGGATTTTCACTGAACCTTTTATTTGCAAAGTCAAAAATATAAAGGCCAGATTCATAAAAGTAAAAACCAAAAGTCTAATTCACTGTCCGAGGTGGCATATCGGGTATATTAACGGCACCGGCAAAGCCTGGCTTTTTGTTGATGAGATTGTAGTTGAATAATTTTTGTTCTTAATTTTTTGAATGAATTTATTTTCGTTATAAAATATATTTTATTATGATCATTTTTTTTATTGAAGTATAGTTACCTTCACATTAATAGAAATAAAACATAATTTTATCAAATAAATTTCTCACTAAACAAAAAACATCATGAAAACTTTTATAATCATATTTGTTTTTGTCTTTTCTTTTACATTCATAAATATATTTCCGCAGGAAAAATATGAATATGTAAAGGAAACAGACCCGCTTGTTCTGAAAAAATTAGATCATTGGCAGGATTTGAAATTCGGCTTAATGATGCATTGGGGAACTTATTCTCAATGGGGAATTGTCGAATCGTGGTCTTTATGTTCCGAAGATGAACCCTGGTGCAGAAGAAAAAGCGATAATTATTGTGAATACAAAAAAGAGTATGAAGATCTTATAAAAACTTTTAATCCTGTCGATTTTAATCCTGAGAAATGGGCTGAAGCAGCAAAAGCAGCAGGGATGAGATATGTCGTCTTTACAACCAAGCATCACGACGGTTTTTGTATGTTCGATACAAAACAAACAGATTATAAGGTTACCTCAAATGACTGCCCTTTCCACACAAATCCTAAGACAAACGTAGCAAAAGAGATCTTCAATACATTCAGGAACGACGGTTTTATGATCGGCGCATATTTTTCCAAACCGGACTGGCACAGCAACAATTATTGGTGGCGTTATTTTGCGACACCGGATAGAAATGTAAATTATGATATTAAAAAACATCCTGACCGATGGCAGAAGTTTGTCGATTTCACTCACAACCAGATCGATGAACTTATGTCGGATTACGGAAGAATGGATATCCTCTGGCTTGACGGCGGATGGGTTCATAAATATTCTGAAGGAGAAATTGAAAGGCTGAAAAAAGATACAACTCTTCACATGTATCATATACAGAGCCAGGATATAGATATGCCCGGAATCGTAAAAGATGCACGTGAAAAACAGCCTGGATTAATCGTAGTCGATCGTGCAGTACCGGGACCAAACCAGGATTATCTAACACCGGAAAATACGGTTCCTGACACGACCCTTCCCTATCCGTGGGAGACTTGTATGCCTATGGCTACAAGCTGGTCTTACGTTCCAAATGATAGATATAAGTCCCCGGAGAAGTTAATTCACCTGCTTGTGGATATAGTTGCCAAAGGAGGAAATTTTCTTTTAAATATTGGTCCGGGCCCTAAAGGAGATTTTGATCCGGTTGCTTATGAAAGACTAAGGGAAATCGGCGATTGGATGAAAGTAAACAGCGAAGCTATTTATTATTCACGCCCCCTTAAGCCTTATAAAGATGGGAAGGTCTGTTTTACTCAATTAAAAGATGGAACTACTTATGCTGTTTATCTAGCAGATAAAAATGAAAATTCTCTGCCGGCAAAAATAGAATTTGCAAAATATTGCCCGGTGAAAAATACAAACATCGAACTGTTAGGAACAAATGCAAAAATTAAATGGCAAAAGAAAGGTGAAGGCTGTGAGTTTGAAATTCCTGAATCTATTCGCAGCAATTTGCCATGTAAATATGCATGGACATTCAAAATTAAAACTCCTTGAACGTTAAATCTTGAAATCGAAAGTCAGAGGTCAAAATTCAAAAGAATTACAAATTTTGATTTTTGACTTATTGCGGAAAATATATAATTACATTTCGGATTCTTTGAATGAAAATTTTTAAATTAAAATTGAATTTTATTGTATGGTTAATCGCTTTATGCCTTTATACCCTTATACCCGTCTCCCCAACTTTCAGCCAGTCCGCCTCTGAAGGCAACTATGTATTAATTAAACCCACTGATACACCTTCACAAATTATCGAGAAAGCCGCAAACGTAATTCCAGCCAAACGGCAATATGACTGGCAAAGACTTGAGTTCACTGCGTTTGTACATTTCGGGATCAATACTTTCGATAATGTTGAATGGGGAAAGAAGAATATGGATATATCCAAATTCAATCCTAAGGAAATTAATGTGAACCAATGGGTGAAAGTATTTAAATATGCCGGTATGAAGCAGGTAATCCTTACAGCAAAACATCATGATGGATTTTGCTTGTGGCCGACAAAATATAATAATTACAATATTTCCAAAACACCTTTTCAAAACGGCAAAGGGAATATTGTCAAGGATTTATCCGAAGCTTGTCAAAAAGCAGGACTTAAATTCGGAGTCTATTTATCACCCTGGGATATGCATGAAAAGATTTACGGTACTCCAGCATATAACAAATATTTTGAAAACCTGCTTACAGAGCTTTTAACTAATTATGGTAAAATATCGGAGGTTTGGTTTGACGGCGCAAACGGGGAAGGTCCTAATGGGAAAAAACAAATTTATGATTGGCATTCTTATTACAAATTAATCAGGAAGCTGCAGCCGGAAGCAGTAATAGCTATTATGGGACCTGATGTACGCTGGGTAGGGACAGAATCTGGATACGGCAGACAAACTGAATGGAGCGTAGTACCCGGTTCAACTACAAATCTGGAAAAGATTGCTGCAAACTCGCAGCAAAAATCTTTGGATAATGCTTTCATCCCCCGAGACTTGACCGGAGAAGATTTGGGCAGTAGAGGGAAAGTAGAAAAAGCTTCATCACTTATCTGGTATCCCGCAGAAGTAGATGTGTCTATCCGTCCGGGATGGTTTTATCATAAAGATGATGATAATGCAGTAAAATCACCTTTCAAACTTGTTGATATTTATTATAATTCGGTTGGATTGAATGATGTGCTGTTATTAAATGTTCCGCCTGACAAAAGAGGTTTAATTACTAAATATGATATTAATAGTCTGCAGGGAATGCGCTACATACTTGATGAAACATTTAAGAACAATTTAGTTAAAAATGCAGAGGCAACTGCATCAAGTGAGAAGAAGGGAAATGAAGCAATATATATTCTTGATGATGATTTAAAAACATTCTGGACAACATCAGATACTTTGAGCACTGCATCAATAGAAATTAATTTAGATAAAGATAAAATTTTTAACAGGGCTATGCTCCAGGAGAATATTTTAAGCGGACAAAGAGTTGAAAAGTTTCATTTGGAATTTTGGAACGGGCAGCAATGGAAAATATTTGCCGGGCCAACTACTATCGGATATAAAAGACTCCTCCGGTTTCCAGCTGTTTCAACAAATAAAATAAAAATTGTTATCAATCAATGCAGGACTAATCCGACGCTTTCTTCTTTCGGATTATATATGGCTCCTCCTGAAACAAAGTATGAACCGGACGGAAGCTCATTTGAAAACAATACATCTTTCAAAATATTAAGTGATGATAAAAGCGCGGCAATATATTATACACTTGACGGGAGCATACCGGATAAAAATTCACATCTATTTAAAGACAGTATTTCTATTAATAAAACCGCAACTGTAAATGCAATTGCAATTTCACAGGATGGAAAAGTAAGTCTCCCTTCAACAGCATCTTTTCATAAAGCAAAATATAATATCACATTAAATAATAATTATGATAAAAAATATCCCGGGAGCGGGAAATTTACTTTGGTTGATGGAGTCCATGGGAGTAGTAACTTTAATGATGGGAAATGGCAGGGATATAACGGTATTAATATAGACGCAGTAATCGATATGGGAAAAATAAAAAGTATTAAAAAGATTTCTGCAACATTTTTAAGTGATGAAAATTCATTTATTTTTTTACCGTCTTCGGTTGAGGTTTTGGTTTCGAATGATGGAGAAAACTTTAAGAAATTGGGGGAAATAAAAAATAACATCTCCGAAAAAGGAACCAAAGCATTTATTCATTCATTTGATTTTAAGGTAGCTGATATCCAGGAAAGATTCATTCGCATCAAAGCTGAAAATATTGGAGTCTGTCCTGAATGGCATAAAGGAGCAGGAGAAAAATCATGGTTATTCTGCGATGAAATCAGTATTAATTAAATTTTTAGATTAATTTAAATTATATTGGCCCTATTAATCCAATAAGAAACAAACAAATGTAATTATCATAAAAGATTGAAATCAAATGAATTATTTAAAATATATATTATTATTATTTGCAGTTTTCAATACTGCGCCGTATTCACAGCCATTAAATAATTCGCATGTAAAAGTAATTTTGGATACAACGATATTTCCGGTAGGCACAGTTAAAGCCTGTCATGCCAGTACAATTGCGGAAATTACTCAGGGGACATTTATTGCAGCATGGTTTGCAGGCTCACGTGAAGGCGCTAATGATGTAGGCATCTGGATATCAACATATCAAAACAATAAATGGACTGAACCTCTTGAAGTAGCCAAAGGAATAGATTCACTTGGTCGCCAGCTGCCCTGCTGGAATCCTGTACTCCTTAAGACCAAAAGTGATTCTCTGCTTCTGTTTTACAAAGTTGGAATTAGTCCCCGCGAATGGTATGGCTATGTCATTCGATCTTCAAATAACGGTAAAGATTGGACTCAGCCGGAAAAATTGCCGGATGGTTATCTTGGTCCCATCAAAGATAAACCTATTCAGCTGGAGAACGGGAATATTTTATGCCCTTCAAGTATTGAAAGCAAAGATGGAAACTGGAGTATACATCTTGAAATAACTAATGAAGAGCTTTCATCTTGGGAAAAAATTGATATTAGTAAGGATGATTCCGTTGGTGTAATTCAACCGACAATCTTAAAACACCCGGATGGAAAGCTGCAGATGCTGTGCCGCAGCAGGCAGAATTCAATTTATCAAACATGGTCAAATGATAACGGGTTACACTGGAGCAAGCTAAAGAAGACTTCTCTGCCGAATCCTAATTCCGGCATCGATGCTGTTGCTTTGGATAACGGAAGTTTCATTTTAGTATATAATCCTACATTGCGCGGTTCTGAATGGTTCAAAGGAAGAAATGTCCTTAAAGCGGCTTCTTCAAAAGATGGTATAAATTGGAAAGATATCTATCAGCTTGAAAGTGAAAAAGAGGGAGAATTTAGTTATCCTGCGGTTATTCAGGCTTCGGATAAGTATATACATATTACATATACCTATAATAGAAAAACTATAAAATACGTCGTTTTGCGTATCAATGAATATTAATATTGTACTAACGCTTCTATTTTATATAAATCTCATCTATAAAAAGCCAGGCTTTGTTACCATCCCCCGGATGCCATTTTGGACAAACACCCATATTCTTTGCTGAAATTCTGATAAACCGGACTTCTTCATGTTTTAATTTTACGGAGTATTTTTTTATTTCGGAATTTTTATTATGCTGATTTATTGAATCGGGTATAGTACTGTAAACTTCCTCAAAATTTTTACCATCTAATGAAACAAAATATTTAATTTCTTCAGGTAAAAAAATCCATGAACCCGGATTATTTAGAAAATCCGTTTTAATTTCATTCACTTTTCTAATCTTACGCAAATCAATAGCAGCATCAAGATCATCTCCTTCAAAACCAAGCCAGTTCCCATCCCCTGAATTTGTTGAACCATATATTCCATCAAGTAGAGATGCCGGTCCCATTGCGTAATATTTCAGATTTGGTGCAAATTTTAAAGTGATCTTATTCTTTTCTGTCTGTTTGTAATTCATTATTGAAACGGAACTGATTTGGTTATTTCTAATAGCAGCAGCCTTCACAGTCATTGTTGCATTTATTTCAAACGGATTTTTATATATCAAAGAATTTTTATTCGGATCACTGCCATCAAGGGTATAGAAAATTTCAGAGCTGTCAAATGAATCGATAGACACAAAAATTGGTGAATCAATATCAAACTCAGTTTGAAGGGGTAAAATCCGGGGAGGAAGAATATTCTCATCTCCCGGGATTTTAACCAGCAGCATAGAAGAGTCTATGATTTCTCTCGGTTCATTATCCATGCTGAAATAAATTTCGGTTTTACCGTTCTTAGATGAACATTCAGATTCTAAACTCAATTCGTGAAAGCCTTTATTCAAGCGGATCTCTTTTATTTTATTACCCGAGAGTGAATTTGCATCAAAAGATATTAATCGCTTATCGATAAAAAGACGCGAGTGATTGAGTGTAATAATAAAAAACTTATAATTACCTTCCCTGCTTATTTTCAAGTAGCCTTTGTTAATAATCCCGCATTTATTCTGGTTCGATATAAAATCATTAACATTAAAATTTTTTGAATAACCAGAATATGAAGGAGTACCATTTATCCAAATGAAATGTTTATCATTATTTACATCCGGAAAACATGAGAACTCCAGGCCGCTGTATAGAGATAAAATATTTAAGCTTTTAATATTTGATACCGAATGTTCTTCATTATATACAACAGCTTTTATCTTTGCCGGTTTTTCAATAGTAAAAGATCCTGTATAGCGAATTGAGTTTTTTGACGGTTCACTTCCATCAATACTATAGTAAATTAATGTACCCGGATTGGATATAATTTCTATAGAAGCTTTAGTTTTATCTTCATGAGAAATATCTATATCCGGAACAGCGCACAATTTCTCCGGAATTGCGGGCAATCCTAATTCTTCCCGAAGTTTTGCAACTGCCCACCACCACCAGGCAGCTTGTTCGCCGTTCCCGGGATCAACTATTTTCCATACTCCATCGTTCATCTTCTTTAAATCATTTTGATTCAAGTGTTCAATAGAATGATTTAATCCAGTAGTAAGAAAACTGTTTTCCATGTAAATTGGTTCATTAAACTGTATAATTTCCAGCAAAGATAAAATTTGATTTATCCTTTCCCAGTCTTTTTCTTCCCTGGAAAATTCAATTTCCCAGCCAATACCCTTGCCTATCATTTGCCCTGAAAAACTTCCATCCGGCCACCAATCGGTAGGCATCCATTCAATTTTATTCCACTGCTGTATTGTTAATTTTTGTATCTCTTTTATGGTATTAACCAACACAGAATGATTTAGTGGCTCCCATTGTGCGGCAACGGGTGAAAGATTCACCCAGCTGAAACCGGAAAACGGTATATTTAAATTTCCTTCTTTTGCCAGAAGTTCGAGATAGATTTGTTTACCATCTACAATTCTCGTCATATACTTTTTAATACCCGTTTTTAAAATATTTAATTTTTGATTCCATAAATTCAACCTGGCATTATCATCTCTCCTTTTTGCGACTTGTATCATCGCTTCTAGAGCGGCACCTGTAAAACATTGGGTAAGTAAATCGTAACTAGTAGGTAATGGCCTGGAATGTTCAAAATTAAAATTATGAATCAAATTTGGAATGAAACCATTCTTATTTGAACCCATATAAGGTTCTTCGGTTGATCGATTCATTAATGCTGCAACAAAATCCCATGTACTGTCTTCGAATGAAGTGTGACCGTGCTGCAGTGCAAGTCTGGCCCAGGCTAAAATATTATGTGCCTGCCCGTCAATCTGATCTGTTTTTCCAATTATATATAGCGAATCTTTTTCCTGATTTCCAATGTGAATAATTCTCTTGCCTATAACATGAGGAACTCTATTCATTCCATTCATCTTCATAACTTTAAAAACAAATTTCAATAAGAGTTCTGCTTTGTCGTAGTTTTTTGTTTCTAAAAACAACGGGACTATTGCACCGACAGTTCTGCAATACATTCCATCATACTGACCCGTCATTGATTCCTGTAAATAACCATCGCTATCAATACGGGACAGAAGACTATAATATGTGTTTGAATATAAACGAGTGTAAAAATCGGAAGAAAGCTTCTGGTTTACTATTTGGCGGATATTATTATTATTTTTTAACGATGAACCGGAAAAAGTAGATGCAATAAATATTATTGTTAAAAGATAAAGTATAACAAAACGGAATTTCATACATTAAAATATATTTTTAATAACACATTTATTTTACATAAATCTCATCAACAAAAACCCAGGCTTTCCCGCCTTTGCCCTGATGCCAGGACGGACAAACTTTTATATTTTTAGCATAGACTTTTATGTATCTGCAGCTTGCATCGCTCAACGATTTATCAAATAATTTAACTTCCATATTTATGTTTGGTTTTACATCATGATTGGAAGATGAAATCTTTTTAAAATTCTTTTTATCAATAGAAATAAAAAGCTCAACTTTCTCAGGCAGAAAAATCCATGATAATTGATTTTCCAAAAAACTAACCGAAATATTCTTTACTGATTTTATCTCTCCTAAATCTACCACAGCTTCAAAATCGCTCCCTTCAAAACCCAGCCAATTACCGTCATTATAATCATATGAACCAGACCATCCATCAATTAATAGTGATTTTTTGCCCCTGCATATTTAATATTCGGGGGATACTTTAATTCAATTGTTTTACCGACCGCTAAATGATTTACAAATTTTACTCTGCTTGCACCTATTCTTCCCGGCTCCCTGTTTTCTTTTCCTTTTATCCCGGTTAACCGGTCGCCGAGTTCATATCTTGCCTTATCACCAATTTTTTTCAACTCTTCTACAACATCAGGATGCTTATCAATAACATTCTTTCTTTCTTCCACATCATCTTTCAAATTGTACAATTCATAACTGATTTTTTTCTGCCAGGTCGGACCCGGAAAACCATCTTTACCCGGTGTCATTCCTTCATAACTTCTCTGGACACATGGGAAATAAAGTTTCCAGTCATTTCTACGCACTGCTATTAGATCATAATCATAATAATACCAGAACTCGTTCCTGGGATTAACACCTTTTTCATTATACAGCAAAGGTAAAATATTTACTCCATCAATTTTATTTTTAGGAAGTTTTTCATTAGTAATTTTAGCAAAGGTAGGAAGCAAATCAATCGTAGATGAAATCTTATCGCATTTTGTATTTGACGGAATTTTAGCAGGCCATCTCATTACACAAGGAACTCTATCCCCGCCTTCCCACATTGTGCCTTTACCCTCACGCAATGGATAAGCTGAACCGGCATGATTTCCAAAATTTAACCAGGGGCCGTTATCACTTGTAAAAACCACTAAAGTATTCTCATCAATTCCATTTTCCTTGATCGTTTTTAAAATTTCACCGACCGACCAGTCTATTTCTTCAATTACATCACCGTATAATCCTCTTTCACTTTTACCTTTGAATTTATCAGAAACAGCAATTGGTACATGAGGCATTGAATGTGCGAAATAAAGGAAAAATTTATTCTTAGAATTTCTCTTAATAAAATTTACGGCGTGTTCAGTATATTTTGTTGTAAGCTGGGCTTGATCATTCAAATCTTTAACTGCTTCTACTGGTTTATTACCATCAATTAATCTCAACTCCGGATACCCTGATTTCCAGCTGTCTTTAATTGGTTTCCCATCATAACCAACCGGCCACATATCATTAGAATAGGGCAAACCGAAGAATTCATCGAATCCCTGCTGCAAAGGTAAAAATTCTTTATGATGACCTAAATGCCACTTACCATAAATTGCAGTTTTGTAATTTTTCTTTTTCAAAAGCCTGGCAATATTCTCTTCTTTAGGATTTAACCCGATAGTTGCTGAAGGACCTAATGCACCGCGAATACTGACTCTTTCAGAATAGCATCCGGTTAATAAACCTGCTCTTGATGCGCTGCATACTGCTGATGCAACATGAAAATCGGTAAAGATCATCCCTTCTTTTGCCATCTTATCAAGATTTGGAGTAGTATACCCTTTTGCTCCAAAGGAATCGATATCGGCATAACCCATATCATCACAAAAGATTATTATTAAATTTGGTAATTCATCACCTGTTAAAAATTCGCACGAAGATAGATAAGGAGTTAATGCAGCTAAGGATATTCCTTTACCAACATCAGTAATAAATTTTCTTCTTGAAATATTTGCCATTTAAATCCTCGAATAGATTCATATATAATTTAAAGTTATTTGACTGTTATTGTACCTCTCAATCTTATATCCTTAGATGAAGCACCGATCATAATTCTAAAATCACCGGGTTCAACAACTCTGTGCAGGTTTTTATCAATCATTGACAATAAATCCGGCGTAATTGTAAATGCAACCTCTTTAGTTTCGCCTGCTTCAAGATGAATTCTTTTAAATCCTTTTAATTCAATAACCGGTCTTGCAACCGAAGCATATAAATCTTTAATATATAACTGAGCTACTTCATCCCCATCAACCTTACCGGTATTCTTTATTTTGAAATGGGCAACGAAATTTTCATTCGGTGTAATTTCATTTTTATCAAAAGTCAGATCGCTGTATTCAAATTTGGTATAACTTAATCCGTACCCGAATGGAAATAACGGTTCACCGGTAAGATTTATATAATCATCTCCCCTACCGGTTGGTTCATGATTATAATATAATGGTAGCTGACCTTCGAATACCGGGAATGTAATAGGTAATCTGCCTGCGGGATTGTAATCACCAAACAAGACATTAGCAACCGCTTTTCCTCCAACTTCTCCAGGATACCAGATATCAATTATACCAGGAATTTTATTGATCCAATTTTCCATTGTTATTGCACTTCCCCCAACTAAAATAACGACAGTTGGTGTTCCTGTTTTAGCAATTTCTTTTATTAAATTTTCCTGATGCCCGGGTAAATTCAACAAAGCTCGATCGCGGAACTCTCCTTCATCAATGCCGGCAGTTACAAGAGCAACATCACTTTGCTTTGCCAGCTCGACTGCATCGTTAATTTCCTGCTGCCAATTATTGTTCACTCCTTCATCCCAGATTAGTTTGAATCGAACATTTCCATCTGTTGTATAGAATTCAATTTTAATATTATATTCTTTTCCCTCTTGAAACTCGAAAGGAACAGTTGATCTACCATAAGATTTCTGGGTCCAATTATTAATGATCAGCTTATCATTTATAAATACTCTGTAGCCGTCGTTCCCTTCAACTCCAATATTTACTTTTCCATTCTTTGGTCCGATTATTTTTCCTTCCCACATTACAGAATACCAATCACGATCTAATTTTTCCTGATTGGGTGAAAAAAGCGTCCATCTAAAATCGATGATTTTATCGTTTCTTGTATACGCAGGTTCACCATCAAAATGCGGATTATTAAAATATTTTCCTATCAATCCTTTTTCTTTATTTCCATTATAAATGCATGAAAAATTTTGCGGGGGAATTGGAACAAATTCTATATTTTCTCTTCCGCAGCCAGGGGCATATTCCACGTCGGCAATGCCTTTTACTTTTTCTTTAATTCCATCAAGTATACTTACTACATTGGATGCCGGACGGCTGTAACCGCCAAGTCTTCCTTCAACAGCATCCATCCCAATAACTGCAATTTTTTTTATATCTTTTTTCAAAGGCAGAATATTATTTTCATTTTTAAGAAGGACTATTGATTCTTCGGCAGCTTTCTCAGCAAGCTCTTTATGTTCAGCATTATCATTCAATATTTTTGCATCTTCAATATTTACGAATGGATTTTCAAACAATCCCAATTTAAATTTTGCAGTAAGTGCTCTTCTAACAGCATTATTAATAACAGATTCTTTAATCAATCCTTTCTTGAAAGCATCAAAGAAGATTGGATATTGTGAATATGAAGTCTGCAGTATTACATCCAATCCTGCATCAATTGCTTTTTTGGTAGATTCCGTATAATTGTGTGATGTGAAATGTAAATCATTCGCGCCTCCAATTGCGCCTGCATCGGAGATAACAAAACCTTTAAATCCCCAATCTTTTTTTAATTTTGCATTTAAAAGCCAATCATTTGCAGTGCAGGGAGTTCCATCATAAGAATTGTATGAAATCATTATTGATGTTGCATTTGCTTTTTGAACAGCAGCTTTAAATGCAGGGAAATAGATTTCATCCATCAATCTTTCATCAAAATTGATTGGATAACTATCTCTGCCTCCGGCACCTACATTTGCAACAAAATGTTTTGGAGTAGCAATAACTCCTAACTTTTCTAACTCAGATATAAATGCAACACCCATTGTAGAAGTTAAAAACGGATCCTCTCCGTAGGTTTCTTCTGTTCTGCCCCATCTTACATCGCGTGCAATATTGATTACAGGTGATAAAACCTGTCTTATTCCTCTTGATCGAACCTCCGAAGCAATTGCACGTGCAACTTCACTCATAAGCCCGGGATCGAATGTTGCGGCTAATCCGATTGCTTGCGGGAAAGCAGTTGCACCGGGTCTAATCAATCCGTGGAGGGCTTCATCGAACGGAATAATTGGAATACCTAACCGGGTATCTTCAACAAAATATTTTTGAATTTCGTTTATCTTTTTCGCTTCTGATTCCGCAGATCCGGAGTTTTCATAATTAAGCATTTGCTCGGCAGCATTATCCGACTTTGCTTTGGTGTTAAGCTGCAAACCGAATATTCCGTTTTTGAATTTTTCTTTCCCTTCACTTAAATCGCCGGGGATCATATAAAGCTGCCAGAATTTTTCTTCCAGGGTCATGCGGGAAAGTAAATCTTCTACCCTTTTTCCAATCGATAGTCTGGGATTTTTATATGGAAGATTTTGACAAAAGATTTGTTTTACAAATACAGCAAAAATTAAAATGATTAAAAATTTTTTCATAACTTTGATCGTTTTTTAAGGCTTTTAAACGTGAATATATTTTATTATTTATCACTTATAATTAATTCGAATGACTTTTTTATTCAATCATAACTTCATCAACAAACAGCCAGGCTTTTCCACCTGCTCCCGGATCTCCTTCGGGACAATATTTAATATTTTTTGCAATTACTTTTAAATAACGTGCATTAACATTTTCAAAATTCTTATCAATTAAAGTTCTGTTCCCTTCTGCAGGTGAATTAATTTCATTTGAATTGAGACTACCAATCTTTTCAAATTTACTGTTATCGTTTGAAGTAAAGTATTCTATTTTAGACGGCAAGTATATCCAGGAACTTTTATTTTCCAAGCAGCTTAAAGTGACTTTATTAAACGGCTGGCTTTTCCCAAGATCAATTACTGCTTCAAAATCTTCAGCCTCAAAACCCATCCATGCAGAATTATGAAAATCGTTGTTGCCCAATTTGTGGTCTATCAAAGAATAATTTCCATTCTCTCCGGGATATTTTGGGCTCGGTTTAATTTTAAGAGAAGCAGTATTTACATCTAATACTTTAATAAAATTGATAATAGATAACTCACTTTTTGTTTCAGCTTCTACAGCAATTGCATTTATGGTTTTTGTTTTATCTAGATTTAATGGTTTAGAATATAAGCTAGAATTTTCACTTGGTTCACTTCCATCAATTGTATACCTGATTTGAGCATCTTTCGCATCAACAATAAACGAAAGTCTCTCTGATTTGGTATAAATTCCACTTTTAAGCAAAGGTTTCGGCTTCGGCAAATAACTATTATTATTTATATGGGATTGGTCACTTTCTGAGAATGCACCTAGAACCGGTTTGCCTATCCATTGTTCCGGTTGATGCAACCCCAACAGATATGCAATAGTTGATGCGGTATAATAAGTATTAACCGGCTGCTCAATTAATTTATTTTGTATTATTCCAGGTCCTTCAATAATCCATGGTACTTGAATTTCAGCCATACTTTCACCGCCATGCCCGTAACCAACACCTCCATGATCTGAGATAACTATAAAATTCGTAGTTTCGTACAAACCTGCAGAATCCAAACTGTTCAGAAGCTTTCCAATTTCATTATCCACATCTTCAATCGACTTATAATATTCCGGTGAACCGTGCTGAAACTTATGACCAATTTCATCTACATGACCGGCATAAATGAAAATAAATAATGGTGATTTATTTAAAATATAATTGATTGCGTTTCTATATACATCGCTATAATTTGAATCGAACTCAATCTTGGAAATATACTTCCCGTTAAAAAGATCCATCAGTTCCTTCCAGTCATAGAAGATTGCAGTTTTTGCATCCGGCATTTGATTTCTTATTATAGTAAATATTGAAGGGAAATAGCCTTCTTCATCTTTAACCGTTGGTTCGATAGTATGATTGCGGATTGTCCATCCATTATTAGTTATACCGTGCTGTTCCGGACCTGCGCCGCAGAGCATTGATCCCCAATTCGGGGCGCTGACAGTCGGCATTACTCCGCGTGCCTTTAAAGTAAAGGCTCCGTCTTTTATTAGTCGATTTAGATTGGGAGTTTTAGCACATTGAATTCCATCGGTGCTTAGTCCATCAATTCCTATTAAAATAATTCTATCTGTAGCGTGTTTTTGACAAGAAGTAAGAGTTAATAGTGCCGCAAAAATTAATATGAATTTTTTCATCAGTTCATTTCCATTTTGATAATTCTTTCATTTCATTGAGGGTAACAGATTAAAGCTTTTTAATTTTGATATCTCTGAATGATATTTTGTATCCATGATCTTGTAATCCAATATGTCCTTCTTTAAATATTCCGTAAGAAGGGTAATCCTTCCATTTTCCTTCACTTACCCTGCGTTTCCAATCTTGAGTCCATCTTTTAAATTCTACAATCTTTTCATCATTCAGCCAATATTGAACAAGCGAGTCTTTAACAATAATTTCGCTTGAATTCCACTCTCCTATTTCTTTTAACTTTTTTTTATTGTTTGCGGGATACATTGCATAATCAGCACCACATTTTTGCCATTCTTCCAATTTTTCGGGAAAATTTATGTCATCAATCAATTGGTATTCCGGCCCGGATTGATATGCAATTTCAAATCCTCCTTCTTGTACACCATAAAATATTCCACTATTTCCTCCCTTAGAAATATTCCATTCAAGTTTCAGATCAAAGTTGGAAAATTCTTCTTTTGTAATTATATCTCCATTGGTATCTGCACCTTTGCCTAAAGCAACCAGTTTACCATTATCGACAATCCATCCAGATTCAATATTTGATTTTTTAAAGTCCCTCCATTTATCTAACGATTTACCGTCAAAAAGTAATTGCCAACTATCTTTAATTTCATCCTCGCTCAGAACATTATGAGCTGGTAAATTATTAACCTCGCTATTGCAGCTGATTATTAATAAGAATTGGACTGATAAAATTATTTTTATAATATTCATTTTTAATTCCTTTTTAATTAAACTAATTTCATTTTTACGGGATCCCAATGCATGTATTCATTTTGGAAATAGCTATTATTGCATGCTAATGCCGGGCCAGCTGCACGTAATCCAAAATTAGCATCTTCCACTACAGTAATACCGTTTCTAATACTTTGAAAAAAATTGTAAAAATGATCGTAGTGTGCACCGTTATAACCTTCTTCAGCTTTATAAATAGTTTCTTTTGGTGAAAGCATTTTTTTTCGTTGGTATGTACTATTTGCATTTTCTCCAGCCTTTCCTTTCAAATATTCATCGGTTGATTCATTTTTCTCATTTGTTCTTAAAACAACTTCATCCCATGTAACGTCCAAAGAACCTTCACTTCCGACCAATCGCAAATATGTTGTTCCTGAAGTTCCGTCAACAAAATTGCATCTTAATGATAAATTAAATCCCGGATGATTTTTTGTTTCCGGGTAGTCAAACATTCCCAGAAGCACATCAGGAACTTCTCTACCATCTTTCCAAAATCTTAACCCACCCATGGCACTTATTTTAGTTGGTCCTAAAGAAGATGTAATGAAATGCAAACTTGAAAATAGGTGAACAAATAAATCCCCGGCCATTCCGGTACCGTAATCCAGATAATTTCTCCACCTAAAAAATCTTAAAGGATCAAAAGGTATATAATCATAATTTTTTAGAAATTTTATCCAATCGACCGTCTGTGGAGAAGCATCCTCAGGTATTGCATATTGCCAGGCACCAATTGGGGAGTTTCTTGCCCAAAATCCTTCCGCATAATTTAATTCTCCGATCGCTCCCGCTTCTAATAATTCTTTTGCTTTTTCATTTCCTAATGAACTTAAGCCTTGACTACCTACTTCAAATGTTACTTTATTTTCTTCCTGAGCTTTTATAAGACTTTCCCCCTCTTCAATATTATGAACCATTGGTTTTTCACAATAAACATGCTTTCCCTTATTCATTGCATCAGTCGAAATTTGCGTGTGCCAATGATCAGGAGTGGCAACAATAACGGCATCTATATCTTCACGATTTATAATTTCTTTGTAGTCCTTAATCGTGAATATATCTTTCCCCCATTTTGTTTTGACAGAATCTAATCTTCCATCATACAAATCGCATGCTGCAACAAGCATAACTCCATCAATTTTAAGGGCAGTTAAGGTATCTTGTGTCCCCATTCCTCCGGCACCAACTAATGCAATCTGAATATTATCATTTTTTGAAGTACCATTTTTAGATTCGGATTTTTTATTGGGTAAATAATGAACATTAGAATTTTTAGATGCTGAAATAATATTTGGCAAGCTAATCACTGCAGCTGAGCCAAGTGCAGCTTTTTTAATAAATTCACGTCTATTTGATTTATTTGATTTCATTCTTGCTCCAATGAATCTTTTTACTGATTTATTTAATTATAAAAGAATCAAGTTATTATAACTTCATCTGTAAATATCCATGCAAACCCTCCGGCACCTTGATGCCATGGAGGACAACTGCCGATATTCTTAGCATAAATTTTCAGATATCTTGCCTTTATCGGTTCAAATTTAAAGTTAAAGTATTCCTTGAAGATATAAGTAGATTTTATACTTGCTTTTCTATTTAATTTCCCCAGACTTGTAAAATTCTTTTTATCGTTCGAATATTGGATTTCAACCCATTCAGGCAAAAAGATCCATGATTCCAAATATTGAAGAAATCCGATTTTAATATCTTTCAGCTCGAGTTCTTTACCGAGATCAACGGCTGCTATCATATCGTTTTTTTCAAATCCCTGCCACACGGAATAATCAACATGAGAATACATTTTGTCGGGTCCGCACCAGCCGTCAAATAATGCGTTGGGATTTCCCCCGGAATATTTTGAAGAATAGGGATAAACAAAAGTAACCTTAGCTCCTATTCCTATATGATTTATTTTAATATTTTTTTTAGGAAGAAATTTTTTCTCATCCGTATCTTTATATTGCTCGCGTAATTTTTGCAGCTGCATCTTTAATTCTTTTATAATCGGTTTGTACTCAGGATTATCATAAAGATTATTTAATTCATTCGGATCATTCTTTTAAATCATATAGTTCCCAGGCATCAATATCATAATAAAAATGAATTAGCTTATAGCGGTTAGTTCTAATTCCATAATGCCTTTTAACGCTATGTTCTGCAGGATACTCGTAATAATGGTAGTAAATTGCATCCCTCCAGTTTGAGGGATGACCTCCTTCTAAAATTTTTCTAATTGATCTTCCCTGCATATCGGCCGGAATAGGGATACCTGCATAGTCTAAAAATGTAGGAGCATAATCAATATTAAGGACCATATCAGAATTATCTACATCTCCATGAGTAACATCCGGAACTTTTATAATCAAAGGTGTTCTTAATGATTCCTCATACATCCACCGTTTATCAAACCAGCCGTGTTCGCCAAGATAAAATCCCTGATTTGAGGTATAAACTACAATTGTATTCTCTTCCAAATCAGTTTTTTTAAGATAATTTAAAACCCGCCCGACATTATCATCGACCGAAGCAATACATTCTAAATAATCCTTAATATATCTTTCATATTTCCACTCAGATAATTTTTTGCCGAGCAGGCTGCTTCCTTCAAACTTTTCCTTTTTACCATCATATTCTTTATTCCATTCTGCTTTTTGTTCATCTGACATTCTATTATAACTGCTCTTCCATGAAGCCTCGTCAAATTTTTCATCTTTAAACTTTTGTCTTTCTTTTTCATCAACCGGTATTTTTAGATCATAATCAAGTGACAAATCTCTGTCAACTTTCATCTTTTGATCTCTTGCGGCTTCGCTTCTAGTTTTGTAATCATCATAGTAAGTTTCCGGTAACGGTAATTCCTTATTATCATACATATCAAAATGTTTGGGATCCGGCATCCAATTTCGATGCGGTCCCTTATTGTGAAGCATTAAACAAAATGGTTTGCTTTTATCCCGGTGACTGATCCAATTGACTGCAAAATCTGCAATCAAATCGGTAACATAACCTTCAACTCTTTTTTTGTTACCCATTTCGATAAAATCAGGATTGTAATATTCACCCTGCCCGGGAAGAATATTCCAATAATCAAATCCTTCAGGCTGACTTTTGAGATGCCATTTACCTACTATTGCAGTCTGATAACCATTTTTCTGCAGAAGTTTTATAGAAGTCTCTTGTGAACCGTCGAAGGTGGTTCCGTTATCAATCATTCCATTTATATGATTGTATTTCCCGGTAAGGATACAAGCTCTGCTCGGACCGCAAATGGCATTAGTAACAAAACTCTGTTCAAACAGGAGCCCCTCATTTGCCAGCTTATCGATATTGGGTGTGAGATTTAATTTGCTGCCGTAACTGCTGATAGCCTGATATGCATGATCGTCTGACATAATAAATAAAATATTCGGGCGTTTATGTGTCGCACAGGATTCAAGAATCATCGGCGAGACTATTATTCCCGCAGTTGTTAAAGCAGCATCTTTAATAAATTCTCTTCTTTTCATGATATTTTTTTTAGTTAACATAAAATTCTTGATTTAATAATATCAGAATCATTCCATAAGAATTTCATCAACAAACAACCAGGCATCACCTCCTGCTCCTTTATGCCAGGCCGGACATACGCCAATATTTTCCGCAACTAATTTGATATATCTTGCTTTTGCATTTTTTAGCGGAATATATATATCTGAAATCCCGACAGTATCATTTTTAGCAGCTGCATCTATTTTTTGTGAACTTTCTAAAGTATAATTTTGATTATCATTTGAAACAAATACTTTAACTGATTTGGGAAGGAAGATCCATACATTCTGATCCTGCAGACACCCGATCCCAATTTTGTGAATCTGTTTTTCTTCACCTAGATCAATTTCTGCTTCGAAATTGGACTTCTCAAATCCCAGCCATTTAGTATCAGTATAACTTAAAGAACCGCGAACTTTATCTGTTAGTGTTTCCAGATTATTGGCAGAATATTTTGGACTATAATGATATTTAAGCTTTAATGCAGCTCCATCGAGCCCGGCTAAAAAGTTCTTAGGAATTTCCATTGGCTGAATTGAATCTACATTTTTATCAAATTGAATTTCAACAACAGTATTATTTAAATCAATTTGTTTCGGAGGTAAATTTATTTCCGTCTTCCCATCAATAATATCATAAGAAAGGATTTGTCCGGTATTTAAAATTGAAACAGATTGAATTTTATAATTTTGGAATCCCGGTAGAATTAATTTATTATCCGGCCACTTAAAGAGATGAATAAATATTTTATTTTCTTTTTGAGTCGATGCCATCCAATTTGTTGGTTTGATGGGACCGCCTTTTGTTCCATAGATGCTTTCACCATTAATCTTAAGCCAGTCACCAATTTCTTTAAGTCTTTTAATTTGCTGTTGTTCCATTCTGCCGTCAAACATTGGAGCAACATTTAATAATAAGTTTCCTCCGCCTCCTGCAGTTTGGGCCAAAGTCTGAATGCATTCTCTCAGACTTTTCATTTTATCATTCGGTACCCATGACCAATGAGTGCAAATAGTAATACACGATTCCCATGGCTGGTTTGGATAGAAAGCTCCTATTTTTTGTTCAGGTGTTCCAAAATCGCCGGCATATTTTCCCGATTCGGTCATTCCATTTTCGCCCCGGCCTTTATCCACCCGGTTGTTTATAAGGATATCATTTTTTAATGAGCGGGCATAATTGTATAATTCCATTCCATATTCATGTGTCCATGAATCTTCCCACCAACCGTCAAACCACAAAATATTAGTGTCATAATTTTCAATAAGCTCTTTAACCTGATTTTTTAGGTAGATAAAATATTCAGGCATGGTTGATTTATTGACAGGTCTTGGATCTCCTCCATGCCTTGTTGTATAATCAGGATGATGCCAATCAGCAATTGAATAATATGTACCGAATAAAATTCCCTGTTTTTTACATTCTTCCTCTAATGCTTTTAAAATATCTTTTTTATATGGTGTTGATGCAATATCGTAATCCGTATATGCTGATGGCCATAAACAAAACCCGTCATGATGTTTTGTCACAATAACAAGATATTTCATTCCGGCATTTTTAATTGCACTTACCCATTCTTTAGCATTAAAAAGTACTGGATTAAATTCCTTATACAGGTTGTCATAATCTTTTATTGGAACTTCGGTACCTCTTGACCAGCCTATTTCAGTTCCGCGAAGAGTAACGGGTCCCCAATGGATGAACATTCCGAATTTCAATTTCTGCCATCGCTGCAAAGCTTTTTCATTTGTCTTTAAATTAGGGGATTGCCCGCCGCCGCCGGTTGATTGAGCAAAAGTGAAGAAAGGGATAAATAAAATTAAAATTATTGGTATTATTTTTTTTATCAAGTTTCACACTCCATAAAAACAAATAAGTATATTTTATAATCAATTGATTATTTAATTATTATCAGAGACTTTCCCAAAGATAAATACAGAGTTATTTTTTCCTAATTTTATTATTCTTTAATACCAGATATGAGATATTGTAATCATTTCAGCCAAATTTTTTCAATCTCCTCGAGTGGTTTATTTTTAGTTTCAGGAACAAATTTCCACGTAACAATTATTGCTGGGAAGCACGTTAATGCAAATAACCAGAAAGTTCCATAAGGCTTAATTGTCTCTAAAAGAAAAGGAGTAAACTGCCCGACAATCCACGTTCCGACCCATAAAGAAAGCGTTGCGATTCCCATCGCTCTTCCACGAATTCGAGTCGGATAAATTTCCGATAAAATAACCCAGACTACCGGTCCAAAAGAAAAAGCAAAACAAGCGATATAAAATAAAATGAATATAAGCAGCAAAGTACTTGATGTGATATTGAGTGCGAATAAAATACCGACTACAACTAAGGAAATTACAGCACCTGAAACACCCCAGATTAGTAATGGTTTACGTCCGAATTTATCAATTGTAAGTATAGCAACGAATGTAAACAGAGTATTTACTATTCCGATAGTAACCTGCCCCCAAAATGCTCCTCCTGATCCTAATCCCGCTTCTTTTAAAATTTTCACACCATAATAAATAATAGCATTTATACCGCTGAACTGGGAGAAGACTGCTAAAGAAATACCTATAATTAAAGCTTTAAAAATTCCCGGTTTAAATAATTCTTTTAATGAGCCCGCTTTTGTATTTAAACTCGCGTTAATATCCCGATCTCTTCCCGGGCATTTGTTTCACCATTAATATGAGCAATGATTAAATGTGCCTTCTCCTCTTTCCCTTTTAACATTAAAAAACGGGGTGATTCAGGGATAAAAAATAGAAGGACAAAAAAAAGGAATGCAGGGAGAGTCCCTGCTCCGAACATACCCCGCCACATTTCGTCTACCATAATCCAATGCCAGAATGATCCGTCAGAATTTTGGCTGGCGGATGCACTTGTTAAGATCCAATAATTTGAAAGATAGGCTGCTAAAATACCGGTAGTGATAGCAAGCTGGTATAATGTTACAAGCTTTCCACGCATCCGGGGTATGGAGATTTCCGAAATATATAATGGTGAAACAATGGAGGCAACACCAATTCCCAGGCCTCCGACTAATCTGTATATAATGAGCTGAATATATGATGAGCTTATTGCACAACCAGCTGCCGATAATGAGAATAATATTGCAGAAAGCATTAGTACAGGTTTTCTGCCGAACCTATCGCTTAAATAACCGGCAATTAAAACCCCGGCAATACATCCTAGGAGTGCAATACCGACAAACCAGCCTTCAGCCAGTGCATCCAATAAAAATTTATTTTTAACAAATCCTTCTGTACCCGAGATTACAGCGGTATCAAATCCAAATAAAAAACCTCCCAATGCAGCTGCAAGCGCAAGCATTAACAAATATCTTCTGTTTTCGCTGTCATAATTTATATTGAATCTCATTCAAATTCCTTTATGAATGCTTTTATCACCCAAGCTTCCGAGCTGCTATTATTAATTAGTCTGTAATTTTCTGCAGCAGCAGGAATTACAAATGTTTCGGCATAATTAAACCGCCGGTTCATACCGTTTTTTGTCTTTAGAATAATTGATTCACCTTTAACCAAATTACAAACATGGCACTCGTTATCAGTATTAATATCAATTGAACTTTCAAATTCAATACGTTCAACATCATAGAAATGATCTTGATGAGTTTTAAATGTACTATCCTCCAATCTTTTCCTGTTGTAATTACTTCCGGTCTAGCAATAAATTCATTTTTAACCTGATTTCCTTTCCGGTCAAAATAAAGATTATTGAAGGCATGATCGATATTAATCGGTCTCGGTTTACCTTCCAGATCCATTCTTAACCAATCATACATCTTAAAAGTAAAAATATAGGGGGTGCTCGATATCTCCAGCACAAGGTTATTTATTCCGGAACCATGGATTGTTCCATTTGGAATAAGCAGGAGATCATGTTTATTCACAGGATGAGATTGAACATATTGCTCAATATTTATTGGAACTGCTTTTTCAAAACTTGTCTGAAGATCCTTCTTAAATTGATCCTTTTCAATCCCCTCTTTAAATCCTAGGTATACTCTTGCATGATCTTTTGTATCAAGAATATAGTAAGTCTCATCCTGTGTAAAGTTCTCACCGAATTCATCTTTTATATATTCCGGTCTTGGATGACATTGAACGGATAAATTTCCTCCATCGAATGTGTCCAAAAAATCAAAGCGGATCGGAAATTCGATGCCGAATCGTTTTGCAGCTCTGCCTAACACCGCTTGATATTCCTGATACATTAGAAAATCAAAGGATATTTCCAATAGCATACCATCACTTTCGAGCATGAGACCATTCTCGGGAACAATTAATTCAAATGACCAGGCATAATTCGGTACGTCCTGCGCAAGTCCGCTGATATTTTTCTTAATCCATGATCCGCCCCATGGTCCAGGTTCAAACCATGGCCTAACCCTAAAAAAATTACGGCTCATATCTTTCAGTGCTTCTCTAACATTCTCAGCATTTACTGATAAAAGGTCTTTCGGCCGCTGGGCATCAATCATATGATCGATCTGCGGAAGTAATTTTCTTTTATGGTTATTTAAAACGATCCAATCAACAAAATAAAACCGCTTATAAATAAATTGCGTATCGCCAGTATAATTTGAGCCAAGGTTGCTGGCGCTGCCGGCTCTCATTCGAAATTGAAGTTCGTTTTTTGGTAAATCTGCATAGACTAGCAGCCCGTTCCATCCTGCTAACGCTGCCCCGCAACCTAAAAGGATATTCATTTCAGCTTCAGAGTCAGGAATTATTTTTTTTAATTTCTGTTTATCAAAAAAATCAATTAGCTCTAAATCTGTTTTTTTCCCGAATACCGATTTTTCTTTTCCCATATAAGGATCGATCAATTTAACAATTGCTCCTTCAGTTTTCATAGCGCTTTTTACATCAAAAATAGAAACCCGGATATTTCTTTTAGTAAATTCTTTAAAAAGCTGCTCCGCCAGAATTTGCCAGAACACACCAATATACCCGTCTATAATAATTTTATCTTGTTTAACTAGTTCATCAACAATTCCTGCAATTCCCTGATTAATTTTTCCGGGGCCAAGAGGAAATGAAGGATAAATATCGTAAATACCTTCAGTAACGGGTGTGTGAATTACAGGTGCCAGAAATTGTTTGGTCTTTCTCCACTCAGTAGATTGCAGTTCCCCATTTTCATGGTTTTCATTATGCATGATAACAGAATTTTGATGCGGGAAAACGGGCTGTTGTTTATAAAAGTTATAATCAATTAATCTGGCGGCACCAATTAAAGCTGCATGCTCACCCAAGTTTGAGATATTTATATTAATTTTAATGCTTCTTGAGTATAATTCCTTTTCCAGAATATCTTTAAATAAAAATGAAGATTTAGAAATACTGCCGCCAATAACTAACTTTTGAGCTTTAAATTCAATTATAAAACTACTAATGAAGTCAGCGAGATTAACTGCAAATTCATTAAAAACCTTGAGAACAGTATCATTTTTTTGTACAAATTGAGCAAGTGATTCTACATTCTCCAAACTTTCACCGCTCAATTCAAAGTAACGCTGGATAAACCAGGAGGAGTTGAAAAAATTTTCTGCTCTTGCATTACGGAATGGCTGATTAAAAAGGAAGCCTCCGGGCGGAACACCATTACCGGAATCAACAATCCGATTATCCTTGTAAAAAGCCGAGCCAAAACCGGTTCCCAGAGTTAAACCAATTACATTTTGATCTTCAGATGAATCATGCCACATTTCTCCTGCCAGGAAACAGTGCGCGTCATTCATAAAGCGAATCTGTTGAGGCTGAATAAAATCTTTTAAGGCAAATGCCAAAGCATATCTAATATTTAAACCGAATAATGATTCATATTTGCCGACATTTAATATTTCTGAAATGCCATTTGAATAATCGAAAGGTCCGGGTATTGCTATGCCTATACCTTCAATGCTCTTATTTTTAATTACTGATAAACACTGTCGAGCCAGATCAGACCAGCTTTTTAATATTACAGACTGACTGCCGGAAGAATCGGTATAAATTCTTATTATACTGCCATTAATTATTTTTTGATTATTTAAATCTATAATTCCTGCAGTTGCATGTGTTCCACCGATATCGATGCCCATAGAAAATCTATTCATAATAAATATTCTATTAAAATTTAAAAATAATTCATGGAATCAGAGAACTTGAGTATTTTTATCTTAAAGTTTTAAAACCCTGTACCTTCAGGTTAAAATAGATTACTGCGGCAGCACCTGCACCAATCAACAATATTATAATCCCGGTTAAAAAATCTGCAAAAATAATATTGCCAACACCGAATAAAGAAGCATAAACCAAAATTATTCCCATTATCCAATTGACTAATGTTCTTCCAAAATAATTGTTTTGTTTAGTTTCAGGTAATAAGCTTTGGATATGCTTCCATCCAACTCCCCCCGGATAAGTTCTTTCATAAAATGACATTAACTTTTTCTCATCAGTTGGTTTTGTTATAAAAGTAACAATCAACCAGACTAATGTTGTACCAATAACAGTCGGGTAAAGAGTCATTGGTGATTCCATTCCAAATCCATAAACAGAAACCGGATAAATTATAAGAGGTGCAATCATCGCGGAAATTTCCGACCAGGCATTTATCCGCCACCAATACCAGCGTAAAATAAGAACAGCTCCTATCCCTGCACTTGCATTTATAATAAATATCCATGCTCCAGAAACTGTTGTGAGAAAAACATCGGTTATAATAAGGGAAAATATAGTCAGCAGGATCATTGCTATTCTGGAAATCAGAACATAGTGCTTTTCATCGGCACTTCTCTTTATAAATCTTCTGTAAAAATCATTTATTAAGTAGGAAGTTCCCCAGTTTAATTGAGAAGCTATCGTAGACATATAAGCAGCTAAGAAAACGGCAATCAACATTCCAAGAAAACCGGTCGGCAGGTACATAAGCATTAATTTGGGATACATAACTCCCGGATCAACAGTATTCTCATATTCATCATAAACTTTCATAAATTCAGGCGATTTATAAACCGGGTCATTCGAACTAAGAAGCTCCTGGTGGTTATATGCTTCTACAACTTTTTCATACAACACCGGATACTGAGCTTTTATTGCTTCAGGACTTTGTGCCCTCGGAAGTAAAACCAAAGCCGCGAGAGCGACCAGGATCCAGGGCCAGGGGCGTACGGTATAATTAGCAATTGTAAACCACAAAGTAGCAAACAAACTATGTTTTTCATCTTTTGCAGACATCATACGCTGTGCAACATAGCCGCCGCCGCCGGGATCCGAACCGGGATACCAGCTTGACCACCATTGTAAACCTATATATGCAAAGAACGCACCTACCGGAATAGCAAGTACTCCCCCGGTAATCCCTTCCGCCGAGATTTTACCAACCTTTGGTAAAAAATCAAGCACTTGCGGAGCAAGCTTATCTTTCAATGCCACTACACCGCCAACTTGAGGTAAATTAACCACAATAACAGCCAATATTATACAGCCAGTCATTGCGAACAGAAATTGAAAACTGTCGGTTCTTGCCGTACCTAGTAATCCAGAAGCTGATGCATAAACCGCAATAATTAAAGCCGCAATTACCACAAGTAAAAAAGGATCAATACCGGGTATAGTTACATGGAATATTTTTTCCATAGCCTTATTTACCCATCCCATTACAATCGCATTCATAAAGAGGCCAAGATAAATAGCTCTAAAACCGCGAAGTACGGCAGCCGCTTTTCCCGAATATCTAAGTTCAACAAACTCAACATCAGTCATTATATTGGCACGGCGCCATAATTTTGCAAAAAAGAATACGGTAAGCATAGCCCCGATTGCCATATTCCACCAGAGCCAATTTCCTGCAATTCCATTGTGAGCTACTAATTCGGTTACTGCAAGAGGAGTATCCGCTGCAAATGTAGTGGCAACCATCGCTGTGCCTGCAATATACCAGGGTAAATTTCTTCCAGAAAGAAAAAACTCGCCGGTGTCTTTCCCGGCCCTCCTGGTATAATATGCTGCAATCATAAAAACAATTAAAAAATAGACTACTATAATTACGATATCAAAAGTTTGGAGATGATGCATGTTGTAAGTCTTATATTATTATTTAATTATGTTGATTTCAACAGGAGCAGAATTAGTTTTACCGCCGTTATTATCAATGACAGCAGCTTTTATTTGATGTTTACCTTCATCTGCATTAAACCAGACCCAGTCAAAAGGTGCAATTGTATTATATCCTATAGAATTTCCATCGACAAAAAATTCTACCTTGACTACTGTTCCGTCTTTATCTTCAACATCCGTAATTATTCTGACATTTGTGCCCTTTTCAATATTATCCGTATTCCCCGGTTCTATTATTTTAATTGATGGGAGACTATTATTTATCTTTGGAGTGAAAGCAGCAAAATCAATCATTTTTTTATCGTAAATAGTATTCACCAATGTACCTGATGTATCATCTCCATTGACAGCCCAAAACATTAAGCCTCTTAAATTATATGCATCAACATAATTAGCTTTTAATACAATCGAGCGGGTATCATCAAAACTCCAGAAAGTCTTATCATCAGGATCATATAACCATGGTGCCATAGCCAGCTCATCCCAATGACATTTTTTATTATTAATTATCTGATCTGAAAAACTATTATAATGCATATATCCAAATAGATCGGCACCCGGGCTATATTTTACAGGCTGGTAAAGTCCAAAACTGACGGAATCAATATTCTTCCATATCCGTGCATAAAATGCTGCACCGGGAACAATCTTACTACCGCTTATTCCTGCAGTATCCAATAAATATTTAATTGCATGATCATAAGATTCTTTAAGAGTATCAGGATCATTAGGTGAACTTAATAGATTTGTATTATGACCCGACAATGAATCTCCGAATCCATGGAAATCGTAAGTCATAACATTAAACCAGTTCAGGTTTTTCTTATCTTCATTGAAATTATATTTCCAGAATTCCCACACTCTGCCGGAAATTGCCGCAGTTAAAAGTAAGTTGGGATTAATTGCATCCAATTTCTTTCTATATAAGGCAAAAAGCGCGGACATATTTTCTCTATCATTAGGATTATAGTGAGTTCCTTCAGGACCACCGCTAATGGGGAACTCCCAATCAATATCAAATCCATCGAATACTCCTTTTGCAGAACCTTTTCCACCTGCACCGTCTTCTAATGGTAAATTCCCTTTGATGTACATATCAATGCATGTATCAACAAACTTTTCCTGGATTCGGGAGTAAGTGCTAAATCTGAAAAATAAGTTGAACCTCCCCAGCCTCCTATTGAAAGAACAATTTTAATATCTTGATGTTTTGCTTTTAATTTTTTTAACTGGTTAAATACTCCGCGTAAAGATTGTGTCTGACTATCAGCAATACCATCAATGCTCATATCATTTGAATAGATTTCCTGGTAAGTAGGATATGCCTGTATTTTTGGAATAATATTTCCAAATGAATCAGGGAGCGGAAATGCAAAAGCATAACAGAGAACCGTTATTTTATCTGCCGAGCCATTTTTATCTAAATTTTTAAGAATGTTTTCCCGATAATTTCTATGTGGTCCTGCATAATATGCAACAATTTCTTTTTTCTGAGCAGCTGTTATTGAAGTTAAAACAAATAATAGTGTAAATAAAAAGTATTTTATTCTTATCATCATAAGTCGGCTCTAAAATATTTTTTTGAATTAAAGGACTTCAAATTACCAGGGACTATTTATTCTTTCGTTTAACTGCCTGAACAAGATTTTTAATTCCTTTAATAATTGCTATTTGCACTTTTCCATATGAAATAAGACTATTATCCAGTACAATACTTGCCTTATTTATCCATGCAGCATCAGCACTATTTTGATTTTCAATAAAATTAAGGGCTTCTAAACCTGTTCCCGCAAGATCAGACAGGTTTTTCGATAAAGGTTCAATTTCCTTCAACATTGGTGATTCATCAATGATTGGCCGAAGTTCTTTATGGTTATCTTTCAGTATACTCAAATGTTCTTTAACTTTTTCCGCATCCTTCAGATTTTGATTTTTTAAAAATCTGCCGATTAATTTATTCAGATCTCTAGCCGGTTTTGGATCAGCAACTGCTGCATCCACAACCAACGTATGCGGAGAATATTGAAAATATTCATAGCCGCCGTACTTTTGAAAATTGTTCCGCTCATACCCTTCGAGCGGCTTAATTACATCAACTAGAATTTTTAACGGTTTTATGGGCTGACCGTTGGTTAATATTCTTAGAATTTTTGACTGATAAGTAATATGCGTTAATCCATATTCTTCCATCAAAGGGCTAACATGATCAAGACGCTTATACATATCATCAACATTATTTATGTCTTTCGGAGACCAAAGTCTTTCAGCTATAGCTGCCGTTCTCGGCCAAATTCTTGAATCAATATTTTCCTCAGTAATCCACTCAGCCCACATTGTAGCTTCACCGCCAAGTATCTCTGATTTTTCTTCCGGTGTTAGATTCAAACTGTCGGGAAGCGGATCATTTAGATAGTGATATGATGCCGGCTGCATAAGATCTATATAATAACCATTTGAGAGAATTCCTTTATAGCCAAGCATAGCAGATTTTTTAAGAGCAGCAGTGCCTCTCCATGATTGAATAATCACATCTTTGGGCATATTCTTTTGCAGAATTTCATCCCAACCAATCATTTGCTTACCATATTTTGAGAGTATTTTTTGAACCCTGCTAATGAAATATGCCTGAAGCTCCTCGTTATCTTTAAACCCTTTTACTTCTTTGAATTTCTGAATCTCCTTACTATCATCCCACTGAACACCATTGTTTTCATCTCCGCCGACATGGATATATTCATCCGGGAAAAGTGAAGACATCTCTTTAAAAAATTTATCAAGAAACTCGTATGTTTTATCAAGCATTGGGTTAAATGTCGGGTTAAATACTCCCCACCTTCTTTCAACGGAATAATGATCAGGAGCGCCGTCCTTACCGGGAGGTAAACTTGCATATTGAGGATACCCGACAAACCAGGATGTTGTGTGTCCGGGCATATCGAATTCAGGATAAACTCTTATTCCCCTGTCATTTGCATATTTAATTATATCTTTTATTTGAACCTGTGTGAAATATTTGCCGTCGGAACCCATTTCATGAAGCTTCGGGAAACTCTTGCATTCAACTCTAAATCCCTGGTCATCGGACAAATGTAAATGAAGAACATTTAATTTAACCGCAACCATTCCATCTATATTCCTTTTAATAACATTTACAGGCATGAAATGGCGGGCAACGTCTATCATTAATCCTCTCCAGGGAAATCTTGGAGAATCGTTGATTTCCACCGCAGGGAAATAATAACCATTAGTATCTGTACTAACTAGTTGTAAAAGTGTTTGCAAACTATGAATGGCACCTAAATCTGTCGGTGCATCTATTAAAATATTATTCACCGTTACCGTAAGTTTGTAGGATTCATCTTCTCCTAATTTTATTTTGCCCGGTTTACCAACTTTTATTATAACATTACTTTCAGACGGAGTACTATCCGGTGTAACGTAGCCTTGTTTAAAAAACGTACCTGTTTTCTCATCTAATCTTCTCAAAAAGCGTGTTGCTGCTTGATATACTTTTATACCCGGAGCCCCTTTAACTTCAATTGCAAAATCCCTATCTATCCTGAGTTCTCCTACTTTGAAGGAAATTTCTTTAGGATAAGGCATTAAATTTAATTCATGAATATCCTGAGGATAAATATTCAGGGATAAAAAAAGAATAAATAATAAATTGACAAAGTTTTTATAATATGACTTCATATTTGATTTTAAAAATTATGAGAAAAAAATCTATTTAATGGAATCCTTTTAATATTAATCCTTTGAGTTTTAACAGGTATTCTGCTTTTCAGATTATTAAGATTTGTCCTAATATTTAAACGACATTTTAGTAGAGTAAACTCCAATTTTCTACTCTCTTTCCTATTTTTTATTAGTAAAACATGCCTGAGATTTCTAGGGATTTTCTATTTCTTTCAAAACAAAATGACCGGCACCTAAAACCGCTGCCCTGCTATTTTTTAAGGATGACTTTAATATTTTCACTTTATTTTTATAAATACTTAATAAATATTTTTCAAAATAGAATTTCGTGGGATTTAAAAGCAGATCACCCGATTCAGATAAACCGCCTGCTAAAATAATTGCCTCAGGATCAAAGCATGCTGCAACATCAGACAATGCCCTGCCTAAAATTTCGCCGGTAAATTCAAATACTTTTTTAGCAATCGGATCATCCTTAAGTGCTAATTCAGCAATATACAAACTGGTAAGATCATTAAAGCCTATATCCCTTAGTTTAGTTTCTTCATTAAAATGACTAATTAAATCAAAAACAGTTCTTCTAACTCCGTTTGCAGAAATATAAGTTTCCAGGCACCCGGATCTCCCGCAATTGCATCTACGTCCATCCGGTTTAACCACAACGTGACCAAGTTCCCCAGCCAGCCCGTTTTCTCCATTAATAAGATTACCATCTACAACAATGCCGCTTCCCAAACCGGTTCCTAAAGTAAGAACTATAAAATTTTTCATTCCTTTCGCACTTCCACCAGCTTGTTCACCTAATGCTGCGGCATTCGCATCATTAATCAAAGTTATAGGAATCTCGAAATATTTTTTTAACAGCTTTACCAGGTTTACTTTCTTCCATTTAAGATTAACGGAATTCTCAATACAACCAGTTTTATAATTAGCATTCGGTGCAGCTAATCCAATACCTTTCAATGCATGCGAGCTTGAATAATCCTTAAATAATTCATTCAAATAATCAGATAAATGTTCAATATAAATTTCAACTCCGTTAGAAGAATTAGTTTCAATAGATTTTTCTACCAGGAAATTATTATTTGAATCAATTAGTCCAATTGCTGTATTGGTGCCGCCGATATCAATACCAATAATTACTTCCTCTTTTTTCATAATATAGAATTCATCATTATAGTTGTAACAGTTAATTTGTTGTTTAACAAAACCAATATCAATTTAGAAAAGAATTTAGATCATAATTTTATAATCATCAAATATCTTTTTTATAGCATAAGTAGCGGCGCCTAACAGCCTGGGTTTAACCTGTAATGAAGTGGGTAAAATCAGAATATTTTTTTTCTCTCCGTAAAAAGCTCTTTTCTTAACAATCCTATCTATTTCAGGATAAATAATATCCCAGGCTTGTATTATTCTACCTCCTAAAATAAATGCTTGAGGATCAATAGCTTTCAGAATGTTTGATATTCCAAGCCCAAGGTAATACCCGGTTTGACCTAAAACATCCCTTGCAATTTCATCCCCTTTTTCGGCCAGGTCTATAATTTCATCGATTGTAGTTTTACCCGTTTGTTCGGATTCCCTGTATATTCTTACAATATACCTGTTCACAGTTGCACGATCCGATGCATATCTTTCCCAGCATCCGTGATTTCCGCAGGTACAAAGTTCACCTCCCTCATAAATAACCATATGCCCCACTTCACCGGAGGCATGGAATTCACCGTCAAGAACTTTATTTTCGACTACGATTCCCGACCCTATACCAGGACCAATTTCAAGAAAGACAAAATTTGAAAGTTCCGTTTGATGTTTTCCAAACCATAGCTCAGCTTGTGCAGAACATTTAGCATCATTCCCGACAGTTAAGATTTGCAAACCAGGCCATAAATCCTTAATTACTTTTCCGATATCAAAATCTTCCCAGCCAAGATTCGGGGCATAATTAACAATAAGGTTATCTGCATCAACTATACCGGCTACACTTACTCCTAACCCTTTCAAGTTATCTATTTTTAAATAATCCGTTAATTTTCGTAATTCAGCGAGACATTTTTCGATAAATTTGGTGCTGTCCTGCGGTTCTGTGCTAATGGAAGATGTAGTTAAAATAGAACCGTCAATATCAACAATAGCAAAACGCGTGAGCGAAGCATCTATAGAAAAAGCACCAATTAAATTCTTCCCTAATTTAAGATATAAATCAATCGGCTTTCGCCCGATATTTTGATTGGCGTTTGCCGTTTCATAAATTAAATCTTCTTTTAATAAAACTGTTACAATACTTGATACCGTGCTTTTATTCAATCCAGTTAATTGAGCTAATTTAGCTCTTGAGATCGGTTGTTCATTTCTAATTAAATTTAATATCATTGACCTATTTATATTTCTCAAAACCGAAGCATTACCACTAATAATATTTTTTGTTTTCATATCTACGGTTGACTAAATAAAGAGGATTGTTTAGATTTAGTTTGTTGTTTAAACCAACAAAATACTTTCTGAACTTAAAATAATTTTGATTATTTGTCAAGATTTTAACCAAAAGAAATTCACCTAAATAAATATCATAGGAAAAGAGATGAAATTAGCATTAACCGGAGGGAATATTGTTACCCCCTTCAGGACTATAAACAATGGAACAATAGTAATCGAGGATGGCAAAATTTCCAGGCTTGAAAAAACATCGGATAAATTGGAGACACAAAACTGTAGATTTATTGATGTAAGCGGGAAAATAGTATGCCCCGGTTTCGCTGATTTGCTTGTCCACGGTGGAGCAGGTTTTGGATTCGCAGACAATTCAATTGGGAGCATAGAAAAAATTAGTTCATATTTTTTGCGTTATGGCTCCACTACAATGCTGGCCTCCCTCTTCGCTAAACCTGAAGAGATGCTACTTGGGGATCTCTCCAGGGTAGCTGATTATATAGAAAAACATCCTGAATCCAATATCCGGGGAATTCACATGGAAGGTCCCTACTTAAACAAAAAATTTAAAGGGGCAATGAATGAAAATTATCTCTGGAAACCCACCGCTGAATCGTGGAATAAAATATGGGAAGCCTCAAAAGGGCATATTAAAATCATGACCATTGCGCCTGAACTTGATGGTTCTGCCGAGGTAATGCAGGCTGCCGCAAAAGAAGGGGTAGTCTTATCTATCGGGCATTCAATGGCCAGTTATGATGAAGTTGAAAATGCTATTGACAATGGTGCGGCACATGTTACACACATCTTTAACGCGATGCAGTCTTTTCATCACCGTACACCGGGTATTATCCTTGGCGCTCTTTTACATAATGAACTAAAAATTGAATTGATCGCCGATACTCTTCATGTGCATCCTGCTGTAATGCAGCTGCTATTAAAATTAAAAGGCGCAAGTGGAATTATCTTAGTTTCGGATTCGATTCGTGCCGGTGGAATGCACGAAGGTGAATATGAATTCGCAGATCAAAAAATATTTATGAAAGAGAAAAAAGCATATCTTGAAGATGGTACACTTGCCGGGAGTACACTAACATTAAATTCAGCTGTTAAAAATATGGTGGAAGCAACCGGTGCGAGGATAACTGAGGCAGTAAGAATGGCCTCATTAAACGGCATAAAAGTTTTGGGTCTAGATCATAAAAAAGGAATACTTGCCGTCGGCAAAGATGCCGATATTGTTCTGCTTAATAAAGATTATGAGGTAGAATTAACTTTACTCAATGGTAAAATAGTTTATCAAAAAGAGAATATCTGATAAGAAACTTATTTTCAAAAATATATTTCTATCTAAAAGGATAAGAATATATGTATAATAATAAAGCAACGGTTCAAATGACTGCAGGTTTCCCTCTAAACACTATACGTTATAAGCTAATCCCATCACTTCCTAAATTGAACTTTCACCTTGAAATTAAACTCAGAGAATTAAAAAATAAAATTTACATACAGGAGTATTTATGAGACTTATAATTCAAACTAACTATGACTTGGTATCCAAGTGGGCGGCAAATTATGTTGCCGCCAAGATAAATTCATTTAAACCGGATGAAAAGAAACGTTTTGTTTTGGGATTGCCAACTGGTTCTTCACCTGTTGGAATGTATAAAGAATTAGTTTCTTTGCATAAAAAGGGCCTGGTTTCCTTTAAATACGTAACGACATTTAACATGGATGAATATGTGGGAATTCCTGAAGATCATCCTGAAAGTTATCATTCCTTTATGTGGAAACATCTTTTTAACCATATCGATATAGATAAAAAATATGTAAATATATTAAATGGGAATGCAGAGAACCTGGAAAAAGAATGTGATGATTATGAAAAGAAAATTGAAGATGCCGGCGGGATCAATTTATTTGTTGGAGGAATAGGGCCGGATGGGCACATCGCTTTTAATGAACCCGGTTCTTCATTAGGATCGTTGACCAGGGTAAAGACTTTAACTATGGATACAGTTATTGCAAACTCAAGATTTTTTAATAATGATCTAGGTAAAGTTCCTAAAACTGCTTTAACTGTTGGAGTAAAAACCGTGTTAGATGCGGAAGAAGTTCTTATTATTATAAGCGGATTAAGTAAAGCCAGGGCACTTAATAAAGTGGTTGAAGAAGGCGTAAATCATATGTGGACAGTCAGCGCGCTTCAGCTCCATCCAAAGGGTATTATTGTATGTGATGACCAGGCAACTTATGAATTGAAAGTCGGTACGGTAAATTACTTTAAAGATATTGAAGCAGAACATCTTAATCCGGGTACTTTGTTAAAATAAGTAATACAGAATAATACAAATGATGTTTATGGAGAAAGAAATGCGGCCTTATATCTTGGCAGAAAGTCATTGGAAGAATATAAAAAATCAAAAATTTGATCTGGCTATACTTCCGTGGGGAGCTACTGAGGCACACAATTATCACTTACCATATGGCACCGATATAATTGAATCTGAACTTATTACGGCAGAGGCTGCAAAAGTTGCTTATGGGGAAGGAGCTAAAATTATTGTAATGCCCCCTATTCCCTTTGGTGTTAATACAGGGCAGTATGACATAACTCTCGATATAAATTTATATCCCAGTACCCAGATGTTGATTCTTAATGATATTATTGAAGTGCTAAACCGTCAGGATATTCATAAATTTCTTATCGTCAACAGCCATGGCGGTAACAATTTCAAACAAATGTTAAGAGAACTCGGATTAAAATTTCCCGAAATGTTTTTAGCATCCTGCGATTGGTACACATCAATAGATAAAAAAGAATTTTTTAAAAATGAGGGTGACCATGCCGATGAGATGGAAACCAGCCTGTTGCTCTACCTTACCCCGCAACTCGTTCTTCCCCTAAAGGATGCGGGGGAAGGGCAAGAAAAGAAAATCAAAATTAAAGGAATACGTGAAGGTTGGGCATGGACTGAAAGAAAGTGGTCACGGGTCACGGCTGATACAGGAATTGGTAATCCGAAAAATGGTTCAAAAGAAAAAGGAGAAAAATATTTCAAGGCTGTAACTGAAAAATTAGCTGAACTATTTATTGAAATTGCTAAGGCAGATATTAAAAATCTTTATGAATAAATTTTTACTCTCAACTTATTTTTATTGAAATATTTATTGTTTTATGAATTAAGTAGTAAAAGCTTTTAAGCGGCGTTTATTTTCGTAGAATCAAAGCAGGAAATTTTTTAAAACGATAAAACTGCCGGTAGAAAAATGAAAAAGTTTATATCAATAAAATTCATTTTGAAATTAAGTCCGGAACTTTGTCGCTAGTACCTTTAATGCTTTTATTTATCTCTTGAAAATTCATAGTCTCAATTTTTGATTTTTCTATCGAATTTTAATAAAATAATTTATGCTTTTGATTTAGAACAAATCTTCAATAAACATATAATATTATTTTAAATACAGCGTTTAATATATTCACTTAGAAATAATATTTAATAACAAAAATTTCAAATAGTCATGAAATATAGAAATCTTGGGAACACGGGGGAAAAATTATCAGCAATTGGATTGGGCTGTATGGGAATGAGCCAATCTTACGGGGAACGAAATGATGGAGAATCTATAGCAACTTTAAACCTAGCTCTTGAACTCGGAATAAATTTTTGGGATACTTCTGATTTCTATGGTCTTCATCATAATGAAGAATTAATTTCTAACGTTTTAACTCCTAACCGGGATAAAATCTTTATAGCCACAAAATTCGGAATCAGGAAGAAAAATGATGGAAATCTCTTTATTGATAATTCTCCTAAATATATAAAGGAAGCAGTCGAAGGAAGCCTAAAGCGTTTAAATATAGAAGTTATTGATCTTTATTATGCGCATAGAATAAATCCTAAAGTTCCCATAGAAGAAACCATTAATGCTATGGCAAAATTGGTGCAGGAAGGTAAAGTTCGTTATTTAGGTTTATCAGAGGTTTCTCCTTATACGCTGCGTAAAGCAAGCAGGATTCATCCTATAGCAGCTCTTCAATCTGAATATTCGGTATTAACACGTGATATTGAGAAACAAATTTTACCTGTCTGCCGCGGCCTGGAAGTTACTTTTATTCCATTCAGTCCTATAGCACGCGGACTTTTAGCAAATAATATTAATAAAGATGAATTATCTATAAATGATATGCGGCGTAGCCTTCCTAGGTTTGATGATGAACACTGGCATAATAATAAGAAGCTTGCCGAAGAATTTGCAGATTTTGCAGCTCAAAAAAATTGTACGCCGGCACAGCTATCAATAGCCTGGCTTCTCGCTCAAGGTGATGATATTATACCTATACCCGGAACTAAACATAGAAAATATTTAGAAGAAAATTCAAAAGCAGTTGATATTGATTTAACTATAGAAGACCTGGAGACAATTGACAATTTAATAAAGAAATATCCTAATATTGGTAACCGGTATAATGAAAGTCTGCAGAGACTTGTAAATAAGTGAAGAAGACTATAATCATTTAATTAAGTATACATGTCTAAAAAAACTTTAATATATAGTGGAATTGTACTAATAGCAATTATTGTTATACCGATGATTTTAAAAAGCGCCGGATTAAAAATAGATAGAAAGAATGAAAACAGAAACCAGGGTGATTTGCAATGTAAAGCTATAACTGCATCCGGTAAAAGATGTAAAAGACAATCACTTCCCAATAGAGAACTCTGCTGGCAGCATCAGGATTAATATCGTATATATATACAGACTCGCCTATTATATTTTAACTATATATAGGATATTTCTTTTGTAATTTGAAATTTTATACTTACAGTTTAAATTTATTTTACTACTTCGAACGAAGTTGATAAAACATCTGCGGAATTACCTCCAATCATAACATCAAAAATTCCGGGTCCAATAAAAGGGTTTAAGTTCTTATCTAAAAATGAAAGCATACCCGGCGTAATATTAAACTTTATTGTTTTTGTTTCACCCGGATTTAATAGAATTTTTTGGAATCCTTTTAATTCTTTTACAGGGGGTGTTACACTTCGAACTCTTTCATGCAGATACATCTGAACAACCTCTTCTCCTTTAAGATCTCCTGTATTAGTCACATCAATTGAAACAGTTAAAGAATCATTTGTTGAGAGTCTCAATTTGTCTGTTCCTATATTGCTGTAATTAAAAGTTGTATAGCTTAACCCGTAACCGAATGGATAAAGCGGAGTTACAGGTGAATCGAGATACTTGGAAGTAAATTTATCATCCGGTTTTGCAGGTCTCCCGGTTTCTTTGTAATTGTAAAAGATTGGTATTTGTCCCACTGACCTGGGAAATGTGACCGGCAGTTTCCCGGAAGGATTATAATCGCCAAATAAAACATCTGCAATGGCATTGCCGGTTTGATCACCTAAAAACCATGTTTCCAGTATACCGGGAATATTTTCGGCAATCCAATTAATTGTCAAAGGCCGTCCATTCATCAAAACAACAACAACGGGTTTACCGGTTTCTGAAATTTTTTCTACAAGTTTTTCTTGTACACCCGGCAGATCAAGATTAACCCTGCTTGAAGCCTCGCCGGTCATCCCTTTTGATTCACCAACTACCATAACAACTACGTCAGAATTTTTTGCTGCTTCCACGGCATTTCTAAACCCGGTTTCATCCGAATCATTAAAATTACAACCTTTCACATAATTAATTTTAGTGCTTGATGAAACTTTGCCGGATATACTTTTCAAAACAGTAATAACATTTTTGGGATTTCCTGCTGCAGACCAAGATCCTAAAGGATTAGATTGATCATCGGCTAAAGGGCCTATTAGTGCTATTGAAGTGATATTTTTTTTCAGAGGAAGAATATTTTCCTGATTCTTAAGGAGAACAATTGACTCTCTAGCAGACTTTCTTACAATTTTTTCTCTTTCTTCTTTGCTGATTAAATGAGTTTTATAAAATGAAGTATCTACATAAGGATGTTCAAATAAACCGAGCTTAAATTTTACCCTTAGAACTCTTTTTACAGATTCATTTAGCTCATCGCTACTAATTACACCTGCGTTTACGAGATTTTCCAAATTAGGTAAATAAGCATTCCCGGCAATGGTATCTCCAACCATATCGACATCAACACCGGCCAAAAGAGCTTCTTTTGCCGCATCATATTTATCTTTTGCAAACCCGTGCGATACTAATTCATCTATTGAATTCCAATCACTTACAACCAAGCCTTTAAAGTTCCACTTATCTTTTAATATCTCTGTAAGTGTATGATAATTAGCTGAAGCAGGTATCCCGTTAAGATCATTAAATGCACTCATAATAGTTACAACTCCAGCATTAACTGCAGATTTAAAAGGCGGAAGGTAAATTTCTCTCAATGTTCTTTCGGAAATGTCAACAGTATTATATTCCCTTCCGGCTTGTGCTGCCCCATACGCAACACAATGTTTCGCACATGCGGCTATTGAAAAGGGATCTTTCAAGTCATTTCCCTGGAAACCTTCGACTCTAGCAGCAGCCATAATGCTTCCTAGAACAGGATCCTCCCCCGAACCTTCCATAATCCTTCCCCAACGTGGATCCCTGGCAATATCCACCATGGGAGCAAATGTCCAGTTAGTCCCTTGAGAAGCGGCTTCCATTGCAGCTAAATGTGCATCTTCTTTTGCAATACCAGGATTCCAGCTTGCTGCCTCACCTAAAGGGATAGGATATATTGTGTAATATCCGTGTATTACATCATGAGCAAAAAGCAAGGGAATTTTTAAACCTGATTCCATTGCTAATTTTTGCAGTCTGTTTACTTCTCCGGGTATTCCGGTTCCAATTAAAATTGATCCTACACTTCCATCTTTTATTAAGCTTTCCAAGTATCCCGGTTGACCGGCTATTTGCACCAGCTGACCGACTTTTTCTTTCAAGGTCATCTTTAAGATCAGGCTGTCTATTTTTCTTTCAATTACTGAATTAGTATAATTAACTGCTTTGGTTTGGATATTAATTAATGGACTGTATAAATCCGTTTGAGAAAACAGATTAGTTATAACTAAAATCAATATGAACATGACTTTATTAATCATAATCATCTATAAATTAATAATGTAAAAGATTCAATTTTATTTGTTAAAATATAAGGAATATTTTCTATGATCATTAATTTTTTTATTCAAAAAGTAGGAAATAAGCCTGTTTTGTTATTGACAAATAGATTATGTTTTATTGATTTAAAATAGAAAAGCCGGCCAAAGAACAGCCAGCTTTTCACCCTCCAGACTCTCAGTTAATATCTATTTAACCTGGTAATCCCAAGTAGAATGCCACTCATATATTTATGTTTTTTTAACGAATTCACTTCTTTCCCCAAGCCGGATGTTCTGAAATATTGACATTGTATTAATTTATTACAAAAAAATTCCTTTGAAACTCACTGCAGTTGCTTTAATTTAAACGGCATATTATTTGCCAAATTTGGTAAAAAATATGACTATTTTCTATATACTTGTAGAAATCCAAAATGGGAAAAATAATTGCCGTTGCCACACCTAAAGGTGGAGTTGGAAAAACAACTACAGCTTTTAATTTAGCATACGCTTTCGCGTTGAACGGCAAGAGAACGTTATTGATAGACGCAGACCCTTCAGGTTCATGTTCATCAATATTTAATGATCTCGACTTCAGTGGGGGTATTTTTGACGTATTTGGTTATTCAAAATTGTTAAAGCAAGTTATCCATCAAACAAAACAAAAAAACCTTTTCTTTATTCCTTTTAAAAATATATCTTTTCATGATGAATCCAGGTTATCAAAACTTACAAGTAATCATTTACTTTTTAAGAATCAATTAAAACCTGAAGCGTCTTTTTTTGATTATGTAATTATTGATTGTCCTCCCTACCTTGTAGGAATGACAACAAATTCTTTAATTGCTGCTGATTCGGTAATAATCCCGATTCAGCCAAGTCCTTTCTCATTGAAATCAATTAGTAAAATGATTGATCATATTGATTTTATTAAAAGGAATTATAATCATACTCTTTCCATTGAAGGGATTTTATTAACATTTAATGAGAGAAACTCTACTGCTTCCTTTAAAGCAAAAAAGAACCTCATTTTGGAATATCCCAACAATATAATGAGAACAATTATTCCAAAGAATACAGATATAACAAATGCTTTCTTCATGAATCAGTCTGTTATATCTTACAATATTACGGCAAAGTCATCTATTGCATATCTGAAGCTTGCTCAAGAATTACTGGAAAAAAATCAAACCAGTTTAAAAAGCATAAATAAACATTTAAGTGAAATAAATTATTAATAAAACTATGAGAAATGCAGAATACTATATTATTTCGGGTAACAATAAAATGTTGCTAAATAATTATCTTGGGGCTATATTCGATTTCACAAAAGCTATAATGTTGAACCCGGATCTGCCCCAGCCATACACTAGCAGAGCTGCTGCAAAAATTGAATTGCACGATTATGAAGGGGCAATTGAGGATTGCACTGAGGCAATTAGGCTTCACTTTAGAATGGACATGGAAACAGAAGAAAAGTCTAATTTCTATAATGAAAATAGGTTAAACAGGGTTAATCCTATTTATGCAAAAATTTATTCGATGATTGGCACTGCAAAACTAATTCTAGGCAATTTTGACGCTGCTTTGGTTGATTTAAATTCGGCTCGACTTTTAGGCAATAAAGATGCAGTCGACTTAATTAAAACTTATAGCCGACAATAAATTATTAATAGCGGGACCCGTTTACAACTTTCATTGCATAGCGGGTCCATAATTTCATTTATAAATGGAATATATAATTGTCTAACAGCGTTTAGCACCATCTTATAATAGTTCCTCTTTTCTCCTAATTTCATATCCCTGATATTTTTAAATTTATTTTGGATACCCATGATTAAACTAATTATATTTATTTGTTTTATTTTAATTTGTATTTTATCTCTTAAATTAAATATCTTAACAAAGGTATTTACAATTATTTTCCACCAACCTGTAGAATAAATTTAATTGATGTTATTTACTTTTAATAGATTTAATGTATAGAAATAATTTTCATATTATGAAATAAATTTTTTCCTAAGAATGAAATTAAATTCTATTAAATCACTCCCCAAAGCGGCTACAAAATACAGTTATTCTGTAGCATGGATTATGGTAATACTCTCATTGTGCATGACTATAGCGTTTTGGCACATGGTAAGAGAAGAAAGCTATCAAAATGCATCAGTTAGATTTGATTTCCGGGTACAGGAAATTATAACTTCAATAAAAAAAAGATTATTGGCTTACGAACAGGTGCTCTTGGGGGGAAGCGGTTTATTTGCTGCATCAAATGATGTTACCAGACAAGAATGGAAAACATACGTAGACAAGCTTAGGATTGAACAAAATTACCCGGGAATTTTAGGAATTGGATACTCCAAAGTAATAGCACCTTCAAATAAAGAAAAATTGATTAAATCGGTTCGCAAAAATGGATTTAAAGATTTTTGGATTTGGCCTGAAGGGAACAGAGATATTTACACAACTATAGTTTACCTTGAACCTTTTAAAGATAGAAATTTAAGAGCCTTTGGCTACGATATGTTCACTAACCCGGTTAGAAAAAAAGCAATGGCTCAGGCAAGGGATGAAGGAAGTTCTACTATTTCAGGGAAGGTGACTTTAGTTCAGGAAACCGATAAAGATGTTCAGTTCGGATTTTTAATGTATGTTCCAATTTATAAACAAAATGTACCTCTCGAAACAATCGAACAAAGAAGAAAAGCTTTAATCGGGTATGTATATAGCCCTTTTAGGATGAATGATTTAATTGAAGGTATTCTGGGAGAACAGTTCAATATTTTAGATCTTGCTATTTACGACGGGGAAGAGGAATCCGATAGCAATATTATGTATGTTAGTAATCCTTCCGATTCTACCTCTACAAAACAGAATCAAATAGTTTTTGTTTTATCCAAAAAAATTGTTTTTAACCAACATACATGGACTGTAAAATTTACCTCCCTTCCGGGATTTAACCAAACAATCGATTCTGAAAAAGGATGGATTGCACTTATCGCCGGGGGAGCTATCACACTTTTATTCTTTACGGTTGCTATATCGTTAACAACAACCAGGAAGTTATATAAAAAAACCGAACAGATATTAGAATCAACCGGTGAAGGTATTTTTGGAATAGATTTAAAAGGGTATTGCACTTTTGTAAATAAATCTGCAATTGAAATGCTTGGTTTCGATCCTGTTCAAAATCATAAAAAAATTCATATTCTAATCCATCATACATATCCCGACGGGAAGAATTATCCCGAGAATGAATGTATTATTTATCAAGCATTAATTACAAAAAGCGAATCCATAAAAGACGATGAAGTTTTTTGGAGAGCAGATGGAACTTTTTTCCCGGTAGAATATTCAGCAAATCCAATTATTGAAAAAGGTGAGGTTAAGGGGGGTGTTATTACTTTTACCGATATCTCCAAGAGGAAAAAGTCTGAAAAGTTAATTGAAGATTCATTAAGAGAAAAAGACGTCCTGCTTAGGGAAATTCATCACAGGGTAAAAAATAATATGCAGATAATTTCCAGTTTACTTAATCTTCAATCTTCATATTTTCATGATAGTCAAGCAATGGATGTTTTTAAGGAAAGTCAAAATAGAATCAGGTCTATGGCTTTAATCCATGAAAAATTATATCAATCCGGGAATTTAGCCGGTGTAAAACTGGGAGATTATGTTCAGGACCTCGCTTCTCACCTGATGAGCTCTTACAGCCTGGATTCAAGTAAAATTAAACTAATTACTGATATCGAAAACGTCTCGCTTGGTATTGATACTGCAATCTCGCTAGGATTAATTGTAAATGAATTGTTATCAAATGCATTTAAATATGCTTTCCCGAATGGAGCTTCAGGTGAGATAAAATTATCATATAAACCGGCTGACGGAAATAGTTCTATATTAACTATTAGTGATAATGGAATCGGGTTTCCACAAAATATTAATTTCAAACAAACCGAATCATTGGGATTACAATTAGTAAATACACTGGTAGAACAATTGGAAGGTAAAATTGAATTACATAGAAGCGAAGGAACTAAATTCACAATAAACCTTCCAAATTTTAAGTAACCGAGACATGAACCTAAATATTTTCTTACTTCTTTCTTCTGTTTTTTTCAAATTAATAAAATTCATATATCCCTGAACACATGTGAAAATAAGCAAATGGTATTTACTTTTAGTTAAACTATATTTGCTTTGTCATTATGAGAATATTTTTTTGGAGGTACAAATGGAAAAAAAGGCAAAGGTTCTAATTGTTGAAGATGAGACAATTACAGCTTTAGGAATAAAAAAAGACCTCGAAAATTCTGATGAAATTTCCGTGTCAATCGTAAATAATGCCGTGGATGCCGTAATAAACGCCCAAAAAGAAAAACCGGATATTATTTTAATGGATATTATGCTTAAAGGAAAATTAAGCGGAATTGATGCTGCCTCAATTATTACCGGTAAATACAATATCCCGATAATTTATTTAACTGCTTACCATGATGATGAAACTTATCTCAATGCACACCAGACAAACCCTGTAAAAATAATTACAAAACCCTATAGTAAATCAGAATTGATTGAAACAATTAATGAAGTTCTGGTTAATTGCTGAGTGGTTCCCAAAACAATCAGCCGTTAATCGAGTGAGATAGATCAAATAACCTTTTATTTCAAAAGTCGCACCATTTAATTATTTGCTTTTGTTTAAATATTGTGAGAAATATTAAAATTCTAATTTAGACAAAATTGTCCTGTGTGATTTATAATACAGTAATTAAGCTGCAGTTATTTTATATTCCTCTTTGAATATTAAAATAATTTATAATTATGAATAATATTTAGAAACATTCCAATCTTACCCAGGAAGGAATGTTTAATCAGGGGATAATATGTCGAATAAAAAGTGCTTGGATACTGCAAACCGGTATCATTTAAATAACAAGTTATATTAAATTTATTTTCCCTTCGAATGGAAAAAATTTAAATTGGATCTAACTAATTAAATGGAACTTCTACTGTTTTTCCGGTTCATAATGCATAATAAAATAATTTTCTCTTTTACTCACCTTATTTATTTAAATTTTCATTTCAGTAAAAATTATTAAAATTTATTAAGAATTTGAGAAATATTTATAAATTATAGAAATGACAATTGAAAAGGAAAAATGAACTTAAAGTACCTGTACAAGGAATAACATTTTTCTAAAAAACAACCTGACCGTGAAATAGTTATCGGAAGCTTTAGCAAAAAAAACGAAATTGTATATTTTGTAAAAGACAATGGTGTAGGATTCAATATGAAATATGCAGATCAATTATTTTGTGCTTTTCAAAGATTACATAAATCAGAAGAATTTGAAGGAACCGGGATAGGCTTAACAATAGTCCAAAGAGTAATTCAGAGACATGGAGGAAGAGTACGGGCGGAAGGAAAAATAAATGAAGGAGCGACTTTTTATTTATCTTTACCTGCAAATAATTAATCCAAAAAATATAAATTAACAATAGTTGATGCTCCATATATTGAATATTTTTTTACATCATAATTAATCTAGAAATGATATCATCTCCAATAAAAATTTTAATTCTGGAAGATTATCCGCCGGACGCAGAATTAGTCGATCTGGAACTTCGGGAAGCACGTTTGGAATTTGTAAGCGAAAGAGTGGAAACTAAATACGAATTTTTAGAAATGCTTGAATCTTCCCCCCCGGATATCATACTTGCTGACTATAAAATGCCGCAGTGGACTGCAATTGACGCTCTAAAATTATTAAAAGAAAAAAATTATGAAGTACCCTTCATATTAGTAACCGGTAACCAGACTGAAGAAATTGCCGTTGAAAGTATTAAGCAGGGAGCAGTCGATTATATATTAAAAGATAGTCTCAAAAGATTGCCGAATGCCATATTAAATGCTCTAAAGAATAAAGAATTTGAGAAGGCTAAATTTGATGCTGAAGAAGCTTTAAGAACAGAATATACATTCAGGAAAACCATTGAAGATACTATGCTGGCTGGTATTGCCGTTGTTGATGTACATCTGACCCAGACTTATGTAAATGCAGCTTTTTGTCAAATGGTAGGTTGGTCCAAAGAAGAATTAGTTGGCCTGGTACCTCCATTTATTTACTGGGCGGCGGATAAAAAAGAAGAATTACTGAATAATATGTATTCTCTAATAAAAAAAGGAAGATTATCCTTTCAGTTCGAAACGAAATATCAGAAGAAAAACGGGGAACTATTTGATGTTCAGGTTTTATCATCAGCAATGAAAGATTGCAAGGGAAATATCGCCGGCTGGGTTATGGTTGTTCACGATATTTCTGAACAAAAATCGAAAGAAAAATTAATAAAGGCTTCTCTTGCAGAGAAAGAAATTCTGCTGAAAGAAATTCATCATAGGGTTAAAAATAATATGCAAATAGTCTCCAGCCTTTTAAGCCTTCAGGCAGGGTATCTTAACGATAACAAATTGCAGGAAGTTTTTAATGAAAGCAGGAACCGGATAAAAGCGCTGGCGTTAATACACGAATATCTTTACAAATCAAAAGAATTAACCAAAATAAACTTCGCAAATTATATTAATGATTTGGTTAATAACTTGTTTATGACCTATAGCCTTGATTTGAAAAAATTTAAATTTCTGCTTGTTTTCGATGATATCGATTTTGATATAGATACTTCAATTAACCTTGGTATAATAATTAACGAACTGGTATCAAATTCAATAAAGCACGCTTTTTATTTAGAAAGGAACTCTGAGAACATAATCAGTATTATACTGAAAGAAGATAATAATAATATTCATATAACCATTTTCGATAACGGCGTAGGGATTGAAGATAAAAAAAATTTTAAAGATTCAGATTCACTCGGTTTACAGCTGGTCCATACTTTAGTAAATCAGCTTGAAGGTAGCCTCGATATAAAGAGAAATAATGGATTAGTGATTGAAATTCATTTTAATTATCACTTAGAAAATAATCATGTAAATTCAGGATACTCAACTTAATTAGCCCGTTTGTTTCTTCTAGCTTAGCGAAACTTAGCATCGGATAGAATATCTTAATATTTAATCTGCCTTATTATCAAACGAAGTACCTTTGAATTCATCTTGGGAGATGTTTCTCTTGATAATTTCGTCAGCCAATTGAAGGTAGGCTATTGAGCCTTTAGATTTAACGTTGAATAGAATTGCGGGTTTACTAAAGAATTCCGATTCGGTTATTGCAATATTTTTGGGAATTACGGTATTTAATATATAATCACCGTAATTCTCATGAAGTTTCTCATTTGTTAGTGCCCATGCCTTGGTATTCGCTTCATACATAGTTAAGAGTATCCCTTCTATTTGCAGATTCTGATTGAGGTTGCTCTTAATGAATTCTACATATTTAAAAATTTTTTTCAGCGCCGAAATCGAAAATTGCCCCGCCTTAACAGGAATTAATAGTGAGTTTGAAGCAGTAAGGGCTATAGTAGTTAGTCCCTTTAAATACGGAGGGCAATCAATTATAATAAAATCATAAACAAGGAGTTCATCTGAATTTAAAATATTCTTAAATATATTAGTATTGTTTGTTAACCGGTATAGCCTTTCTTCTCTTTCAAGGTTGGAAAAATCGGAAGGAATTATATCAAGATTATTTAACTCAGTTTGATGTATTACTTTTGAAATATGTGTCGTAAAGCTTATTACATCAAAGATATCCCCCTTAAATTTATCCGATTCAAAGCCTAAATAAGTTGAGCAAGCACCTGAGGGATCAAAATCAATAAGCAAAGTTTTTTTTTCGGCAACTGCTAAACTTGCTGCAAGATTAACTGCAGTAGCTGTTTTCCCTACACCCCCTTTTGGAACAGCAACAGCAATTGTTTTACTCATTAAAAAGAACCTATTAATTATACTTGTTTATCAATAGTAAAGTTAATGATCAAAAAAATTCAATTCAACATTCAGAGTATATAAGAGGTTGAATAATAATTCCATTGTAAACTAACTAAATGTTTTTAAAGAGTTTAATTAAAGAATATTAAAATGAATTTTTCCATAAAATAATTAATTATTCAAAATAAATTTGATATTTTTAACGATTTATCTTTAATATTCATTAAAAGAGGGTATTTCCAATCAAGTTCAAATACATTGTTCTGAAAATTCTTTCTGAATTCTTGCTTTTAGTTAATATTAAAAATAATTTCGATGCCTATTATTTTATTAATTATTATATTTCTTGTAATCTTAATCTAGCACAATCAAACCAGGACAATTAAGGCAACAATATTTATTTTATGACAAAAGAAGAAGATGTTAAAAATATAACTGTAAACCGTAAAGCAAGGCATGAATTTTCAATTATACAAACTTTTGAAGCCGGAATTGTTTTACAAGGGACTGAAGTTAAATCTTTAAGACAAGGTAAGGCAAATCTTGTAGATAGCTATGCATCTTTGAAAAATGGAGAAGTCTGGTTGATAGGAGCGCATATTAGCGAATATACGCAGGGTAATATTAATAACCATGTTCCAACTAGAGATAGAAAGCTTCTATTGAAAAAAAGTGAAATCAGGAGGTTGATTGGTAAGGTGAAAGAAAAAGGTCTTACCTTAATACCGCTTAGGCTTTACTTTAATAATGGAAAAGTGAAAGTTGAGCTTGCACTGGCTAAAGGGAAAAAAGTCTATGATAAACGAGAATCAATAGCTAAGCGGGACCTCCAAAGAGAGCAGGAAAGAAGAATAAAATTTTAAATGAATAACAAAAACATTATTTTAAGGATTCCATTAACAAATTTTTTGGTTTTTATTGCTGATGTCAAAATTGAAATTTCCAACCATTAAGGAACAAATTGATTTAATCAAAAGGGGAACTTTTGAGATAATACCGGAAGAGGATCTTTTAAAGAAAATTGAAAGATCAATCGCTGAAGGAAAACCGTTAAACATTAAACTCGGTTGCGATCCAAGCAGACCCGATTTGCACATAGGGCATTCAGTTGTTTTGAGGAAACTAGCACAGTTTCAATCTTTAGGTCATCAAGCTATCTTAATTATTGGTGATTTTACAGGTATGATAGGCGACCCTTCCGGAAGAAATGTTACCCGTCCTGCTCTTTCTTTTAAAAGAAACAAGGGAGAACGGGCAATCCTATTTAGAGCAAGCTTCGAAAATTTTAAATAAAGATAAAACAAAAATTGTATATAACTCTGACTGGCTGGGTAAAATGACTTTTGAAGAAGTAATAAAATTATCTTCAAAATATACAGTTGCAAGAATGATAGAAAGGGATGATTTTACCAAGAGATTCAAGTCAGGTGAACCAATTAGTGTACATGAATTTTTGTACCCCCTTGCCCAGGCAATGGACTCGGTTGCAATTAAAAGTGATGTTGAATTAGGCGGAACGGATCAAAAATTCAATTTACTTGTCGGGCGCGATATCCAAAGAGAGTATGGACTAGAGCCCCAGGTTATAATTACAACGCCTTTAATAGTTGGAACCGATGGTGTAGAAAAAATGAGTAAATCCTATAATAATTATATTGGAATATCAGAAAGCGCCCAAAATATTTTTGGTAAAACCCTTTCAATACCCGACAATTTGATATTTAATTATTTTGAACTTGCTACAGATGTTTCAAATGAAGAATTAATTAAAATTAAAATGCAACTCGAAGATCCCTCGTAAACCCGAGAGACCTTAAGAGGCAATTAGCCAAGACTTTAGTTGGGATGTATCAAAACAAGCATGCAGCTGATAACGCTGAAAAAGAATTCGATAAGATATTTATAAAAAAAGAAGTCCCCGAGGATATTCCGGAATATAAATTTGAAAAACCAGGCGCTGCAATTAATATTTTAGATTTAATTACTACTGTAAATCTTGCGGGCTCAAAAGGGGAAGCAAGGAGACTTGTTAACCAAGGCGGGGTTTCAATTGATGGTGATAAAATAACCGACATTACAGCTACTATAAATATAACCGGTGAGCAGATTCTCAAGGTTGGAAAAAGGAAATTTATTAAATTAAAAATTTAACTTAAGAAAGGAGATGAAAATTTGTATGTTCCTTCAAGAATATTTTTTACAAAAGGGGTAGGCAGGCATAAAGAATACTTAAGCTCATTTGAATTAGCTTTAAGAAATGCCGGAATAGAAATTTGTAATTTGGTTTCGGTAAGTAGTATTTTCCCTGCGAATTGCAAACGCATAACAAAAGAAGAAGGCCTTAAGGAATTACTTCCCGGGCAGATTACTTTTACCGTACTTGCACGCAATTCTACAAATGAGCCTAACCGTTTAATTGCATCTTCAATAGGGGTTGCACTTCCTGCAGATAATTCTCAATACGGTTACCTTTCGGAACATCATCCATTTGGCCAAACGGAAAAAGTCGCAGGCGAATATGCCGAAGATTTGGCTGCAACTATGCTTGCAACAACTCTGGGCGTGGATTTTAATCCTGACATCGATTGGAGTGAAAGAGAAAATATTTATAAGATGTCCGGGAAGATTGTCCGTTCTTTTAATATCACTCAATCTGCAGAAGGTGATAAAAACGGGTTATGGACCACAGTTATTGCGGCAGGAATTTTACTTCCTTAAAAACTATGGATTAAATTTGTATAATGAATTCACGTTCTGGATTATATTTTCAATTGTTGCGGCACTTATAATAATAATTGATTTATATGTAACAGAACATAGAAGTGGAAAACTTGGTTTAAAGAGAAGCATAATTTGGAGCGGTGTTTGGATATTCACCGCTCTTATTTTTTGTGCCGGGATTTATTTTTTCCTTGAAAAAGGACATCAAAGAGGTTTAGAGTTCTTAACCGGTTATTTAATTGAATATTCCCTTTCTGTGGATAACCTTTTTGTCTTTTTGATGATCTTTAAAGTGATGGGAATATCCCAGGCAAATCAGCCGCATATCTTGAAATGGGGAATATTAAGTGCCATCGTATTTAGAATTATTTTTATCCTTATTGGTGTAGGCTTAATAAATCTTTTCCATTTTGTCATTTATATTTTCGGATTCATACTTTTGTACGGCGCTTATAAAATGGCATTCGGAAAGGATGAAGAAATAAATCTTGAAAAACATCCCGTCGCAAAATTAATAAGGAAATACTTTAATATTTTACCTAATTATGAAGGAAAAAGTTTTTTTGTTAAGCAAAGCGGGATTATTTATGCAACCCCGGTTTTCCTTACACTTCTTCTTATAGAATCTTCCGATATTATTTTTGCAGTTGATTCAATACCGGCAATTATTGCAATAACAAGAGATACATTCGTAATTATAACATCGAATTTATTTGCCATATTGGGCTTAAGAGCTCTATATTTTACCTTATCAGGATTGGTTGATCTTTTTGTTTACCTTAAATATGGTGTTGCACTAATTTTATTTTATGTTGGAATTAAGATGCTGCTGTCCGAAGTCCTTCATATTCCAACGGCGATTTCACTTGCAATAATTGGGCTTTTACTGGCAGGCTCTGTTGTACTTTCAGTTATTAAAAAGAAAAAAAATTCTTGAGAATTTTGTATATCTTTAATTATGACAACTGAAATCACCAGGTTTTGATTTGATAATATTTTTTATCACCTCCTTATTTTTTTCATTCCAAATAAGTGTATAAAAACAGCTGTTGTTAAACCGACCAGCATCGGCTCGATTTCATTTAATAATTTAACCTGTAGAAAATTTTCTCTAACAAAAAACCATAGAATGCTCCCTATTGAAGCAAGAATCATTTCCAGAATTATATATTTATTTTTAATTCTAAACTTTGGGTAATAGGCACTGATAACAGGCAATATTATTCCCGGGATACAAAAAGAACCGATGGTATACCAGATCTCGATTACAGAAGGGATGAAATAAGCAAGTATAATAGATAATATCCCGGATATAATTAAACCATAAATAGTAAATGGTTTTAATTTCATTTCATTTTTATTGGAATTCAATTTAAAAATAAAATCTCTCCCGATTGTTGTCCCGCTTAAAAATAAAAAACTGTTAAGCGTAGACATGATTGTAGCAAATAATGCTGCATAAAAAATCCCTTTCAATCCAGGCCCCAAAACCTTTTCGGCTAATAAAAGATATGATTGTACAGGTTGAGTAATATTGGGTAAAACGGCTCTCGAATACAAGCCGGTACTTGTAGTCAGGAAATCAAATAATGCCCAAAAAATTATTGAGATGAGAATTCCTGTTACAGCAACATCCCCGGATTTTGCAGCATAACATCTTTGATGAAATCCCGGGTCCGCAAACGTCCACAATGCAATTAAAAACCATACAATAATAAAAGTCGGCGATGTTCCCCCTGTTATTTTTAAATGATTTACGGGCAATTTGGAAGAAAGAAATGTTATTCCCCCATAATCGAAGTAAGCAAAAATTAAAATAAGAATGAATCCTCCGAACATTACAAAAAACTGGAAAGAATCTGTGAAGACATTTGCTTTAAAACCGCCTTGAAGTAAATATACGATGGAAAGAATTAATCCTAATATTAAGCTGATCAGTATACCGGTTCCGAAAATAAGAGAAATTAAATTAGCTGTCATTAATAAATAAGGAGCCGGCGACACAAGTACAAAAACAAATACGGCTGAAATTAATCCTGCTTTTTCCCCATAGACTTCTGATAATTTATCTGGAATAGTAAATAGTGAAGCATTCCTTATTTTCTTTGCCAGAAAGAGTGCAAATAAAAAAGCAAAAATATAATAGGGCAAACCTTGCGTAAACCAGCTTACAAGACCGTAACGGTAAGTAAATTCTCCAACTCCTAAAATTCCTCCATACCAGGTAGATACATTTGTTAAAATGAAAAGGAATAAGCCGACTTTTCTTCCTGATAACAAATAATCATCTGCATCAGTATCCAAGTTTTCGCCCGGAAATAAAACCTATTGTCAGAACAGTTAAAAAGAAAATAATTATAACTAGAAAATCGGAAGTGCTAAATGAGATCATATTTTTTTACTGTATGGTAATCCCTGATAATAAATATTATACCTCCGGAAATATTTATTTTTGTAGAATTAGTAAGAGCTATATTGCTTGTACTCTCTTTTTCGCCGAAAGGGAGAGAAATATTTTGTAGAGAATATTTTAGATTCCCGGAATAAATCTTTGTTTTTTTATTAAAACCATAAAGTGAGATTGTTTCACCAGGATAAGTTTTTAACTCTATTTTTCCGGAATATGGAGTTAAAATAGAATTCTCAGCTACAATTCTAATTTTAATCGTGTTAAAAAATTTTATTACTATCCCCAGATTGCAAAATGTATGATCCAGTCTGTTTCCGGTGACTCCTAATAGAACAGTTTCAGTAAATTTTTTCTTTACAGCAAACTTCAGACATTTTTCAACATCCGTATCGTTTTGTCTTTTTATCCGGATAATTTTGGAGTAATTTTTAAATTTATTCAATGTCAGCTTATCAATCGAGTCAAGATCTCCAATTATAAATTCAGGAAAAATGCCAAGCCTCTCTGCACTATTAGCACCGCCGTCGGCGCAAATCAAAGTTGAAAAATTTTTCTTTTTTAGATATTCAATTACTGATTTCTGAGGTGACTTTCCATTTGCCAGTATTATACATTTTTTCATCATGAAGCATTTGTGATTATAAAAATTTGCAATTGTCTGTTTTAAAATCTTACTAGAACACGGATTTTACAAATTAGACTGATTTTTACAGATCTAAAATACAATTATTTAATCCGTTCAAATCAGTCTTATCCTTCAGATCCGTCTTCTATCAGGAAAATAGTATAATTCCAATACAGTTATTATAATCCAATCAGCAGACCAGCTAAGAAATTTCTTTCTGCTGCCGGAAAAAACTCGGCGCCTACAGCATTTGCAGAATATAGTCTATCAAGAATATTATTTACCTGGATAAATATCTTACTTGAATTTAAAGAATTGAATGACTTAAGAGTGTAGCTTGCATAAAAATCAGCTGTAAAATAAGCATCGTTAACGTTATCATTATAACTAACAAAACTAGGATATCGCAATAAATACTCGGAAAGCTTTGAATCATAATAATCCGAATAAAATTTGCCGACATACTTCCCTTTCAATTGAATAAAAAATGGATTCTTATTGTAGCTTAAACCAAAGTTAAATAAAAAATCCGGGAAACCGCCAATCCAGTTGCCGCTTAAATCAATTTGGTTATTTTGATCTATATAATATGTTCCATTATTCACATAATTTTTGCTGAAAGTAATATTAGATAAAAGGGATAAATTAAGAGGAAGTTTTACGGAACCTGAAATTTCAATCCCGCGATGAATAGTACTGTTCATATTACCTGTTACTGGTTGTCCGAAAATATCTAATTTACCATTGTTGACTATTTCATTATCAAAAATCATATTATAAAAATTTAAAAGATACATTAAAATTCTTTTCTATAATAGAATATCCTAATTCCAGATCATTCATAGTCTCTGGCTTAACATACGGTTCATTATAATTATAAGAGCCGTTATCGTTCTGCACGAATTCGGGAGTTGAGCCCCAGACGGATTCTTCTCCGGAATAATAGGTTCCCAAGCGAGGTTCTCTCGTAACTCTTGCAAATGAAATATAAATATTCTGTTCCGGGTTTATTTTATAGTTGATCCCTATTCTCTGGGTTAAAATACATGCCATTAATATTAAAGCCATTGTTATAAAAATGTTCATTATAAAATTTATATTTATGATATGCTAATTGTATTTCACCGAGAAAATTCCAATGTTCATTAAGAGTATAAGTTTCATGAATGAACCAGCTGAATATATTTTTTGCCCCGTTAAAGTAATAGATCCTGTAATCCTGGGATAGTCCTGAAGGCAGGTTTGCCCCATATGCTATACCTCCCCAGTGAGTTGAACGATGTATTCTTAATTCGCCGCCAATTATTAATTCACTATTTTTTTGTTTATAACTTAATTTTGGTATCCAGCCGTATTGGACATTTTCAACTTCTGCTTTAATTAACAAATCGGAAGGATTCTGAACCGGATTATATCCATACTGTGATGTTAAATGTAATGATGTAGAATCTAATCCAGTACCATCATAATCAAAAAATCCATTGCCGGTTACTAAAAATATAGCTGAGTTCAAGGTAATAGCATCATTTAATTTCAGTTCATTTAAAATCTCATAGTGCGGTTGAGAAAAGTTTTCTATTTCATCCGGTCTTCTGTTTACAGTATATGTAAAATTATAAGCTTGGGAATCGGTTTCCCAGAAAGAATAATTAGCTCTCCTCAAATTTTTATCTTTTACCGCAAATTTTGGCAAACCTGTATAAACCAAACCATCTTCAATTGGTCCTCCGTAAAAATTTAGTTGAGTAGTTAAATTCTTATCATATCTTATAGCAGAAAGATAATATGAATTGAATTTAACCCATGAAAGATTTCTGTAACCGCTGCTTAATATCCTTGATAATTTTGCATAGATTGAATATTTATTATCTATCAACCCGCTGGAAATAGCAGCAGAATATTTTCTAGTATTATAACTCCCTAAAGAAACTGATAGATTTATCATCGGATCATTTGAAAAGGCGGAAGTAATTATATTTATTGATCCCCCGATAGCAGGATAACCAAAAACTCCTGATCCAGCACCTCTCTGCACCTGAATTAGATCTGTGCTAGCCAGTAGATCCGGAAAATCCAGCCAGTAAACATTATGATCCTCAGGATCATTTTGCGGAATTCCATTTATTGAGACGGAAATTCTCCTTTGATCAAAACCTCTAATGCTCAAATAATTATAACCTATCCCATTCCCCCCTTCTGAATAAAAAGTAGTGGAAGGAAGTGTACTTAGAATATTCCGGGACATCCTGCACAGTATACTTTTCTTCAATATCTTTTCTTCTTATCTTACTAAATGCTAATGGAGTAATCCCCTCTTTCCCTAGGCTTCCTTCAACTAATACGGTTTGTGCAGGAATAATTTTAGACTCGAGTTTAACAGTTAATTCACCTGGAATTGAAATAGTTGAAATTGAAATTATATTTTTGTAATAACCGATAAAACTCACTTCCAGGTGTTCATTATCATTAAAATGATATTTGAAGGCAAAATTTCCTAAGCTATCGGTTGAGATTCCAGTTGTGGGTTTTTCTTCAATATAAATATTTGCTCCCGGCAGAGGTTTACCAGTTTCAATATCGATTACCTTCCCTCTAATTTCCAATATTTGGGCAAACAGCAGAGAATTAAACAATAAATAAAGAATAATTAAGTATTTCATTTTGATTCCTTTCAAAAAAATAGCCGTTTTTAATCCGAAAAATTTCTTCGGAGAAACGGCTAAAATCTCAATTATTCTTTTAACCCGTTTCCCTACGCTGGCATTACCCAGATCAGGTATTAGGGTTTACTCTCAGCTATCCCGGCTTAATGGAATAACACCCCTAACGGCTATCAAAATTTATTTATGAACAAACAAAAAAATTAATTTTTACTCCTATAAATCTAATAAAAATTATAAAGAATTAAATTATTTTATTTTCAATTTTTGACCTACAATAATCTTATTTCCCCGGATATGGTTAATGTATTTCAATCTCTGCACCGAGGTATCGTATTTCTGCGCAATACTATATAATGATTCCCCGCTGTCAACAGTATGAACATAAGCCGATTTACTGCTGACATTTTCAGGTAAATCATTTACAGCGGCATCAGAATAGATTTTTAAAGTTTTACCCGCATATATTGTATTATCACTTAAATTATTCCATCTTCTAATATCATAAGAATGCACTTTGTATAGTTCAGCAATTTTACCAATTGTATCCCCTTTTTTTACACTATAATAATTTACATTTGCAGAAGTTTTAACCGAATTATCACCAAGAGATGAAGTTTGTTCATCGGTATATATTGTTAATGTTTTCCCGGCAATGAGTCTATTACTACTCATATGATTCCATATTCTTATTTGCGACATAGAAACTGAAAATCTTTCGGCTAACTCACTTATAGTTTCTCCTCTTCTTATTCTATATCGAAACTTAGTAGTCTTATCAGAACTATTATCATTTGAAGAATATGTTGTGGCTGGTTTGTTAGTGTAAATCTTTAACCTTCTCCCTGCGTATATTCTGCTGCTGTTAAGATTGTTCCAATCTTTAATTGAATTAATATCAACTCCGTACCTTACGGCTATAGAATTAAGATTTTCACCCCGCCTTATTCGATGATATACCCAGTAATTACCTGCTAAAGGTGAACTGCCTTTAGTAGTTGATTTTTCTACAGGTGTCTGGTTATCCAAGCTTGCATAAAATTCTTTTTTATCTTCAGGTACATATATCGTAAGAGTCTGGCCTACATTTATTGTTTCCGTATATGGAATATTATTCCAATTTCTAATATCGCTGACACGTGTATTAAACAAATCTGCGATTCCTAGTAAACTATCTTTTTTCTTAACTCTGTATTTTACGAAGACTTTATTTTCAGGAACAACAACTGTATTGGAAGAAAAATCAGTTGATTCAATATCCGCACTAATATTATCACTATTATCATCAGTTTCATTATCATTGAATGCAACAGTTTCGTTGCTATCTCCAGTTGCGGAAGAAGAATCTACATCTTTATTTAAGGTAAGATAGGGTGAGACATATTCACTGGCGGAACTATCGTCGGTTGAATTGTCATCAGCAGAATTATTATCTCCGGCAGATTCTACATTGGTATTATATGCAAAGTCTTTAGTTGATAAATTATTTACCGGAATTTTAAGATCAACCCCCGGATATATCTTACTTCTAATTGATATTTTATTTACATCAGCTAAATCATGTGTAGAAACTCCATATCTCCTTGCAATCATGGAAAGAGTCTCACCACGTCGAACTGTATGAACAAGATAATACCGCTTTGCAGATTCCGGAATATTGACCATATTTTGTGCTAATTGCTGAGACATTCCAACAGGTATTCTTAAAGGATATCCTCCCGGGAATGAAGGTGGTGTACTTAATTGCGTCAATTCAGGATTCATATCTTGCAGCGTTTCTAAATCAGTCCCAATAGAATTAGCTATATAACTCAGAGAAACTGCTTCATTAACATTGTAATTTTCATATTTTACCGGTTTCTCATAGTTGATGTTTGTAAATCCATATTTTTCCGGATTCATCCCGACGATACATACAGCAATATATTGAGGAACATAGCTCCTCGTTTCTCTCGGAAGATACCGGCTAATTGTCCAAAAATCATTTGAACCGGCTCTTCTCATAGCTCTGGTAATTCTCCCTTCACCGGCATTGTATGCCGCTAATGCAAGATACCAATCCCCGAGATCACCATATAAATCTCTTAAATGTTTTGCAGCAGCAAGTGTGGATTTTTCGGGATTTCTTCTTTCATCATAATAAAAATCAGATCGTAAACCATAAAGCCTTCCAGTCGATTTTACGAACTGCCATAGCCCAACAGCACTTGCCCAGGAACGTGCCGTAGGATTCAATGCACTTTCAACCATACTTAGATAAACTAATTGTTTAGGAAGCCCTTCGTCGGAAAAGATTTTTGTCATCATTGGAAAATATTTACCGGATCGCTCAAGCCAAGCCTGCATGTGAGGTCTTCCTTTCGTAGAAAAATAGTCTAGCCATCTTTCTACAACGGAATTCATTTCTAGAGGTATGTCAGCAGGGATAATGATTGATTTGGTTTTTTTATCTTTTTCCCAGTTCATTTGAATTTCCGGCAGATTTTTTCCCATCCATTCTTCCAGTGCTGCAAAGGAAACTTCAACAGGAACTTCGGGCAATCCATCAACAAATTTCCGATAATCATCAATGATGGATTTTTCAAGTTCTACATAGGCTTCATTATCTTCAATACCCGGATAATAACTGAGGTTATTTATAATATGTAACGAAGACTCATACTTTTTAACTGTCTCGGAAGTAGGGCTTTTATCCTGACCGGAAAGAGCAGCGACATAGTACTGCCTAGCCTGTTCAAGCATTTCGGAAACAATTCCTCCACTTTGAACCTTAATATTGTTTTTCCCGGATTTTTCATTTTTGGTAATTTCTTTATTTGCTCCGCAGGAGAAAAATATTAAAGAAAATAAAGAAATTATCACTAGTTGTAAATGTTTTTTTCTCATTAAGTCTCCATATTTTCAAATTTTCAGCATTTCAATATAATAGTTGATTTAAGATTTATCAAGTAAAAAATTAACTAATTTATACTAATTGCTTTTATTATATATAGTTAGCTAAATATTTTTTGTTATAAAGGAATATTCCCGTGTTTCTTAGGCGGATTTTTATCCACTTTTGTCTTCAAAAACCTAAAAGCATTAATCAATTTTATCTTTGTATCCTTTGGATTAATCACATCATCCAGATATCCCCTTTTGGCAGCAATAAATGGATTGGCAAATTTTTCAATATATTTTTTTAATTTATTCTCTAATTCTAATTCCCGGTTTTCAGCTTTTGATATTTCCTTTTTAAATATGATTTCTACAGCGCCTTTCGGCCCCATAACGGCAATCTCAGCAGATGGCCAGGCAAAATTAAAATCTCCTCTTATATGTTTCGAATTCATAACGTCATATGCTCCGCCATAAGCTTTTCTTGTAATAACAGTAACTTTTGGAACAGTCGCTTCACAGAAAGCATAAAGCAATTTTGCACCGTGTTTTATTATTCCGTTCCATTCCTGCTCAGTACCTGGTAAAAATCCGGGAACATCTACCAATACTAAAAGAGGTATATTAAAGGCATCACAAAATCTAACAAACCTTGCTCCTTTTACAGAGGCATTTATATCAAGAACACCAGCCAAAACTTCGGGTTGATTAGCAACTATCCCAATCGTCATCCCCCCAATTCTGCCGAATCCCACAATAATATTATCAGCAAAATCTCTATGAACTTCAAAAAAATCACTATCATCGACAAGCAGATTTATGATCTGCTTCATATCATACGGTTTATTAGGATTTTCAGGAATAATTGTATTGAGTTTTTCATCAGGTAACAACGTATCGAAATCAAATTCTTTATCGACCAGTGAGTCCCGGTAATTCAAGGGAAGAAAACTCAATAATTTTTTTACCCCCAATAAAGTTTCGATTTCATTATCGTTGATAAAATGCGCAACACCGCTTTTCACAGCATGTGTTTCAGCACCGCCAAGATCTTCAAAACTCACATCTTCATGAGTAACTGTTTTTACTACATTTGGTCCTGTAACAAACATATAACTTGTATTTTTCACCATAAATATAAAATCGGTTATAGCCGGGGAATAAACCGCGCCACCAGCACACGGGCCTAACACAACAGATATTTGAGGAACTAAACCGGAAGCTAAAGTGTTGAGAAGAAAAATATCTGCATAGCCACCAAGACTAACTACACCTTCCTGGATTCTTGCGCCACCTGAATCATTTAATCCAACAATTGGAACACCAGCTTTCATCGCCAAATTCATTACTTTAATAATCTTTTCGGCATGAGCTTCAGATAAAGAACCACCGAAAACCGTAAAGTCCTGGCTATATAGCGCAACATGTCTACCATTAATTTTTGCTAATCCGGTTATTACACCATCACCAGCATAATGCAGTTTATCCAAGCCGAAATCTGTTGCCCTATGCTGAACGAAAATATCGAGCTCTTCAAAACTTCCTTCATCAACAAGCAGCTCAATACGTTCCCTGGCAGTTAATTTCCCTTTTTCATGCTGTTTTTCAATCTTTTCAATTCCCCCACCTAATTTTGCATTTGTTTTTTTATCTAGTAATTCGTCAATTTTATTTTGCATAAAATCCCTTAAACAATTAAAATTTAATGCTAAATTATAAATTAATTCTCATATTTGGGAAGTTATTTCGGAAGTAATTACCCATAAATAATTCGTTCGGTATAATATATTAATTTCCAGAAAATTTACGGCTTTAATTATTGAATTTTCTTCAAAAATATCAATGAACAAATGAATCTAGGTACCTATTTTCTTTTCATTTAGTTTATTTTTTAAGAAAGCACAATTTCCATACCAATAAATTTTTATTAATTCCTAAATTGTAAAACTTATTTCATTCATCATATCTTTAGATTTAAATAAAGATTCAATTTCATCTTTTATTGCAGAAAAACTCTTTTCCCCTGTTAATTTCAACCTTTTACCGGGTTCTTTGTTCAACTTAATCTCATGAAATATTGAACCGGGATTTTTTTTCATAAGATAAATTGAGTCCGAAAGTTTTATTGCCGATGATATATTAGTAGTTGCTAAAATTAAACTAACTTTTTGCGTATTAGTTACAATATTAATTATATTATAGAGTTCTTCTTTAGTCTCAGTATTCAAATTTTTTAGTGAATCATCAATTAATATAAAAGCCGGGTTCACCATTAATGCACGGGCAAGCGATATTCTAAACCTGAAACCAATACTTGCATTATGAGGTGTATGATTTTCATAACCGGATAAACCTACTAAAGATATTATATCATTAATATCCTGCTCATGATTATTCTTCGAACCGATTTCAGATGCAAAGTTTAAATTACCCTTAACATCCAGCCATGGGAAAGAGGAAGGTTTTTCAGGCAGATAAATTATTTTCCGTATCGATGGAATATAGTTTTTATTATTATACAGAACTTCTCCTACCGTAGGCTTTTCAATTCCAGCAATTATTCTGAGTAAGGTAGTTTTTCCCGATCCAAAAGGAGCAAGAATAGAAATTATTTGCCCGGTTTCAATATTATGTCTGATTTTAAAATTAATATCCGCCAGTACATGATTTCTAGCACCTGCGGTCATTTCAAAATATTTGGAAATATTTTTTATCTGAAGAAGATTATTTTCAGTCTCCAATTCCGCTCCAGGCAAAAAGTTTGTTCTTTGAAATTTTAATTATATATGAACTTATAAAAATGATAATCCCCAAAATAAATATAGCAGCAAAAAGCGCGGATAAATCCTGGAAATCAAGCGCACGCCTAATGATAGAACCGAACCCGTTTCCATAGTTGGCAAATTCATAAAATATCATCATAGTCCAAAAATACAAATGAGAGTCATATATATGAACCATCAGGTCTGGCTGGAAAGTTTTCCAAATCACTTTGTTGGAGATTACCGAACTGCTCGCACCTAATGATGATGCTGAATCTACATATTCCTGGTTTATATTAGCAGACAAGCTGGAATGCTCCAGTAATAGGGAATTAAAAACAACAATAAAGATGAAAAGATATTTTATATACTCAGATTGAGGGAACCAATATATTAAGTAAGAAGCCAAGGACAATCCCAGGGACGTATTTTGAAAACCCTTCAATAGAGAATATGAAATTCCTTACCCCTGCTTTTTCATGCAATAAATATTTATTTAATATTCTAAGTAAATAGTATGCTGCAATTATAGAAATGTAAACAGATGCAATCGATGAGATAAAATTTCTCAAGAGATGGTAATCTTTCCATAAAGCTCCAAACGAATCCAGTACAATTGAAGGTTTGGGAATAAAGTTATTTGAAGGTAAAACAAATTCAAATAAAATGATCCACAATAAAAAATAACTTATTATTAAGTAAGTAATATTTTTTCCGAAAGCTTTTTGTGAGATCATGAATTGTTTCATTCTTTTATCTAAAAATAAAACTAATAATTATTAAAAGGTAGTGTTGAAGCTGAATACATTTTTTCATTGTATGATTAATTACTTAATTGCAAAAAAGGATTATCATTTTTTTCAATCCCGATTTTACTGCTTTCACCGTGACCCGGGTAAATTGTTACTTCGCCCGGCAACGAAAAAAGTTTGTCCTTTATTGATTTCAATAATGTTAAATAATCTCCTCCCCATAAATCAGTTCTGCCGATACTATTTTGAAATAATACATCACCCGTTAAACAAAATTTTTCCTTTTCAAAATAAAGACAATGCTCTCCGGGTGAATGCCCCGGGGTATATAAAATATTTACTGATGCATCTCCTAAATAGATCTTAGAATTTTCATCTAAATAATCGTCCGGTAATGGTGGAGGAGTTCCAATATCTAATCCAAAAACAGATGCTTGTTTTTCAGCCTCTTTCAATAAAGGCAGATCTTCTTTAGGAACTAAATAAATAGGAGAATATTTATCTTTAACAAACCTGCTTCCCAGAATATGATCAATATGGCAGTGGGTAATAATTAAGTACTTAATAAAAATATTTCTTTTCGAAATAAAATTTTCAAGGGTAACCTCTTCCGAAGAATCAAAACATCCCGGATCAACTAACATCCCTTCATTTGTTTTTTCATCCCAGATCTACATATGTGTTTTCAGAGAAAGGATTAAATACAAATTTTTTTATAATGATCATTATTGTTTGTTTGTCTATATTGTTTTAATGCTGATAAAGAGATGCTCAATTAACTTATTTTATTTTAAGAATATTGCATTATTACAGTATCACAATATAAGGTTCAGGAAATCAGCTTTTAAAATTTTTAGTAATCCTCTTCATCAGTTTCGAGCTATAACTTTTAAAGTTATCTTTAGTTTCCTCAATAGAATCACCACCGAATTTTAAAAGGAAATATTTTGCAATTGACCAGGCAAGCATGGATTCCGCGATGACCGCGCAAGCAGGCACCGCGACAAAATCACTTCTTTCTCTCCTTGCATCAACAATTTTCATAGTTTTTAGATCAACGCTTTCAATAGGGCTCATTAGTGTGGCGATCGGTTTCATAGCACTGCGAACAATAACCGGCAAGCCCGTGGAAATTCCTCCTTCAATTCCTCCTGAACGATTTGTCTTGCGTGAAAAACCGTTTTTTGTTTTTATTATTTCATCATGTGACACAGAACCAAACTTTTCAGCAGAATCAAAACCGGAACCAATTGCCACAGCTTTAACTGCATTAATCGACATAATCGACTGTGCAATTTCAGCATCCAATTTTGTATCATAGTGAACAAAACTCCCAAGACCAACAGGAACACCCGTAGCTACGGTAATAAATGTTCCGCCTAAAGTATCTCCCTTTTTTTTAGCCTCTTTAATTTTTTTTATTATTTTTTCTTCATGCTCCTTATCAAGTACCCTTACATCACTTTTATCCGATTCTATAGATAAATCCCATGCATTAAAGTTTCTAGGTAAATCATTATTGAAAAATTTATCAAGGAAACTGCTTTTAGAATAGATTCCGCCTATACTTTCGACGTAACTTCCGAAATAAATCCCAAATTCCTCAAGAAATTTCCTGGCAATTGATCCTGCGGCGACTCTGGCAGCAGTTTCTCTTGCTGAAGATCTTTCAATTGAATTACGTATATCATTAAAATTATATTTTGAAATTCCGACAAGGTCTGCATGACCCGGCCTGGGAACTGTAATTTTTTCAACAGCTTCTTTTCTTTTATCCGGCGTCATTTTGGTAATCCAGTTCTCCCAATCCTTATTCTTGATTAAAAGAGAAACCGGGGAACCAAGAGTTTTCTGAAACCTTATTCCAGATAAAATTTCAGCAGTATCAGTTTCAATTTTCATCCTTAATCCCCTGCCGTATCCGGCTTGTCTTCTTTTAAGATGGAAATTAATATAACTGTTTTCAATTTTAATATTTGAAGGAAATCCCTCCAATAATCGCAATAACAGCTTTTCCGTGAGATTCACCCGAAGTAAGAAATCTTATCATTTTTATTCCATTTTTGTGAAGTTACAAATATAAAAAAGTATTAACTAAATGTTTACTTCATATATGCATTCATAAAAATCATTTTAAGAATACATAAAAAAAAACGCCCGAGTAAATCGGGCGTTTCGGAAAAATCTTTCAGACTAAAAAATTTCCTAATTTTCCGGTATCTGGATACCTTTAAAGAAACTGTTCCCTTTGCTGTCTTGCATTTTCAGTAAAACAGCGGAACCTTTTTTATCATTCAAAATTTCCTTTAAATCTTTCACATCTTCAACAGGTTTTTTATCCGCCTGAACAATTATAACACCTTTAAATAACTGCTGATCTTCAGCTTCACTGAAAGGTTTTACGTCGGTAATAACCACTCCATGAGCAAGTTTTAAATCAGATTTTTCTTTAGATGTAAGATTTCTCACCGATATACCGATATTGTCGAAACTAGCAGAAGTATTTTCCGATTTAGATTCATTTTTATCTTCACTCTTGTTAGAGGTTGGTTCAGCTTTTGCTTCTTCTTCTCTCGGTTTTAATGTTACTTTTCTATCTATAGTCTTGCCGTCACGGTATATAGTTAAATTAACAGTTGTACCTGCAGATCGGCTGGCAATATAACTTTGAAGTTCATTAGTCTGGTCAACTTCTTTACCATCAATCTTCAAAATAACATCACCTTGTTTGATATCGGCATTCGCAGCAGCACCATCAGGCAGTACACCCTGGATAATAACTCCTTTGGGTTTATCAAGACCTAAAGATTTTGCAGTTGTATAATCGAGATCAGCAATATTAACACCAATATAGCCTCTGCTTATTTTCCCGTGTGCGATTAAATCTTTGGCAACCGACTTTACAAGGTTAATCGGAATTGCAAATCCATACCCGATATAAGTACCAGTTCTACCTGCAGCAATTGCCGAGTTTACTCCAATTACAGCCCCGGATAAATCTACCAAAGCTCCGCCGCTATTACCTGGATTTATAGCTGCATCAGTCTGAATAAAATCTTCCACACCGTAACTATTTTTTATTAAACCTAACCTTCCTCTCCCCATTGCACTGACAATACCCGCAGTAACCGTTGAAGCTAATGACAAAGGATTTCCAATTGCCATGACCCATTGTCCGACTTTAAGATTATCGGAATCACCTAAATAAGCTGTGGGCAAATCGTTCGCATCAATTTTAATTACTGCTAGATCTGTTAAAGGATCAGTACCTACAACTTTGGCATCGAATACTCTTTTATCATATAATCCTACCTTAACGGAAGTTGCATTTTCCACGACATGATTGTTAGTTACAATATAGCCATCTTTTGAAATTATTATACCGCTACCGGATCCTCTTTCCTCTTGTGGCATATCTTTAAATGGGAAAAAGAAAAAATCCTGGTGGGGATCATCTTTAGTTTCTGAAATAACATTGATTTGAACAATGGCAGGGAGTAACTTTTTGTGCAACTTCAATGAATGCTTTACTAAACGAAGTAGCATCTGCATCTAGATTAACAGGCGGCTGGGAAGCACCGAGGTTAATATCAGCAAGGCTGGGTCTCACCAATCCAAAGCCGGAAACAAGTAGTGCACCGAAAATAATTCCAACCACAATTAAGGCAAGAGCACCGATTAATCCTTTAGTTTTCATTTTTGTCCTCCAGATTTTTTAAAATTTTTTCTTTTCTGCAAATCTTTTGCATTTGTATAAATTCTTATTTAGACCTCTTTAAATAATTGAAAGGATTTTATTCCGCTGAAATCAGTAATATGAAATTTTAAATATGATTCTAAGAACATTATTGCTTTATCGTAAATTTGTTCTTTTTCATAAGTTATCTTTTTATTCTGCTTTAGACACTGTAAATAATTAAAAAGTTCCGAATTTATTTGAAAAGACTCGATATATCCTGTTTTACAATCTTTACATAAAATACCCAATTCGAAATTGTAAGCCAAATTCATATTGTCAAGATTTGATTTTCCGCAAGCCGAACACTTTTGAATTTGTACGGCATAACCTAATTCGGTTAAAAAGAACATAAAAAACCTACTGAATAATATTTTAGGATGTTCTTCGGAGTTTTCAAAAAGATAAAAAATCCGGCTTAAACCGTTAAATAATCTTTCATTCACCTCATGCTCCGGTATCAGCTTTTTAACAAGTTCAAGGATTGCATAAGAATACTTCAGCTTTTCTAGATCTTCCTTAATCCTGGAGAAATGTGAAATAATATCGGCACTTGATAATATTTGGATTTCACGGGTATCTTTTTTGTATAAAATCACCTGTAAATGATTTAATGGATCTGCGATAGAACCAATTTTAGACTTTGGGCCCCTGCTTCCTTTGATAATTGCCGATAACCTCCCGTAGTCTTTGGTAAAAAGAGCAACAATACTACTTGTATCACCATAGTTTAATTTACTTAAAACTAAGGCTTCAGTTTTTATTATTTCACTCATTGAATAAAATTATAAGGGAAAAAATATACCTGGTCTTCCGTAATTATACCGGTGATTAAATGTGAAGGAGTAACATCAAAAGCAGGAGTATAAGCTTTATAGGTATCTGGTGCAATGTTATGACCATTTACCTTCAGTAATTCTATACTTTTTCTTTCTTCAATTACTATCTCATGTCCTGTAGGAATTGTTCTGTCAATTGTAGTAGTTGGTGCTGCAATATAAAAAGGGATATTATGATGATTGCAAAGAACCGCTAAATTATATGTTCCTATCTTATTAGCAGTATCTCCATTAATTGCAATACGATCTGCTCCAACAACAACAAGATCAACCTTATTCTGCTGCATTAGGAATGCAGCGCTGGAATCAGACAAAACAGCAAAAGGGATCCCGTTCTTTTCCAATTCAAAGGCTGTAAGCCTCAAACCCTGCAGAAGCGGACGAGTCTCATCAGCATAAACAAAATTTACCAGATCCTTTTCGAAAGCTCTTTTAATAACATTAAATGCTGTTCCATCCCCGCTTGTCGCAAGTTTGCCGGTATTGCAGTGTGTTAAAATATTCGATTTGTTTTTTTTGAATATGTTCAGACCGTTTTCTCCGATTAACCTGCATTTTTCAATATCATCTTTATGAATTTTTTCAGCTTCCGATTTTACTATTGAATAAATATTGTCTGAATCCCTATTAATTATAAATACTTTTTTCAGTTCCTCCAGAGAACGGAATAAATTAACTGCTGTAGGCCGCGTTTTTGCAAGGCGCGTATATGCAGCTTCAAATATTTCATCAGCAGAATTTTTAGGGATTCCTTTAAGCGAAAGGGACAAACCATATGCAGCAGCTACACCGATTGCAGGTGCACCTCTAATTTCCAATCTTTCAATAGCTTCGGCTATCCTATTGTAATCTTCGGTTTCAATATATTCTTCAATTAGCGGGAGCTTGGTTTGATCGAGAAAAATAAATTTATCATCAATAAAATCTAAAGAGAAATAGCTATTCTTTTTCATCAAATTGTGAAAGTTTAAGAAATTCCCTGTATCTATCTTGAACTCGAAGGTATTCCAAGTCTTCTAATCCTTTTGTGCTGAACTTCTCAACACAAAATGAAGCCATAGCACTTCCATATACAACAGCACATTTCATATTTTCCGGGCTTAAATCCTGAGTTTTATGTAAATAACCTATGAATCCGCCTGCAAAAGAATCACCAGCCCCGGTTGGATCATATATCATTTCCATCGGATATGCGGGCGCTGAAAAAATAATATCATCCGCAAAAAGTAATGCACCGTGCTCGCCTTTTTTGATGATTAATATTTCAGGGCCCATCTCTCTGATTACTTTTGCAGATTTTATTAAATTCGGCTCTTTTGTAAGAAGGCGGGCTTCAGAATCATTAATAATTAAAACATTTGCTCTTTGAAGGACTTCAAGAAGTTCTTCCTTTTTCCCTTCAATCCAGTAATTCATTGTGTCGCAGACAATAAATCTCGGGTTTTCCATTTGATCCAATACCTTTAATCTGCAAAGCCGGATCAATATTTCCAAGGCAAACAAATTTAGATTTACGGTATTTCTCGGGTACAACTGGGTCGAAATTTTCCAACGCATTTAATTCAGTTAAAAGTGTATCCCTGACATTTAAATCATAATGATATTTACCAGCCCAGCGAAATGTTTTTTCATTTTCTAAAATTTGAAGTCCTTCAAGATCAACACTATGCTGTTCAAGTAAATTGATATATTTCCCAGGGAAATCTTTTCCCACAACACCTACAAGATAAACCGGGCCGCTAAAATAACTCGCAGATAATGCTATATAGGTCGCAGAACCTCCCAGAGCATTTTCTATTTTATCAAATGGAGTTGAAACATTATCAAGGCCTAGTGTTCCTACAACTAGTAAACCCAAATTATTCTCCTAAAAAATTGAATTAAGAATGTTTAAAATAAGTAAATTGAATTTTAAAGCATAATAAATATATATTAATTGTCCAATAAACGATTTCCATCTTTGAAAATATTATCTAAACCTTTTAATTATAATAATTTTATTTTTTTTATATTTTAATTATATATTTCTAAAAACAAAAGATTCAATTATTATTCTATACCATGATTATTTAAAGTACAAAGTAAATAGTTGAAACAGTTTTTCCGTTTTAGTAATAAAAAAATAAAACAATTGAAAACTCTGTTATTTAAAATTGTTATTATCTTTATCTAATTTTTTATCTTACTTTAGAAAGAATATTGTGAAACCTTTATATTTAAGAAAAGAAGATGGTGAATCTCTCAGGAAAATTATGATAGATATGGCCTACCTTGTATCTCATAATAAAATAAGATTACCAATAATATATTATGAAGAAGGATTGTATCTTCCTTATTTTAATAAAGAAGTAAAGGATAAATACTTTTTAACAAAAGAAAAAATAATTAAAGAAGACGGATATCATTATTTCTTTAATTTCCCCTTCCCTGCGGAAAAAGTTGAAAACGCTGCTGATTAAAGATATTCAATCCAGAGAACTGATTATTATCTCTTTAATATCTAACACTCAGTTTATTTACTAACAAGAAAATATTTAGGCTTTGTTCCTTTTAAAAAGGGCCGTATTTTCTTTAAATATTGAGTGGAATTTAATAATTTCTCGGCGCTGTAATTACTATATTATCTTAATGGAATATTTCGGCACATCCGGTAATTCCGCATTGCAACGTTTTAAAAAGGCCAAATCGGATGGAGTTGTAACTAAAAAAGAAAGAGCTAAATTGCAAGCCGAACAAAATAAAGCAAGCAGAACCATTTATAGGAAAAAACATAATTTGAGAACTAAGTAAAAGATATACAGGTATATGGGATATTGGCATAGAGTTTTAAAACAAATACCTTAATACCGTATACATTTATAACTTCAATTTCACCTGCTGTAGTTATCGGTAGAAATTAATCTATCTCTTCCATACTCTTCAATTGATTTATCGTTTGAGTATAATATGGAAATGGTAATATCATCTTCAAATTTTGAAGCAATGAGCCCGATAAAACCGTTATTGAACTTCCAGAATAACTCGGGCCCTTTGAATTTACCATAATCATTAATCTTAATCCAAATAGAATCAGAATCAATGGATAGACCTGATCTGAAATTGGGTTTCCCGTATTCATCAATTAAAAAAAAAATTAAATTTGTTAAAATATGTTTTAATATTTTCATCCGGGGTAATTATATATGTCCCTTCAAACAATCGATCATCTTTGAATGAGTAATCAATTCTAGCTGTTAAACCGGCAATATCACCCTTATACGATAAAGCATCTATACCGAATCCATGAAATGACTGCAAATAGCTTTCTGTCTCGGTTGCTTTTACTTTATCTATGCTGCTTCCCCAGTTGCTCCCTCTAAATCCTAATAATTCCATTTGACTGGCTGTTTGCGAATAGGTAAAACAATCTGCAAAAAAAATGCTGATTAAAATAAAAAAAGAAAGATTTTTAAAAACAGAAATATAACTTTTCATCCTTGTAAGTTAAAGATTAACAACTGCATTTGTTAATACAGAAATAAATCGAATTATAATATCAGACTATTTCCAAACATTTTTCAAGATCAAATAAAATATCATCAATATTTTCCAAACCGCAGGCTAACCTTATTCCACCCGGGTCAATTCCATATTCAATTAATTTATCAGCCGGAACCATAGAATGTGTCATAGAAGCGGGATGTTCTATTAGAGTCCGGGTATGTCCTAAACTGACTGCAAGCGTCATTGTATAAGCATTTTTCGCTGCAAAGTTCATAAATCTTCTACCGTTTTCCTTACATTCTAAATTAGTTTTACCTTTAAGAGTAAAATAGATCAAACTGCCGGGGGCGAAATTACCGTTAAAGTCAATCATTTGTTTTTTTGCAGTTGAATAAAATTGATAACTTTTTAATCCAGGATAATTTACCATTTGAACCTTAGGATGAGCACTCAAAAATTCTGCTATCCTGATAGCGCTTTTTGTCTGCTGTGAAATCCTTAGATGAAGTGTAGGTAAACCATATGTTAAGACAGTCCATGCAGCTTTTGTATTTAACACAGCACCAAAGTCTTTGCGGTATAACATCAAAAGGTCATGAAATTTTTTAGGACCAATTACAACGCCACCCATATCGGTTCCAAAACCGCCGATTCCTTTAGTTAATGAATGGACGGTAAAGTCAGAGCCGTGTTCAATTGGTCTCTGGCAAAAGGGAGTTGCGAAAGTATTGTCCACAACTATATAGATTTTATTTTCCTCATTACGGTTTTTATTTACATTGTCAACAATTTTTCTAACTGCACCTATATCAATTATATCGAGGTTTGGATTAGCAGGTGTTTCAAAATATACAACCTTGGTTTTTTCAGTAATACTATTTTTTAAATTTTCGGGAATTGTCAAATCAATAGCGGTGTTTTTTATATTATATTTTGGATACCAGTTATTTAACAACGAAAATGTACAGCCGTATAAAGTTTTGTGGGTAACTATTTCATCACCGGAATTGGTCAGAATACCTAGTATTCCCGAAATGGCTCCCATACCTGAAGCGAATGTAACGGCAATTTCCCCTTTCTCAACAAAAGCAAGATTTTCTTCAAGGAGATCTTTATTCGGTTCACCTAACCTATCATAAATATAGATTGGATTTGGCTTTCCTGCAACTTGATTTGAATTGGCAAATTCTTCAAATCCTTCTGCCCCTCTCTCAACCGAATCCAGCCTGAAAATTACAGAACTGGTAAGCGGCGATATTACATGGTGAGAGTAATCCCATTTATTAGAATAGTTTTTTCCGTAAATCAAATGAGTCTGCACAGAATATTTCGATTCATCGATTCCATCTGAGGATTGGTCTGTTTCCGGTTTATTTTGAATATCGGTAGACATGACTTTCCCCTTCCTTTCTCTTTATTAAATTAACTTAAAATATTTAATCGATAATTTTATATTACTACTTTTGGTAGAAATCAAAAAATAAATCGAATCCGGTTTTTTAAACCGCTACAATTAATAGATGTAACTTAACAAATAAAAAGTAAATTTTCCGTATAAAAAGTTTGATTGTATTTGGCCGGATTGAGAAAAAGAAAAAATGATACTAGACTTTAACTACTTGTATTTTATTTAATGCAATGAGCGGATAATCCTCTTTAGGTACAAGGTTGATTTTTGAACCGGTTAATTTCATAATGAATTCAAAAAGACTATAATTTATATAAGTCATATCAAAACTGATGAATTCAATTATATCATCAAAAAGATTATTAAGCACACTACTATCATTCGAGTTTAGTTCATTTTCTATATTAAGGGAAAATAACCTTTTAACCAGCATTTTAATTCCGGGTAATTCACTAACAATATTTTTATCATTAGATTTTTCTTCCGAAATATCCATTGAAATGAAAGCGGTTAATTTTTTCTTAACATCATTGACATCTTTTTCAGAGCTTATTGAATAATTAATTTTTGATAATGAATTTAATCCCCCTGTATCAATAATTGTATGGAATTCAATACCGGAAGTTACAAATGAAATAGACAAATTTTTCCCCGAAGAAAAAAACAGCTCTTTAATTTGCCATTTTTTCTGCATTATATATTGAATGGCTTCGGAACATTTTAATGAATCATTATACTGGAAATCTCTTTTTGCAGCATTATTCTTTTTATACTGTCCAGTATAGTAATCATTTTGCGAACCATTCAGATTTAATTGTATATCTTTAATTTTATCTAACATGGTATTCTCCCTTAATTATAATCGAAAAAAGGGGGAATAACTTTAGGATTACTCTCCTAATTTTACCATTTTTTGGTCAGGAGTATACTCGATTAAATCGGGTTTTTGAAGGTGTGTTAAATCTTTTACCAAAGATTTGATTTTTTCGATGGATTGATGTGTAATATTAAAATCGTCAATAAATTTGTCTTTTTCATCAGAGTTTAATTCATCTTCAATGCTTTGGATGGACATTAATAGGCTGCTTAAAGGATTGTTGATTTTATGTCCAATTGTGCATGCCATTTCAATAATTGCTTTATTATGTTCGATATTTTTTAATTCATTCTGAAGATTATGAATTCTAATTCCTGATCTTATCCTGGCTAACAATTCCTGGTTATCTACCGGTTTAACAAGAAAATCATCGGCGCCAACATCTAACCCGATAACCCTGTCCTTTAATGAAGCCCTGGCAGTAAGAATAATAAAATATATAAGCTTATAAGTTTCATCGCCTTTTAAGATCTTGCACAATTCTATGCCATCCATAACCGGCATAGTCCAATCGGCAATGATTACTTTGGGTTTATGCTGTTTTAAGATTTCAATAGCTTCTTCACCGTTAACCGAAGTAACTACTTCGTAATTATTCTTTGTTAAAAGTTTATCAAGAATGTATCTTGTATCCTTCTCATCCTCTACAACTAAAATTTGGTCTTTTCCCATTTAAATTTCAACTAAATTATTTATTTTCTCCAATAGAAGATTATAATCCATAATCGGTTTGGTAATATAATCTTCAGCTAAACTTTCTTCAAAAAATCCCGGCCCATCGGTAGATAAAGAATAAGCCGTAACAAGCAAGACGGGTATTTTAGAAAAATCAGGATTTTCTTTAATCATTCTTGATAAAATTACTCCGTCAACTTTTTCATTGTTAAGATAAGTATTCTTTAAATTTATGTCCATAATTATCAAAGAAATAGATTCTTTAGTTAATTGTTCAAATAATATATCTCCTTCTTCAATAATTAAAGGTACATATCCCTCCCTTTTTAAAAGATATTTATAGAATTCCTGTGAAAAAGGATCATCTTCAACTACAATTATACTTTTCACTTGTTTTAATTTAAATACTTAACAATAATGCTAATTCGTCTGTTGACCAGGTTGTAAGGATCTTTTTTATCCCTCAATCTTCTATCAGCATACCCTCTAATCTCTTCAATTTGATCATTGTCTAGCTTGCTGGTTGCAAGTGCCATTCTAGCAGAATTAGCTCTGTCCGCACTCAGTTCAAAATTAGTATAACCAATATTATTTCCATGATACGGACGCGCATCTGTATGCCCTTCGATAACAATTTTATTCGGAAGCTTTGCTAACTGATCTCCAATTTTTTCTAAAAGACTAACCATTGCCGGTTTTAATTTTGCGTTGCCTATCTCAAAGAAAACATCATTTGCAGAGTCTAAAATCTCGATCCTTAAACCTTCATCAACAATTTCTATTTTAATTTGATTTACTATATTAATATACTCAGGATCTTCAGAAAGTTCATTTAAAATCTTATCTCCCATCTTTTTTAATTCCTGCTTTTCAGTTTCTCTCTGTTCTATAGATTTTTGCAGGTCAATATTAAAAAGTTGCGAACTATTCCCGGTTAAAACGCTTTTCCCTTTATCTGAGAACCCAATCGGGTCTCTGAAATAATGTGCAATGGATTCTTTAACAGACTGATCCTGACCTAATATCCATAATACAATAAATAGAGCCATCATTGCAGTAACAAAATCGGCATAAGCAACTTTCCATGCACCGCCATGACCGCCGTGTTCATGTCCCTTCTTCTTCTTTATTATTATCGGATTGCCTTCAGGATTAAGCACTCTTCCCTCTTACATAATTTTCAAGTTCTGAAAAAGATGGGCGTTCATCTGAAAAGATTGTTCTCCTTGCTATTTCAACCGCAACAATCGGAGGGTTTCCTTTTGCATATGCAACTATACAGCTTTTGATGGTAGATAAGAAACGTACTTTATTTTCAATACTATGTTCGACACTAGATGCCAGAGGACTTACGAATCCATAAGCCATCAGAACACCTAAAAAAGTTCCGACTAATGCTGCAGCGACATGATGTCCTACTACTTCAGCACCTTTATCAATAGAACCCATTGTAACAATAATACCTAAAACAGCAGCTACAATACCAAGACCGGGCAAAGAATCTCCGACTTTGTTCAATGTTGCTGCAATAGGTTTTGATTCAATTTCAAAAGTTTCAATTTCTGTATCGATCAAACCTTCAAGTTCGTGGGGAGGAACTCCGCCAGTAAGCATAACTTTCATAGTATCGCAGAAAAAGTCTCTTAAAAAAGGATTGTTAATAAACTTTTTATTTTGAGATAATATTTCACTTTCTTCAGGATTTTCTACATGTTTTTCAATTGATAACAAGCCGTCTCTTTGTGCAATAAGAAACAAATCATTAAACGATTTGAGCAATTCCATATAGTCAGATTTAGAATAATGATTCCCTTTAATTACACTAGGTAATTCTGCAATTATTTTTTTTAGTAAAGAAAGGGGGGAAGAAATAAGCAGACTCCCAATTGCAGCACCGCCGATTACAATGAATTCAGCCCATTGAAGTAATAAAACCAGGTTGCCGCCGGCAATCAAAAAACCTGTTACTATTGATATTATTACTACAGCAATTCCTATTATAACAAACATTTTTCTTTTCTTTTATTTTATTTTAGTTTGGTAAAGGTTTAATTCTTCAAAACATATGTTAAAAATTTTAAATATTATTATTCTAAAATTGATTTCGAATATTCAATTTTATCAACTATAGTGAAAATCTGCTCACATTTTTTTCTTATATGACTCCAATCTATAACCGGTATTTCGAGAGCTTTTTCAATATCATTACATATAATACTAATGATAGGGTAACCTATTGTGCCGCCGGCTCCTTTCATTTCATGGATAAGAATAGATAATAAATCTTTATTCTTTGTTTCAAATGCTTTTTCCATTTTTCGTTTTTTAACCGGGTAATGCTCCATGAAAATTCTGCAAAGATGATTTAATATTTCTTTATTCTCTTTTTCGGTTAAGTTTGTTGTTTTTGAATGATTAAGAAAGTCATTGCCCAAAATTTCATTAACACTATTTATTATAACTTCTTTTTGGAGAGGTTTGGGTATAACCTTTTCGGCACCTGATTCAATTGCAACAAGAACATTGGCCTTACTAGTATTTCCGCTGATAACAATAACCGGGATATTTTTTAAAGCATCTATCACTTTTATAACCTGCAGCATTTTAATACCATCCAGGTTAGGCATCATTAAATCGAGGAAAATCAAATCAGGTATATACTGTAAAGCTTTTTGAATTCCTTCCAGGCCGTCCAGGCAGCTTACAACGTCAACAACATAATCGTCAAAAAATTTTGCTAATGTATGCCTAATTAAATCAGAATCATCAACAACCAGGATAGTAACTTTTTTATCCGGCATCATATCATTTTGAAATTTTATTTACTTTGAATTTCGAAAAATCTTTAATTTCCTCTCCAATTTTATCATCAATACTTACTTTACCAGTGGGCAGGCTTATCGCAATCTGTTTAACCCTTTCAAAAATTTCACCTCTTAATATTTCCATATTCTCGGGAGCTGTAATACCTATTTTAATTTGGTTTTCAGATATTGATAATATTTTTATCCTAATGTCAGAATTTATTATTATCTCTTCATTTATTTTTCTAGTAAGAATTAACATTAATGCTGCCTTTTCAATCTACGGCTTAAATAGATTGTAATTTACGGGATATTTACTATCACTTAAAATCTTCTGGTACCCTATCTTCTCATCTTGATTTAAATAAACAGGCGATTTTAAATTTATTGTAATTTTTAATGGATCTTTATTTAATGTAACTATCCCGAAAGCTTCAAAATCTTTTTCCATTGGGAAAGTTTCATCAATTACTCTAATTCCAACCATGGGGAAACAGATATCAGGTTTTTCTATAGAGTTCAACCAGTAGAATAGTTCATCTTCGGTTTTTATTAATAAATAATCTTTCAGGTTTTCAAACCCGATTATACCGGAAGAGAAACTTACTATATGCCCCTTTTCAAATTCAATTTCACCAAATTGATGCGTTGTTATTTTCATTTTTCTTCTCTGACTATTACTATATCAACTCTTCTATTCTGAGTTCTGCCAGAAACCGTTTCGTTTGTGGCCAAAGGTTTATATTCGGAATTGCCTACAATTGAAACTCTTTCTGCTTTTAAATTTTCATTATTAATCAAGTAATAGGCTGTATTTAAAGCTCTCATTACCGATAAATGCCAATTTGAAGGAAAGCTTGCAGTATGAATCGGAACATTATCTGTATGTCCTTCAATCCTTATTTCATTAGGGATCTGGTTCAATATTGATGCAATTTTATTAAGCACCTGGAGTGAATTTTTATTTAGGTCTGCACTTCCAGAAGGAAATAAAATTTCATCAAGAATATGTATTATGATCCCATGTTCATTTTCTTCGAGCTTTATTACTTTACTGTAGCCGTTATCAGTAATAAAATCCCTAAGATGATTTCTCAGTTCATCTACCGGGGTGACGATTAAATCACCTGATTTTTTATTTATTCCTATTATCTTTCCATTAGTAAAAGAATTTTCAAAAGCAGATTTTATCTTCTCATACTTTTTTATATCAATGTTCGAAACTGCATATAGTATAATAAACAGACCGAGCAATAATGTTATAACATCTGCATAAGTAATCAGATATCGATCTTTTTCGGGGTCACTTTCAAAGGGATTACTACTACCAACTAAGAATAAAGAAGCTTTCTTTGTTCTTTTTGGGGAAGCATGCTTATTAGTCTTGCTTTTATTATTGACGGTACTTCCCCGTTCTGCAATGCTAGTATCCCTTCCAGTGAAATCTCCATCATATATTTTTCGTCCGAATGACATTTTTTTAATTTATCGCCTATTGGAAACCATAAAATATTTGCGCTGACAATTCCCCACAAAGTTGCAATAAATGCAGAGGCTATGTTATGTATTAATACGTTTGGATTTTCCCGGCGCTTGCTAGTGTCATAATTAAACCCATTACAGTACCAATAATTCCCATAGTCGGTGCATAACCTCCCATTTTAGAAAATACTTGAATATTGGAAAAATGTCTTTCTTCCATTGCTTTCATTTCTAAAAAAGCTAAGTTTTCTAATGCTTGCGGGTCTGTTCCGTCAACTGCGTATCTTATTAATTTTTTTGGAAAAGAGTAATCAATCCTATCGATATATTTTTCAATAGTTAATAATCCTTCTCTTCTTGATATTATCGAGAATTCTATAAAGTTATTAATGAGATTTATTAAATTATATCTTTGAGGCCAGTAAGCTAATTTAATTACTGAAATAGCATCAATAAATTTTTCCAGCCCGAAACCAATTATTACAGCCGAAAATGTTCCACCGAAGACAATTACTAACGGAGGAAATAGAAAGAGTACTTTAAAAGAACCTCCCTCAAATAAAAATGCGCCGAATATAGAAAATATCCCGAGTCCAAATCCAATGAAAGCTCCATATTTCAGCTTCATAAGTAATCCAGAAGAGATTTAGGTAAAAACATAGATGCTAATTTATAGTTCATATCCAAAACATAATTCATGTTTTGAAGATCAGTTATTGCTTTGGCTACATCCACATCCTGCTTTTTTGACAGAAGTTCTTCAATATTAGCTTGCTGGTTAGTAATTAAATCTGAGGTGTCTGTTAACTGATTTACAACATTCCCGTTTGCAGAAATCTTATTAACTAAATCATTGTTAAAGTCTTTAACTATTTGCACCTGTTCATTAGTAGGTTTTATTCCGTTTCTTAGATTATCTCTAATCATAATTAAAGTATTAAATATATCATTTTTCTGATTTGCAGATAATGAAACTGAATTGGACGAATTCTTTTCTTCCAGTCCGCTTAGGTCTACTGAAAAGTTTATTTTGTTAGTTGAATCATTAATATTGAACGAAAATGCACTTTTTCCATCAACAGTTTGAATTGAACCTGTTGTTGGATCAAAGACAACCGATTTGGATGCTGGCGGAGTGCTAAAAATAGTTGTATTACTTGAATCTAGTATATCATAGTTAAGGGAATAAGTATTGGCAGCCGTTTTTGTATAATCTAAATTCAAAGTATACTGATTCCCTTCGGCATCATATATAGTCTGCTGATTTGAAACCACATCATTAATATTATTATTTATATCAAGATCTCCGTTCTGACTGACAATTGTACCGAAAACCTCCTGACCGGTCATGTTTATCTTTTGAAGAATATTTGATGAAATTCTAACATGCTGTTTCCCGGATACATCATTTAATTTTACTTCAACAGATTTTCCATCGGAGGTATAACCATAAGGTTTAGCAGATTGATCGGTTCCTGAAAAAAGATATTTTCCGTCATACTCAGAATTTGCCGAATTTAAAATCGATTGAAGTGAAAGATCAACCTGGTCTGCAAAAGAACTTAAATCTGTATTTGCCGCATTTTGAACTGAAGTAAGATTTGTTAAAACACTTACAACTTCTGACTGGATGGATTCCATAGCAAATGAGGTTTCGTTAGCAAAAGAGAGACTATTTTGAATATTATTAGAGAAGGTATTTATTTGCGAAATCTGGTTATTCATCCTTAATATTTGTGAAGTTCCGGTGGGTGAATCCGAAGGTTTATTAATTTTCTTACCGGTAGAAATTTGTGTGTTTAATTGGCTCAACTGGTTCTTGAGTACATTTAAATTGTTAAGGTAAGTATTCGTAAACGATATATCAGATATTCTTTTCATTATCCTACCAATCCTAATACTGTTTGGAGCATTTGGTCCGCCACTGTAATTAATTTTGCAGATGCATCGTAAGAACGCTGATATTTAATAACATTTGTCATCTCTTCATCAATCGAAACACCGGAATAAGAATTTTTTTGATCCTGCAGCTGTTGCAAAATCAGTTGACCTGAGTTTGCTTGTTGATCAGCAGTATTTTTATCATTTCCAATCCTGCTTACCAACGTGGCGTAGCTGTCGGAAATAGTAGAGCCATTTACCAGTGCCTGATTGCTTAAACCGGCAATCGAAACAGCAATATCTCCATTTCCCGAGGTTCCGTCCGAAGAAGCAGCTATGTAATTATTATTTGATAGAATTTTATCGTTAATTTTTAAAACACCGTCTTTATAGCTGTCGAAAAAATTAATTCCTGTTTCCGGTGAACTTGTATTTGAATATCCTTTTGAATGTACATTATTAACTGATTCAACTAATGTATTCATTACATTATTTAAATCATCCTGATATTTTGGGATTGTATTGGAATACGTGTCCATTGTGGCAAATAAAGTTCCTCCCTTAATATTTGCAACACTACTCCCGTCGCTAGTTGTTAAGGATAAACTATTGTTTACCGAATTCATTTTAAACTCTGTAGAGATATTTTGATCAGCCGCAAATACTCCGCCTACGGAAATTATTGCTGCATTAGAAGAATCATAACTAACGCTTATATTTGTGATTTCACTTAATTGGTCAATAACATGATCTCTTTGATCCAGCAGATCGTTATTGTCACTTCCGGAAACAGACGCAGATGATATTTGGTTATTTAAGGTAGTCACCTGCTTCAGCAAGCTGTTAAGCTCCTGCACTTTAGATTTTGCATCGCTGAGTAAATTACCCCTTACTTCATCTAAACCTTGATATACAGTCTGTACCTGGCTTGATAATTTCTGAGCAGACTGAACTACATCTGTTCTTAATGTTGTAGAGTTTGGAGTAACAGCCAATTCATTCCATGAATTAAAAAATGAATTTATTAGAGATGAAATCCCCAAATCCGAAGGTTCCGGGAAAAGAGATTCTACCTGGCTGAGAATTTCCGAACGATGACTGCTGTCATTATAAGTGCTGTTATTGTTTCTAATTTGGGTATCGGTAAGCTGATTTCTTGCCCTGGAAATCTGATCGATTTTAACCCCGGTACCCCATACCAAGCCTGCCAAGTTTTGCGGGGAATTTGTAGATAAATCCACTCTTTGCCTTGAATAGTTCTCATTTGCTGCATTTGCAACGTTGTGAGAAGTTACATCCAGCGCACCTTGATATGCCGCTAAGCTGCTTTTTGCAATATCGAATATCCTGCTTAAACTCATTTTATATTTTCCTATCTAATAAAGGACGTTTATTGAGCCCAATTAAAACAGCGATTGTTTCTCTTAAAAAGCTTCTCGAATGATCAATTAATATTTTATTCTGCTCATTTATTTTTGAGGATTTGCCGATTAGGTCTTTTATTGAATTCCGTAAAAGATTAATTACTTTAACATTAACTTCGGTTTTATTATTTACAGCTTTTAAAAGCTCCGATAAAGAAACTTCACCAAGGTCGATTCCGAATTCCTTTGCCAAATTTTCTATCACTAAAGAAATTCTCTTACCATTATTCTCAATTTGAGATAAAATCTTCTCCTCATGGTTCAATGAGTTATGCAGGCTGTCAATATCATTCTGTACAATTGCTTTTTGTTTACTTATACTGCATTCCAGAAATTGCTTGAGGCTTTCTTCCTGTTCTTTCAAGGCTGTAATTAATCGATCTGTTTTCATTTTATTAGCCATTAAAGTGATTGAAATATCCTAAAACCCTTGTTATATAATTTTTAGTTTCCTCAAAAGGAGGAACACCATTATATTTTTCAACATTTTGGGGACCTGCGTTATAAGACGCCAAAGCTAAGTTGACATCCCCCTTATATAATCGAAGCATTTGAGCTAAATATTTAGTTCCGCCGAAAATATTCTCTTTTGGGTCAAAAACATTGTTTACACCTAAATCTTGGGCAGTTTGGTCCATCAACTGCATTAATCCTTTTGCTTTTGCGCCTGATACCGCTTTTTCATTTGCCGCAGACTCAGCTAAAATGACAGACTTAATCAAATTTTTATCAACATTGAATTGTTCAGAAGCTTTATCAATATAAGATTCAAATTTATTAAGCCTCTTTAGTGAACTTTTGCTAGGAGGAATTGAGAATAAATTATCATCATGATTTCTTAAATCAATTTTTTCTGTTCCATTTTCAGCTGCCGCAGCTTTTTCTGCAGGTTGAGATTTTTCAAGCTTCAGCCCCTCCTGAACAGGATTAGCATTTTGATTTGCAAGTTTATTGTATATAAAGTCTGCAATGCCTATCCCTTTTCCTTCGGAAATTTTTTTGGAAATTGCATTTTGGAAAACCATTTCGAAATAATCTCCGCCGAAACTGTTGTCACCAAAAAGTCCTTCAGTATTTTGAGTCATACTTTTCAGCATCATCGAAGTAAAGAGACTTTCAAACTCTTTGGCCGCTTTTTTCAGTTTTGCTTTGTCGTTTATCGAAAGATTATTATCAACTTCAGGAGCAGACTGAAAATGTTTTAACTCATTTGTAACTTTTAGGTTCATATTCAACTAAGGCCGCATATTTTGTTATTTTGTGCTATAAATAATTTTGTTAAATAATTATTATCTCTGCAATTAAAGCCCCGGCTTCTTTTAACGCCTGAAAAATAGAGATTATATCTTGGGGCGCAACTTTAAGCGAATTAAGTGCTGCAGCTACTTCCTGAACATTAGATGCACCTTTAATAGCTATTGCATTTGTGGAATCCTGGGCCACATAAGGAACAAGGTTATTTACAACTGTAGTTGTTCCATTTGAAAATGCATTCGGCTGTGAAATAATCGGGTAAGATTCAATTGTAATATTTAAATTTCCATGAGTAATTGTCGCCGGCTGAATTCTAACATTATTTCCGGCCACAATAGTGCCTGTGCGTTCATTCAATACAACTTTTGCAGGATAATCAACTTGAACAGGGAGTATTTCCAATTCCGAGATAAATCCTACAAGATCGGTTTGACGATCTGCAGGTATGTTTATTTTTATTTCACCGCATCGACAGCTTTGCATGTATTTTCACCAAACTTCGTATTTATAGCATTTGAAATATTGCTGGATGTTGTTATGTCCGGATCTCTCAAAAATAAGCTTATTTCTTTACTGGAAAGATTATTAACATCTAACGGAACTTTTAATATTCCGCCCCTTGGTACCCTGTCCGGCTAAAGAATGATTTTTTGCCAATTCGGCTGCCCGTTGTAGTCCTAAAGTCATATCCGCCGGTTGAAATTGAGCCCTGTGCAAATCCCAAAACTTTCCCATCCATACCGGATAAAGGAGTCATCAATAAAGTTCCACCCATTAAGCTTGAAGCATCTCCAAGTGAAGAAACGGTTACATCAAATTTAGCTCCCTGTTTAAGATAAGGATTTAATGTTGATGTAACCATTACTGCGGCAACATTTTTTGTCCGTAAATTAGTCTGGGGTACTGTAATTCCAAAACGCTTCAGCATACTTGTAATAGATTGAACTGTAAAAAGCGAACGTTGAGTATCACCGGTCCCCGCAAGTCCTACAACAATTCCGTAACCTATAACCTGTTCTGAATTTTCACCGGTGATATAAGCAATATCTTTTATCCGCTGTGCAAAAAGATTGGAATAAATAAATAGAACTATTAATAACGATATAATTTTTTTCATATTAAAAAATCCAATGGAAAAATTTTGTTAACCAGCCAGGATGCTGAGCATTATCTATCATGCCATTCCCTTCAAATACAATTTCCGCTTCGGAAATATTGTAGGAATAAACCGAGTTATCTGCCTGAATATCTGAAGACCTGACAACCCCTTTTATAAAGACAGTCTGTTCTTCACCATTTATGGAAATTCTTCTGCTTCCTTTAATAACCAGGTTTCCGTTTGCAAGCACTGAATCAATTGTTGCACTGATTTTTGTCTGGACCATCCCAGTTGTTTTTGTTGAACCGGAGCCTGTAAAATCATTGTTTGATCCTATTCCAATATCGGCACTTGGAATTGTACTTGAACCGACACTTCCGGTTGCATTAAAGCCCAAATCACTTTTCTTACCTGTAGAAGTTTCAGCATTATTTGACGCCTGAGACGATTCCAGTACTACAATAGTTATGGCATCACCAATACGATTTGCTTTCTGATCGGAAAAAAGCGATTGAAATGAATTCTGCCTCATGTCTTGCGAAAAGACATTGATGGCTATAAATAAAAACAAGATTGAAATGTAAATTTTAAACATATTATTCAACTATAATAACATTGTTTGGATCAATTATTTTTGCTTTAAATTGTTTTTTATCTTTTGTAACTATGTATATAACATCACCTACTATACCATCCTGCTTTGCTTCGGCATCAGTAGAAATTTTAACATTCCCTGATATCACTGCAGCAGTTATATGCTCTCCCTTATTAATAACAGGTATTTCCTCCAATAATTCTTTTAATAATACTGAACCCGGTTCTATTTTAACTTTGCTTCTCCACCCTTTCAATTCATTGAACGACTCTACGGGCGTACCTCTTAACTCAGTTACATTCACTAACTTAAGTTCCAAATCATTATTTGAAACCGGCTGCTCCGGTTCTATTAAATTTTTTGCTATACAAATCGTTTTGAAAAGCTTTAACCTGACGGTAATATAAGTTTGAATTATGTTTGAATTTGGTCTTATAACCTTTATCGGTATATATGCAAAGCTATTGCTTAAATTTATTTTTGTTTCATTTCTAATCTCATACTTCCCTTCAAATGCCGGAATCTTAACAATAGTATATTCATATTTATCATAATGCGTCAGTTTATCTTTTAAATAATCATCGACAGTTTTTTTCAACTTTTCATTAGGTGTTGAAACTAATGTTAACAATATTAAAAATGTATAAATCATATATTATTTCAGATTTAGAATATTGGATTTCGAATTTTCAATCCGCAATTCGAAATCTCCAATTGTTTTATCTTTGCAAATTATTTGCTACAGACATCATATCCTGGACTGTCTGTACGGTTTTTGAATTCATTTCATAAGCTCTTTGAGCAGAAATCATTGCAATCATTTCTTCAACAATATCAACATTTGATGATTCAAGATAACCTTGGCGGATATCACCAAAGCCATCCTGCCCGGGTGTACCAAGGATTGGTGTGCCGGCAGCATCACTGGCTGCATAAAGATTATCACCTAGTGGTTTTAAACCGGCAGGATTTATAAACCGGACCAGTTCAATATTTCCTAAAACAAATTTACTTCCATCGTTTTCCGTGGCTTCTACCGTACCATCACGGCCGATCGATAGTGATGTTACCTTATCATCAACCGTAAGACCCGGATCCAAAAGTAAACCATCCGTTGTAGTAATATTTCCGTTGGAATTTGTTTGAAATGAGCCGTCGCGTGTATAGACATAAGTACCATCTGGTTTTTGGATCTGGAAGAAACCATCTCCCTGGATAGCTAGATCAAGCTGGTTACTTGTATTTACCAGATCACCCTGCTTGAATATTTTTGAAGTAGATGAATTCTGTACGCCTGTACCAACTAAAATTGTATTTGATGAAGTTTCATCTACCCCGGGTGTAGGAGTTGTCTGGGGATTTATCTGGACTTCCTGGTACATTAAATCCTGAAATTCGGCTTTATTCTTTTTAAAGCCGGTGGTATTTACGTTAGCAATATTATTTGAAATAACCTCTATGTTTACCTGCTGTGCGTACATACCTGAAGCTGCTGTATCTAATGCATTTGGCATATTGATTCTCCTTTTTTATACTTTACCAATTTCATTTGCTTCGGACAAGGACTGGTTTAAAAAAGTTACCATCTTTGACGCCGAATCATATTCATTATGAACTTTAATCATATTTGTCATCTCTTCAATTGGATTCACATTTGATTGTTCCAGGTAACCTTGATTTAGCTGATAATCACCTTCATTAGCCTGAAAATATCTGCCGTCTGCCGAGGAAAAATTTGTTCCGTCTTTTCTTGCGAATTTATCGGAAGGATCAAGTTTTACCATCAGCAGCTTATCGACATAATTACCGCCTATTCTTATTTCCCCGCTTTTAGAGATTTTAACATCCTGGTTTTTATCCAATAAATAACTGTTTAAATTTATGGGACCATTGCTTCCGAGAACTTTATTCCCTTGATCATTGATCAAGAATCCATCATCTGCAATTGAGAATTTTCCGCTGCGTGTAAAATCCATCCCATCAAGTCCTTGAACTGCAAAAAATGCATCTCCATTTACACTCAAATCAAGCGGATTACCGGTTGCAGTAAAATTTCCCTGGCTGTAATTTGTTGCCTGTTCTATTTTAACTTTATCAAATTGCGAAATGACTTCAGTAAACGGCATTGCTTTTTTATAACCGTTTGTATTGACATTTGCCAGGTTATTGCCAATTACTTCAATACTCTTAAATTTTGAATCCATACTTCTACCGGCTAAGAAAATTCCTTTTATCATTTTTCTGCCTTTTATTTATTACCAAAATGTGCTAATTGATACGATTTTATTTTCGCAGCGAGAATTACTTCTCCTTTTGCTATTTTCATCCCTTTTGCTTTCCTGGATATAGAACCTTCCTTAATACCAGGTACGGACGGATTAACCAGTTTATTCCTTATCTGGTCCAGATCGGGATTATCTGTATTAACTATTTTATCATTCTGACTTAAGCTTATGTTTTTTTCCACAATTTCTTCCTGTGGTTCATTTTGATGTGTGAAAATCTTTCTCCTTATGAATACAATAAGGAATACCAGTCCTGAAAACCCTATAATTATATAAAATTTGGGATTAAGATTTAGGAAAGGTTCCGTCTCTACAACAACCTTTTCTTTGCTAGAATAAACTATATTAGGTGACGAACCTATATAGTTCGTACAGCTTTTTATTTCACCCCTGTAATCTCTAGCTCTTGCCGAATCAATTTGAACCTGAACCATTGCTTTAATATCTGCCCCGCTCAGCAGGTTATACTGGGATTCAATATTCTGTTTTTTCTCAGCAGATAACTTTGAATGCGTTCTGCAAACTCCCATACTAAGAATAAAAAGCGCTATACATAAAATGTTCAGAAATTTCATAGCTTGATTTTCCTTTGAAGGGGAAATGTTAAGACAATAACTGAACCGTTAATTTCATTGCTTAAAAGCTGTAATTCGCCTTCATGTTTTTTCATTAAATTATCTACAATTCTTAAGCTGTAATACCCTGCATCTTTTCCATTATTTAATTTTTTAAATTGATTTGTAAAGACAATCCTTACATTTATCTTTTTATCTTTATACCTGGTTTGGATTAAAACTCCTCCCCCATATGAATTTTGAGAATACCCTGCAGGAAATTCCTTTGAAAGTTCATCGGCAAGAGAGGCGTTAATTAAGCTGAAAATATTTGAGAGAATTTGATAAATATAATCCGGGTTGCTTAAAACAGGAGGCAGATTATCAGCAAGATCAAGGTAAGATTCATAATTGATGTTCTTCAAAGTTGAAGAAAGAATATTATAATAATCTTTTATCAGCCTATTCAAATCGCACGGATATATTTTGATGTTATCGTTATTTATGCTTGCAAACTTTACTAACCTGGTAATAATTTTTTCTACTTTTTTAACTTGTGTTTTTATAGTATCAGCTTCAGTTTCCGTAATTTCCGAGCTTTCTTTCCTCAGGAAATCAACCTGGCTCATTATTACCTGCAAGGGAGATAAAATTTCCTCAACAACTCCGTTGGTTAATTCTCCAATTGCCGAAAGCTTATAATCGTTTAATAATTTTGATTGATAAATCTGCTGATCCTGGTATGCGGATTTTAATTCGTTTGTCTTCTTTATTAATTCAATTTTCGAAAAAACAATTGTACCGATTAACTGGATGATCTTACTTTCTACCGATTCAACGGAAAGCGTAGTTAAAGAAGAAAGTATTGATAATATCCCCTTATTCTTTCTTTCTGATTTTAGAGGGAAAACAATATAATTTAATTTAGAACCTTTAATATTGTATAACTTTAAATCCGGAATTACTTTAGGAAATGAATTTTCAAATACCCAATCTAAAATCCCGTCTTTGTAGGCATTATTTATAAAGTTAACAGAATAATCCAGCGCTGATTTGGACAAGGGACTCCACTTTGAATCTTCAAAAATGAAAATATTTACGTCCTGCTTGGAATGATTCTTTTTACTGCATCTTCAAGTTCCATTGTAATGCCCTGGAAATCCATATCTTCAAAATCATTAATCCTTCCCTGGAAAGAAAATAAGTTCTCAAATAATGTTTTAAATTTATTTAGTTGTAAAGTAATGGGAGTATTATCCACCGGCAGCCCGCTGCTGTTTAAACCGATATTCTTATCTACGTTACCTGCTCCGGTCAAATAAGGTAATGACTTATAAAAAGCTTCATACCGAAGAGTATTTTGTTTAATTACTCTCAACTAAAATTCCTCACTGAATCTAATTGGCTGGTAAATAGTTCCTGGTATCCGTCAACAAACTTGCACATTTCTTCTTCATTTTTAAATTGCATTACAGTTAATGCTTCTTTATCTAGTTCAAGATTAACATCCCAATAAAAATCTCCAAGCTGTAATTTTTGAGTCATATAATCTGCAAAATGGATTAAAGTAGACATTAGTTTATCTTCCTGCCTGGCTTTAGAAGGATTATGATGTGATAAAATTGCATTACATAATTCTATTGGGAAATTCCACCTTTCCAGCAGGTAATTTCCTATTTCCTGGTGATCCATCCCCAGCACTTCCATTTCAGCTTCCTTTAAAGGTACATTTTGTAAAGTAATCAGGTCATGAATTTGAATAAAGCTGCTGTGCAAATACCTGTGTATAATTGAAATACCCATATCATGTAAAAAACCGCCGATAAAAGCTTCGCCGCTGTTATAAAATCCGATATCTTCCGCCAGCCTCTTTGAAGCGCTGCCGACTAAAAATGAATGGTGCCAAAAGGCTTTTTGATCCAGGTACTTATCGGTTTTATTCTTAAAAGCTTCTGTCAAAGAGAGTACGGAAATAATGCTTTTTAGTTCACTAAAACCGAGAATTAGAAGTGCAAAATCGATTGAAGTTACTCTTCTCTGCAAACCATACATCGGTGAATTGGCAATAGCAAGTATTTTTGAAACGACACCTTGATCTTTTGAAATAAGAGTGCTCAATTCAGAATTACTGGTTTTCTTATTATCTAAAAGTCTTAATGCCTCACTTAAAACTTTTGGAAGAGGTGGAAGATTGTAGATGTTTTTTAAGACTAGTAATGTCTTATCTTTTTTCTGCTGTTCAGGTATTGTAGTTATCATAAGTTTTACTCTATTATTGGTTCTAATTTATCTTGAAATATCTCCCTATAGCTTTCAATAAATTCATCAAGGTATTCTTCTGCCCATCCAAATACATCGATTATTGAAAGATCAAGCTTAAAGTCTTTATCAAATTCAAATCTTCCGAAATCTAATTCCCAGCTTAAATAATCAGCGAGATGAATAATTGAAACAAGCGAATTATTTTCGCTTGCTTGTTCCGGGTTATGGTGGTGAAGTATTGAATCACATAAAGCTTTTGGTAAATTCCATTTTTCAACCAGAAAGTTTCCAATTTCCTGGTGAGTTATATTTAATATTTCAGCTTCAGCTTCTAAAAAACCGACTTTCACTGATTTAACTAGTTTGTAAATTTTATTGTATTCTTTGTTAAAATACAGCTGAATTATAGCGATACCGAGGTCATGAAGTAATCCGGCAGTAAATGCTTCGCCCGACTTGGGATAGCCTAAATCTTCTGCCAATTTTTTTGCAATACTTGCAGTTGCCAGACAATGGTACCAGTATTCTTTCCTATTCCAATTTTTACCCTGGCCCTTAAAAGCCCCAATCATTGAAAGAGCTATAATAATATTCTTTATGTTTTCAAATCCAAGAATAACAATAGCAAATTCAATAGTAGATATTTTTTTTGAGAGTCCGTAAAAAGGCGAGTTCGCAATTGTCAATATTTTTGTAACCATCCCTTGGTCTTTACTAATTAATTCGGCAAGATCCGATGCGTTAGTCATAGGATCCTCGAGCAACCTTGATACTTCAAATATTACTAAAGGAATAGATGGAAGATTTCTTATATTCTGAAGCTCTTCCAGGTAAGATTTTCCATTCTGCTCAGCTTTTATCATTTCACTGTTATTCAATGTAGTTGCGATATTTTTATCTTTATCAAACATTCAAATAAGCCAGCCTGGCCTTTAAGGTTTTAATTATTTTCGAATGAACCTGTGATACGCGGGAGACTGTAATACTTAAAATCTTAGAAATTTCCTGGTAGTTTAAGTGTTCATAATAATATAAGCTTACAATCATCCTGTTCTCTTTCAGGTAAATTCTTTATTGCCTCGGTTAAAAATTCGATTGCTTCATTTTTTTCAACTTCTTCATTGGGATTGTCATAACTGCTGGGAATGATATCGGAAAGTGTATAGTTTTCATCTTCATCGATCGTACTGTTTAGTGAAACATTACTATATGTAACTCCGTCAGGAGATGTTCTTTTTTTCTGAAGTTTTCTCAATTCATCAATTATTTTTCCCCTGATCCTTTGAATTGCATAAGTTTCGAATTTCGTTCCATAATCAGGATCGAACATGTTCTATAGCTTCACTTAAACCCTCAATTCCAAATTGGAAGTAATCTCTGTCATCAAGAATATCCAGGTTGATAAACCTGGAATTATGTATTACATAATGGACAAGTCTGGTATAATTCAACATTATTTTTTTCTTTAATTCGGGGGTAGGAGAAACTTTATATTCATTCCATAGTTGTGAATTATCCATAAACTTTTTTCCCGTTAAGATTATTTTGACTAATTATCATCATTAAATGATGTTTTGTGCAAAAGCCTGACAAAAATTAATGCTACAACACTTAACAGTATGGTTAATGCAAGAAACACAACTACCGATCTCAGTAAAATGTCTTGGAGCGGTAATCCCATCTTTGCAAAGAATATTACTGCAAGAAAAAAAAATAATAACCCAATTTGTATAATTACCTTTTGCATAATTAGTTTTGAAAAATTCAAATAACATACCAATATGCAAAAACTTGAAATGGTCTAAAATCAACAGATTTAATTAGAAATTCGAAGGATTTATAATGCGGTCGGGATTTGATTGGGGAATATTAGCCAATTGAAGGATATCGGTTAACGATCCGGCTAATTGATTTAACATGCTGCTAATTTTTGCTTTTGGATTATTAACTATTAAGAATTCCTGCTTAGTAATCGACTGGTATACAGCTTCATCAAAATTAAGGTATCCTAAAAACTCAACATTATCTCTTAGAAAATGACCTGATGCGGTTTTGATATTATTGAAGGCTGTTTCTGCTTCCTCATCATTGCTGCATTTATTAACTAAAATGAATTTTTTCCCTTTATATCTTTCATTATTTAATAGTTTTACCATTACGTAGGCATCCATAACCGCAGTCGGCTCGGGAGAGGTTACAATCACATTAATATCTGAAAATGATAACAGGTTTATCAATCCTTTTTGCCCACCCGAAGCAGTATCTACAATGATATAATCATAACTATCCTTTAATTTATTCAAGCCGTTGAATAACCTTGCAACCAGATCATCCTTTAACTCTAATGGTTCGGTTTCACCGGATTCACCAAATATCAGATGAAAATTCGAATTGTATTCAGTAATTACTTCATTTAATAATTTATTTCCTTTAAAAAAATTATCTATTGATGCCTTGGGAATAATATTTAACAAAATATTCGAATTGGCAAAATTTAAATCAGCATCTATAAACAGAACTTTTTTATTTAATGTAGATAAGATATAGGCAATACTTAGCGAAATAAAAGTTTTGCCAGTCCCCCCTTTACCAGAAGTAAAACTAATGATTTTTAGATCCCCGGATCGGGGTTTTATCTTCTCAAGATTTTTAAGCTTGATAAGTCTTTCTGCCTGGCCGATCATTTTCCTATTTTCCCGGTAAATATCAAGTTTGCAATAAATTCCGAGTCTGCAGAAATTATATCATCCGGGATAACCTGCCCGTTGGAGAGAAAGGTAACAGGCAAATTAAAGTTTGTTACGGTATTTAATAAATTACCGAATGCTACCCCTTCATCTATTTTAGTAAAAATAAATGAATCATAATTAAATGATTTGAATTTCTCTGCAGTGTCGAAAAGATTTTTTGTTGAATTTGTGGCACTTAAAACAAGAAATGTTTCATCGACTTTAATTGGATCCAGGTACGTTTTTGTTTTAGCCAGGTGCTCTGAATTCTTTTGGCTTCTCCCTGCCGTATCAATAAAAACCAGGTCCTTATTTTTAAAGCTCTTTAATAGCCCCGGCATCTCTTCTGGATCATACGCAATAAGCATATCAATATTACTAATCTCTGAAAATATTCTTAATTGATCTATAGCGCCGAGCCTGTAAGTATCAACGGAAATAAGCCCGACATCAAGATTATGAAGTATCTTTGCAATAACGGCTAGTTTTGCAATGCATGTAGTTTTTCCAACCCCCGTTGGTCCTACTACTGATACAACTTTCGGCTTACTATCTTTATACAATTCAAAATTCTTTGTCGGGATCATTGAAGCAATACTCGAAAGGACATAGCTGTCTATGTTGGATTCATGTAAAAATTTTTTATACTGTTCAAGATGGTTTAAAATAACCGATGCCAAAGGCTTCGATATTTCACGGTGGATAAGTAAATCTGAAATATCTTTAATTTCCTGTTCAATATTTAATTGATTTTCATTTGTTCTACTGTTTTTATTGGCAGCAGGAAAAACCGATTCAAATAATTGAGGATTTTTATTATTTTCATCCCGGTTTATTGTTACGGGTTGCTGCAAAGTCTTTGAGCGGTTATTTAACTCTGTTCCCGAAGGATATACTTTTTTTGTAAGTAAAGCAATTTCATCGGCAAAACCGGGGCTCGTATCTAATTCTTCTTCTGTTTCTTCCAATTCTTGTTTGCTTTTTTCGTCATAACCGGCGGTTATTTCAAACATTTTTCTTTTACCGAAATCAGAAACATCCTCGATTAAACGTGAACCGAGTATAATTGCTTCATTTCCCAGTTCTTCTTTCATTTGAACTGTAGCATCTTTTAACGTTGGGCCAAAGAATTTTTTAATTTGCATTTTCTATATCCACTTTGTCTATGAATTCAATTTCAATATGTGACGGAAGTTCGGAATAAGAAAGTACCGCCACTTCCGGAAAACTCGAATTGATTAACCTGTAAAAATACATTCTAATTGTAGCCGACGTAATAATTACAGGGTGATATCCCAAAGCATTTAAACTTCTTTACCGCATCATCAATTTTTATATTTAAATCTTTTAATAACATAGGATTCAACCCCAAAGTTGAAGTTGTTTCCTTCTGATTTTGCAGAGACCTGGTAATTAAAGTTTCCAGGTTGTTCCCTAATGCAGCCGATCGAATTATTTCATTATTATCTTTATAAATATTTGCAATTGTATCTCCTATCGAATGCCTTACATATTCGGTTAATACATCAATGTTCTTAGTAGCTTTTGAATAATCAATTAATGCTTCTAAAATCTGAACTAAATCTTTAATTGGGACGAATTCTCTTAATAAATTTTGTAATACTTTTTGAATTGAACCGAGAGGCAATACTTCTGCATTTATATCTTCAATAACAGCAGGATAGTCTTTTTTAAGATTTTCAAGGAGCTGTTTTACCGCCTGCCGTGATAGAATTTTATCAAAGTTCTTCTTTAAAGTTTCCTGCAAATGTGTCGATAAAACAGAAGTACTGTCGACTACGGTATATTCAAGGAGCTCAGCTTTCTCTTTTTCTTCGGGTGAAATCCAGCAGGCCGGTAAATTAAAGGCAGGATCTTCAGTTTGAATTCCGCTTAATTTTTCTTTGATATGCCCGGGATTCATGGCTAAAAACCTGTCCGTATAAATTTCAAATGCAGCAACAATATTTCCTTTGATTTTAATTAGATACTGGTTAGGATCAAGCTGAAGATTATCTCTGACTCTTACCGGGGGAATTAAAATTCCATATTCCAATGCAATGTATTTTCTTGTCGAAGAAATTTTTTGGAACAAATTTCCCCCCTGTTTTTCATCAACAAGACTGATTAAACCGTAACCAATTTCTATTTCAATAGGATCTACCTGGAGATATTGTTCAACTTTATCATCTCCCGGTTCTGCGTTTTCTTCTTCAACTGTTTCAGCAATCTCAGCAGCTCTCATCTTTTTCCGGCTCAAATATGATCCCGTTCCAAGGGCAACACTGAGAAGGATAAAGGGAATTGTCGGCATACCCGGAACCAGTGCAAATAAAAATATAGCTCCCGATACTGTTCCAAGCACCCTTGGATTAGAAAGAAGCTGTTTTCTCATTTGTATATCCAGTGCAGTTCCGGCGGCACTTCTTGTTACAACGAGACCAGCGGCAGTTGCAATTAAAAGTGCAGGAATCTGTGAAACTAATCCATCACCTATAGTTAAAATCGTATATGTTTTTAAAGCATCTGAAAATGATAAGTCCTCTTTGGGCAACACCAATTATAAAACCGCCAATAATATTAATCCCATTTATCAGCAGACCTGCAATTGCGTCTCCTTTAACAAATTTGCTTGCACCATCCATTGCCCCGTAAAATTCAGCTTCGCGGGCTATAGATTCTCTTCTTGTCCTGGCTTCACTTTCATTTATTAAACCTGTATTCAAATCAGCATCTATTGCCATTTGTTTACCCGGCATTGCATCCAGTGTGAAACGAGCGGCGACTTCAGAAATTCTTCCCGAACCTTTAATGATTACTATGAATTGTATAATAACCAAGATTATGAATATAATAAAACCAACTACAAAATTGCCTCCGACAACAAAATTCCCAAAACTATCGATTATTTTTCCTGCATTTCCCTGGATTAAAATTAACCTGGTTGAACTGATATTCAAGGATAATCTAAACAGGGTTAAAACAAGAAGTAATCCCGGGAAAACAGAAATATCCAGCGGCGATTGTATATATAAGGAGACAATAAGAATTAAAACTGCAAAGGTAATATTCATTGCAAGAAAAAAATCCAGCATTGTCGGGGGCAATGGAATAAGCATCAAGCCTAAAATAAATATTAGACCGAATGCTAAAATAATATCCGTATTTCTTCCAACGCCTTTCATCATGCTATCATTCTTCTTTTTCTGCCTTTTCTTAGCTGATAAACATAAGCTAGAATTTGCGCTACAGCTTTAAATAATTTTTCCGGGATTTGATCTCCGACTTCACAGAATTTATATAATGCTCTGGCCAATTCTCTATCTTCATGCAGTGGTATATTGTTTTCGATAGCGATTTTTTTAATCTTTTTGCGCAACTTCATCCGTACCTTTAGCTAAAACTCTAGGTGCAGCATCTTTCTGCAGATCATATTTTAAAGCAATTGCATAGTGAGTCGGATTTGTTATTACAACATCGGCTTTAGCAACTTCCTGCATCATTCTGCTTCTTGAAATTGAATGCTGAATTTTTCTTATACGTGATTTGATAAATGGATCACCTTCTGTCTGTCTTACTTCTTCTTTTACCTCCTGTTTTGTCATCATCATTTGTTTTTTGAAACTGAATTTTTGATAGATAAAATCAACAGCTGCAAATAATGCATAAATGATCGCAATTTTCCAGGTTAATTGAAATACGGCTTTAATCATAAAAGCCGTTATTTCGCTTACGGAAATTTCTATTAGATTCGTCGATTCAAGCAGAAGATCACTCATTACGTAATAAACAGCTCCGCTAATAACCGTCAATTTTAATAGCGATTTTAATACCTCAACAAAAGATGTGGAAGAGAAAAAGACTCTCTTAATTCCGCTGGCAATATTAAATTTTGAACCTTTTGGAGTCAGAGCTTTAAAGCTCATTTTAAGACCGACTTGTGAAACTGCTGCAACAAACGCGGTAATAAATAAACCGATAAATATCGGAACAACTGTAAAAGTCATGAACCATAGTCCATCTTTTACATATATCTGGAATGTGTTAAAGTTTAAGGTTAGTACATCCAAAGAAGAAAAGAGTTTTATGGTAAGCTCTGAAAGATTATGACCGATCATCGAATGAGTAAAATAGAGGAACATCAGCCCCGATGTAAAGATAACCAGGGAATTGATCTCCATACTTTTAGCAACTTGCCCTTTTTCCCTTCCTTCATCAAGTTTTTTCGACGTCGGTTGTTCGGTTTTTTCCTGTCCGTCTGTTTCAGCCATTTTAACTTCCCAACACTTTTACTAAAGTGAAAAGATTATCTTCAAAAGATTTTAAAAGATTTTTAATAGCAAAGATCATCAGCGGTGTAGTCATTATTAAAAGCAAAAAACCTATAGTGATTTTAAGAGGCTGGACTACAAAAAAGACCTGCATCTGTGGTATTACCCTAGCTATTATTCCTTCTGCAACATTTATTAGGAAAAAAGATATTAAGAAAGGGGCCGATATTTTTATTGCAATAACAAAAATACCCGCCGAATATTTTATTATTAAATCATAAACAGGTTTTGATATAGAGTATTTGCCCAATGGTATAATACTAAAGGAATATGCAAGAGCTCTAATTAAATAATGATGCCCATTGATTAAAAAGAAGACTAAAATTGCTCCCATGTAAATTGCTTCTCCCAAGATATTGGTATCTGTATTATCCATAGGATTAAGAGCCTGGGCCATTGAAAGCTCCATATTAAATCCAATAAGACTGCCGGCATACGAAAAGCCGTAAAAAGCGAGATTCAGGGAGTATCCTATTAATAAACCTGTAATTATTTCCTTGCCGGCATTTATAAATAACCAGAACAGCCCTGTTTCTACTTTAGTAGCAGTATTATCTCTTACCAAAAAAATGATATAAGCAATAACAAATGCCAAAAACATTTTTGCGAGAAACGGTATAGCCTGATTATTGAAAATTGGTGCCGCAAGGAATGCCGATACTATTCTCAAAAATATTAATAAGACAATTATAAAATCAAAGATTAGTATATGATTCATCTAATTATACTAGGAAACATGGAAAATATTTTCAAGGTAAAGGATACTATTTTATCCATCATCCAGGGAAGAAGGAAAATTATTGCTACTGCCGTTACAAGAATTTTAGGTACAAAAGTCAAAGTCATTTCTTGTATTGAAGTTGCTGCCTGAAAAATAGATATTATTATACCTACAACCAGAGAAACTCCCAGGACGGGTAAAATTATAATAAATGTATTAAAAAACGCTTCTTTAATAATTTGAATTACTACTTCTTCAGTCATTTAAGTAAAACTCCTTACTACTGAACCGACTATTAAATTCCAGCCGTCTACCAAAACAAATAATAATATTTTAAAGGGTAATGATATTAACATCGGAGGGAGCATCATCATACCCATGGACATAAGTATGCTTGATACTATCATATCAATCATCAAAAACGGAATAAAAAGGAAAAAACCAATTATAAATCCGGCTCTAAGTTCGCTTAATGCAAATGCGGGGACAACTATATATGTAGGCAAATCATTTCTATTTTCAGGTCTTTTTAAATTTGCCATGTTAATAAATAATGCTAGGTCCTCATCTCTTACATTTCTAAACATAAAGTCCCGGATAGGTTCAATTCCCTTATCATAGGCTTCTTCCAGCTTTATTTTTCCTTCCATTAAAGGTTTCAAGGCCGTCTCATTAACTTTACTCCATGTAGGAGCCATAACAAAAAAAGTAATAAAAAGAGCTATCCCTGCTAAAAGCTGGCTTGGGGGCATTGTTTGGGTGCCGAGAGCGCTTTTAAGGAAATGAAAAACAATAATTATTCTTAAATATGATGTAGTCATAATTAAAAGTGAAGGCGCCAGTGAAAGCACTGTCATTAGAAGTAGAATTTGCAGAGTTACGGAAACATCTTTGGGATTTTCAGAAGTTCCGATATTAATTCCAATTTTAGGAATCGGAACTGTGGTTGCCTGCTGAGCAAAAACCGGGCAAACAGCTAATACAGTCAATAAAATCAAAAAAATAAAAACAAATTTTTTCATCTAATCCCTAAGTTCTTTTTAAAATAGAAAGAAAATTATTCTCACTGCCTTTTTCATTATTTACATGTTCTTCATATTCAATTTCATCATCAAATTCTTTAAGCATATTTATTGAATTTTCGCTTACTCCCAGGACAAGAAATTTGTCTTTTATTTTTACTATTGAAATGAATTTCTTCGGCATAATCATTTGGTTACTAACGACTTTTATATTCAGGTTTTTATAAATTTTTGAACTATTATTACGGATGGAGAATCCTGATTTTTTTACGAAATGAAGTACGGTATAAAGTAAACCGACAATTAGTAAAAGAGGAAAGAAAACTTTAATAACATCATAAAAGCCCATTAATACAATCCTTTTAACCTGTTTGTTGCTTCGTTTAGGTTGGTTATACGAATTCCAAAATGCTTATCAATAACAACAACTTCGCCTTCGGCAATTTTTTTATTATTAACAAAAATATCTACCGGTTCACTTGCTAATTTATCAAGTTCGATAACATAGCCTCTTTCCAGTTCAAGAATATCTTTTATCTGCATTTGGGTTCTGCCTAATTCAATATAAACACTAAGCTGCAGATCTTTTAAGAAATCCAGCTTATCGGAAGAATTTGTGTCGCGGATATTTGATTCTTCGAGATCCTCGAAATCAGCTAAATTGGCAGCTACCTTGACATCTTCATTATTGTCCTTAGCAGAATCGGATGATTCAGTTGGTTCTTCATTATTTATATCGTTGTTTTGATCTTTTTCGATATTTTCAGCCATGGATTTTTACCTGTTTAGATTTTCTGATATTATTTTTCTAGTTACTTTTATAGCTTTATGCCTGTTAAGATTCCCAGCCCGTCCATAGAAAAGGATCTTATTACCTATTTTAATCAAGTGTTCATCGTTTATTTTGGTTTCCAGTTCAATTATATCCCCTTTCTGCAATTCCATTAACTCTTGAACTGTGATTTTTCCTTTGCCAAATTCAACAGTAACCGGAATAAATGTTTGGTAAAGGTGGCTGGTTAAAATTTCTTCGGATGTTGTCCCGTCATATTTCATTGGTCTAACGGAAGAAAGTTTTTGAGAAGAAAGTTTGTTCAAAATTAAATCAAATGCATAAGTAGCGAAGCAGATATTCATCATATACGGTTGATCACCGATCATTACTTCAAAAGTTATAAGCAAAACGGATTCACTTTGCGTTGTAATCTGGGCGAAATCAATATCCGGCTCAAATCTTTCAACTCCAAATTCAAAATTACCTACTACCTGCCATGCTTTCTTTAAATCCTGCATTACTTTTTCAACTACCGCACTCAAAACTTTTTGTTCAATGGGTGTGATCATTTTCGACTGTTTCGTGCTGTTTCCGTTCCCACCTAAAAGTCTATCAACTATGGTTAAAGCTAAATCATTATTAATCTCCAATATCCCTTTTATATCCGAATTCTTTATTTCAAAAGTAAAAAGGCATGCAGGATTCGGAACAGATAAAATATATTCGGAGTAATAGATTTGATCTACGGTTGTAACTTTAACTACAACCATAGATTGAACTTTTGAAACTAAAAAAGAACTAAAGCTTTCAGCAAAATTTTCATTTATATTCCTTATGGTTCGAAGCTGATTCTTCGAAATCCTATTGGGCAGCCGAAAGTCAAAAGGAATAACCTCATTATCAGAGGACTTAACAACTACGTCATCTTCTTTTTCTCTTCCGCTTTTTACCTTATTAAGTAGTTGATCTATTTCTTGTTGTGAAAGTACTTCAGCCATTTTTATTGAATGATATATTTACTAAAATAAACTGCATTTAATTTAAGATCGGGAATTAAGTTTATAACTTTTTGCCCGATTTCGTTTTTCAATTTATCTCTGAAGGAACTATCTGAAAGCTGCTCAAGATTTTTGCTTGATAAAGTGGACACAATTACATCCTTAACGAGGACTTCCTTGCTCTTTAATTCCTGCTGCTCGTTTTCATTTGAAAGATCAAATCCTATAGAAGCGAGCAAGAGTTTCTTCCCTTCGGTGCCTGCCGGATTTACAATTACATCTTCGATTAAAAAGATAAATTTTCCAAGCTCGACTTTATTCTTTTCCGCCGGGTTTCCACTTTTATTTTCCGTATTAGTCCGGGCATTGTTTGAAGTAGAGCCTTCTACCCTATTTAATAGGAAATTTGCTGTTATAAAATAGACCGCTACCAATTGAATGATGAAAAGCGGTAATCCAATTAAGATCACTTTTTGATTAAAAAATGAACTTTTCTTTGGTATAGCGGGTTCTATATTTTCTTCCGGTTGTTCTTGTTTTGTTTCTTCTTCTGCCATAGTGGTTTAATTAAATCAATAGATATGCCATATAATTTTAGAAAAAAATATCGGAGGGATTTTCTTACATTTTAGACTATTTAACGCGGATTTATTTTATCGGAGTATTCTATTTTTGAGTTTTTCATTGTTTTTATTAAGAAATCAAAAGGATATTAAATAAGCAGAGTAGTGGGAATTTGGCCATTATTATACAGATGGTTGAATTCGTTAAACCTAAATAAGGCTCATTTTCAACTAAAAAGTAGATTTATAGAGCGACCTAACGGCCGCTCTATAAGAAAAGAATTAAATTATTAACTATCTGATAAGGTTTGTTATTTCCTGGAGCAAAGTGTCTGCAGTTGTAATTACTCTTGCATTAGCCTGGAAACCTCTTTGAGATACTATCATCTTTGTGAATTCTTCGGATAAATCCACATTTGACTGCTCAAGTGCACCGGATTGTACTGTCGTTCCGGTCTCTTCTCCTAAGCTGCCGATTCTTGGTTCACCGGAGTTTGCATAAGCCGAATAAAGGTTATCGCCAACACTTATCAAACCATTTAAGTTTTGGAAAGTAGCAACCATTACCTGGGCAAGCGTACGGGAATTTCCATTTGAAAAAATACCCTCAATGTTGCCGTATTGATCTATATTCAAATTAGATAATGTTGCCGACGCAGAACCATTCTGACTTAAAGCTGATACAACTGAACTTGCTGAAGTTTGGGTGATTCCGTCAAAACCGCTGCCGAAATTTAAATCAATAACTAACGGATTTGCACCGCCAGTTGGGGTAAAAGTTAACTGCGGGTTGTTTGGAGATATATTTGACGGATCTAATGTACCGTCTGCATTAAATGCAATTGTTCCTGTAGAAGAAGCCGATTGACCATTATCTGTGCTTGTGCCGGGAACAGATGCTGTCCATGTCCACTGATTATCAGAAATTTTCGTGTATTTCAATGTAATCTGGTGTGAATTACCTAAAGAATCGAAAATCGTTACGGAACCGCTCACAATATTCGGCTGCCTGTTACCGTCAGCTGAGATACTAAGTGTCTTAGTACTTGTTTGATTGGTTGTGTTGGTACCATCGAGCTGAAATTGTATATCACCTGAATCCGGACCTACTGAGTTTAGAGTCACCGCCGTATTTGCATCATAACCAGCAGCAGCTGGATCAAATTTATCGAGCGATGCTTGATTAAGAACCATATTTCCAGAACCATCATCTGCAAATTGAAGACTGATTGGTGCAGCTGATGTACCAACTGAGTTGCCGTCAGCATCAAGTACTTCCCATGTCATATTATATTGATTAGCTACGCCGGTTTCCTGGTAATTTACATTCAATTTATAATCATCACCATAAGTGTCATAAATACTTGTTGAAACGGTTGTGGTTGTTCCGTTTGTGAAGTCACCATCGTCCTGTATATTTCCTCTCATAACAACATTCTCCGACCTGGTTAATTCGGAACTACTTTTAAGGTTTCCGCCCCATTTAATCAGGTTTGTTGCAACGGCAGGAAGTTTAAGATTTTTATCTATAACAATATCTTCAAGATTATTTCCGGGAGGTAAAATACCATCTTCATTAGCTACTTTACCTTGAACAATAGCTCCGTTTTGAGGGCTAACTAATTTTCCGTCGGCATCAAAAATAAATGCACCGGCTCTGGAATAGAAATTTTCACCATTGCTTTTTAATATAAATAAACCGCTTCCCTGCAGCGCTAAATCTGTGGTAATACCTGTTGTTTGAAAAGTTCCCTGGTTCCAGTTTCTATCAATCGAATTTACTTTAGCACCGAGACCTATCTGGAAGGTGTTTGTACCACCGGTATTTTCCGTGGGATTGGTTCCGGCTTTTACAAACTGGTTAAATGTATCACTGAATGTTACTCTCGATCCTTTAAAACCGATAGTATTTACATTGGCAATATTATTACCAATTACATCCATCATAGATTGGTGATTTTTTAAACCGGATACTCCGGCAAAGAGAGAATTAAGAAGTGCCATAATAACCTCCTAAGGATTATATTTTTTTAAAATTTTGATCCAACATCAGTCAGTCAGTTGAATCCAGAGCGTCCTCAAAAGGTCCCGCTCTATTGTTATTTATTTATTTATGCGAAAACTACACTATCAATATTTGTAAAAATGTTTTCTTCCGAATTATTTAAAGGCATTGCAGTAACAACAGTTTTATTCGGAATATTAACGATGAAAGCTGTATCCTTCATCATTACTAATGAGTCTTTTGCTCCTTTTAATTCTGCTTTTTCGACCGCATTCTGAATTTTTCCCAGATCATCATCCGAGAGACTTATATTCCTATTTTCTAGTCTTTTTAGAGCATGACTAGAGAATTTTACCCTTTCTAGCTCTTCCTTGAAAATTGCCTTAAAAGGAGTGGAAGGATCTTGCACATTAGCTTTGCTGATTTCCTTTCCATGTTCAATTGGTACAAATGGTACATTTATACCATTCATTTCAATCATTGATTTGCTCCTTATTGATTACTTAAAATTTCCATTATATCTGAAAGATTGTACTGCACACCATTTATTAAAACCATAGCACCGGAATTTGAATATTTGATTCCGTCAATTGTCCCGGAACTAAAAGTTTGTGCAGTAATACTATTTCCACTTTCATCATATGCATCAACAGTAAAAGTATATTTACCTTCAGGTAATTGATTACCATCATTATCGGAAAAATCCCAGGAAACTTTATTATCACCTGCTATCAAAGGTATTCCCTGCATAGTTTTTACTGTGGCACCATATTCATCTTGTATTTGAATTGTGGCTGATGCAGCATTTTGCGGTAAAGTATAACCTATTTGTGTTTCTCCCTGTCCTTTATTGCTTACCGAATCCGATAAAACCGTGACATTTTTACCAACTAAATTCGAAGCTAACGAATTATTAATAGATTGGGTTAAATATAAACTATTGTTCATACTTTGCTGGATCGCATCATTTAAGTTTGACAACTGTTCTAATTGACTAAATTGTGCAAGTTGTGATGCAAATGCAGTCCCATCTGTCGGGTTCATAGGATCCTGGTTTTTTAGCTGTGTGATTAACAGTTTTAAAAAATCATCTTTCCCAAGAACGCTGTTAGTACTTGTTTGTGAACTTGAAGCAGAATTGACTGCCCCGCTATTTGCAATGCTATTTAGATCCATTTTTCACTCCTAGGCTAAAAATTCGTAAGTATTGTAGCCGTAATGTTTAGTAACGTTATTTTGTTCCTTTTCATCAATTTCTCCTATTTGATTCTCGGCATAGGTAGACTTTCTTTTTGATAAATAGGATCTATTTGATTTCTGTTCTTGTTGATTTGAAAGAGAAATATTTAAAAAATTTAATTGCATTCCCTGCTGAACTAAAGCTTGCTTTAGATTGTCTATATTATTTTGCATTAAAGACTTAGCCGCTTCGTTTTCAACTTCTGCATGAGCATGTATTATATTATTCGATATATCTAATGAAATTTTAACTTTACCTAAGGTTTCAGGGATTAATTTTAAAACAATACTTCTTTTGTCTTTATTTGAAGCCAAATTTGATATCTCTTTAATAATCTCGGAATAATCGATTGTTTTCACTTGATCGCTTAAATTATTAAAGTATACCGGTTTTCTTATGTTTTGAAGATTATTAACATCAAACTTATTAAAATAAGAGGAAAAGGCATTTTCTCCCTGATCATTGTAAACCTGCTCCTGGTTTTTAGAAGAATTAAATATATCCTGCTTCTCATTTGATAATCCCCCGCTGAAATTATCGCCGGAAGAATTGTTATTTAAATTGGCCTTTTCGGAATTATTTAGTCTATAATTATCTGTTGAATTAGAATTTGAAACAGTCTCTTTATGGCTGAGCGTCTGGTTTTCATTTCCTGCCGCTTTTATATCTTTACTGTTTTCAGAATTTAGATCTGGATGATTTTTAATTTCTTGTACATTGGAATTTGTTTTAGCACTTAACTCAACCTGTACATTTTTCTGTTCAGGATTTTTTTCAATTATTTTGCCGGAAGAATCTACTGCAGTCTTAACATCTGTTATTTGAGCTTTTTTATTTTCCCCGTTTCCATTTTTATTCCCCTCAATTTTATAGGAAATATCATTAGCCTTTGTGTATCTATTTAAAATCTTTAAGTCATCCATTGAACTTAAAGATAGATCATCGGAAGTTAAAGGTTCTGTTTTTATGGAATCAGGCTCAGTTTGAATTTTTATATTGGTTTTATTAACCTTGCTGTTATCGGAAATATCGGGCTTATTTGGTGTGGCTGCAGACTTGTTCTTCGCTGATAAATTGCCTTCATTAAGATTATTTTCAACTTCAACCTTAACACCTATATTTTTTAAACTGCTCTTTGAAGCCATTAGTTTTTCTATAGTTAATGGATCGGGATTATTTTTTATACTACTACTGGCTGATTTACCGGTTGAATTCTTAGAAATATTTAAATTTGAATCAGATTTATTTTGCGAAAATGTTTTCCCCGTTTCAAAAATTTCAAATTTTAACTTATAAATATCATTCTTCCCTGATTTTTCATCAATTTTTAAAAATTGAAAAGAATCTGAAGGTTTCTGATTTGAGGTTTTATTGATAGTCCCAGTTGAGCCGGACTTATTTTCAGATTCAAGTTTTACTGATTCTCCATCTTTGGATATGTTAACTTCATTCTTACCTAAATCAGAGATAAGCTCTTCAATTTTATCCGAACCGGAATTTTTATCATTTATTTCAGCAACTTGTTCTGTTTGTTCTGCAGGGAATGATTTCTTTCCCTGATTTTCTTTATCAGCTTTCTGAAGATCTAATTTGAAACTTTTCTCCAACGCGGATTTTTGGCCTAATTGTTCAATGCTTGACAAATTAACTGCTTTGATGCCAGAGGTTTCTTCATTATTTGTTTTGGTATTTAAACTGTAATTTTCTTCTTTTTCTTCGGGTAATTGCCCGCTAAAGTCATTTCCATAGCTAACGTTTTCCGTTATTTCACTCTGGTTTTGAATATCACCATTACTTAATTCTATTTTGAGAGTTTCTGTTTTTCCGACAATACTAATTATAACCGGAACACCGTTTTTTAATGAATTTAGAATTTGTGAGAATATATCTTGGGTATCACTATCAATTTTATTTTTATCTTTTGAAGAATTTTCTTTCCCATCAGCACTTTTCGCCAAATTATCTATATCATTTAACAGATCTTTTAGCCCGGCACTTGTTAATAATTTTTCATTTGCCGAATTAGTAGAATTTACTGAGGTCTCGTTTTGCTGTAAATTGATTTGCCCCGACCCGCATAATTTATTTAGTAACTTAATTATTGTTTTTAAATTAGACAATGACGATTTATCATTATTTAAACCTTTACTTAAATTGGTTAAGTTACTGTTATCAACAATATTAAATGAAAAGATATTTTCGGCTGGAATTTGTTTTGGGGAAGAATCAGTGGGAAGGTTTAATCCGTCTGCAGGATTTTTCATCAAACCCGATCCTACAAATACTTTTATTATATCCGAAAATAAGTATGAACTATTGCTTAACTTAAAAGTTTTAACATTTCCCGGATTATCGACAAAAGTATTTGCTGGAAGAAAAAGAGGATTAAACTGCATTACGCTATCACCATTTTGAAAATCAAATATATTTGTATTCATTTTATATTATCGTATCAACTTAAAATTACTTTATAGTTACATTAGTTTTTAATAACTGGTATTATTTCACTGTCACCTGGAAACCGGGCAATTCTATTTGCCGTAGCAGGATCAAGTTCGGCTAAAACATCTGCCGCTTTATTTTTTTTCATTTTATAAATAATATCTCTTGCAGTCGATTCGGAATATTTTTTTATAATTAGGGCTGCTTTTTTAGGATCCATTGATTCGTACATTTTTGCAGTTTGTTTGATCCATTTCTGGTAGATAGTATCGACACTGGATTTGCTATTATTATCAATAATCATTTCATTTTCATTTGTTGGTACCAACTGCTCTGCCTGTGTTTCCTGCGGATTTTTCTCTTCAGCCTCAGTTTTTTTAATTCTGGCTTCATCAGCTAATTTATTCTGAACTGGCACAACCTGCGGAATAAGCTTCGCTTTAGGAGGAGGAGTAACTGCACTGTCTACTGCAAAATTAAGATTGTTATTAGTGGAATCTTTTCCCTCGATTGCTTCAACTTTTTTACTGAATTGCTTATTCATTTCAACTTCAGGATCATTTTTCGATACTGTACTGGCAACCGATAATGAATCAGCGGCTGTAATTGGTGAGAAATCAAATTTAAAAATATTGGAATAAATTGAATTTAATAATATCAATCCAATCGTTACGAAAATAAATGCTGCAACAAAAATCAGGATATTTGTTATTTTCATTTCAGCTTTTATCTCGAATATACTTTTGGGTAGCAATTTCATTTATTTTGCTTTCATCTTTGAGATTTTCTTCATATTTGAATATTTCAAAATGATTATCTTCCAATGTTTGAAAAATTTTATTTTCCTTGCTTTTTTCTATCAATTCATTCACTTTTTCATCTTTATGTTTATTTAACTGGAAAATTTGTTTTTGAATATTTTCAACTCTTTTTTCGAGTGATGTTTTATAATTTTCCACTGCTTTTAATTCCGAGACCCTATTGTTTTTACGGTTCTTCAAATTATTTTCAATTTCTAACACTAATTTTTCACGCTCAAAAATATTTCTTTCAATTTCCAAGTCGATAAGAGCAATTTCCTTTTGAACTTTTTTTTCTAATAAACCTTTTACTTTTTTTATGGAATCATACTTAAATTTAAATTTCGGCATAAATATTTATTCAGGTTAATGGTTTTTCAATAATCTCATTTAAACGAGATACAGTAAAGTCATATAATGTTTTTTCATTCATATCTTGTTTCAAAAATGATCTTAATAAATTTATTTTAGAAAGTGAATGATCAATCTGGGGATTACTCCCCTTGACATAAGCACCAATGTTAATTAAATCTTCAGCCTCTTTATAGGTTGCTAGTATTTCATTAAAAATCATTGATCGCTGATAATGATCCGAAGTTACTATATCGGGCATCACCCTGCTAACGCTTTGAAGCGGGTCGACAGCAGGATACTGTCCTTTGTTTGCAAGCTTGCGCGATAGAACCACGTGTCCGTCCAGAATTGATCTGACTGCGTCAGCAATAGGTTCATTCATATCATCACCGTCTACTAAAACCGTATAAAAGCCGGTAATTGATCCGTTTTCAGTAGTTCCGGCTCGTTCCAGTAATTTCGGAAGAATTGCAAAAACCGATGGAGTATATCCTTTTGATGTCGGGGGTTCGCCAACTGTAAGCCCTATTTCACGTTGTGCCATTGCAAATCTGGTAACAGAGTCCATCATTAAAACAACATCCATTCCCTGGTCTCTAAAATATTCAGCTATAGTTGTACCTATATAAGCTCCTTTTATCCTTACAAGTGCAGATTTATCACTGGTAGCGACTACAACAACTGACCTTTTCAATCCTTCTTCACCCAGGTCTTTTTCAATAAATTCCCTGACTTCCCTTCCTCTTTCACCTATTAAGGTTATAACATTAACGTCTGCGTTAGTATTTCTTGCTATCATTCCGAGAGTTACACTTTTACCAACACCGCTTCCGGCAAATATTCCCATTCTCTGACCTTTACCCACTGTCAATAGTCCGTCTATCGATCTTACCCCGGTTTGCAAAGGTGTACCAATTCTTTTTCTTTTAAGCGGGCTTGGCGGTTCGCGGTGAATACTGAACATTGCAGGACAATTTAATGCACCTTTACCGTCGATAGGATTCCCTAATCCGTCGATTACTCTTCCTAACAATTCTTTCCCAACAGGGACTGAAAATCGTTTTCCGGTTGCTATAATTTCACATGCTGGTGAAATATTATGAACTTCTCCCAATGCAATCGAAAGCACTTTCCCTTCCTTAAAACCGACAACTTCCGATTGACAAACTTCTTTACCGTTTCTATCAACTATAGTACATACTTCACCTAATGAAACATTTGGACCTATCGAAATAATTATAAGCCCGACCACATCGGAAACTTTTCCATTCACTTTAATCAGTTCAACACGATTTAAAATGCTTTTATATTTCTCTATATAATTTTGTGTTAAGTTCATTTTCAATTAACTGGTTTGCGGAATCAAATTGGAATCAAAATATTTTCTTAATTCGTTGAACTGAGAAGAAACTCTTCCGTCAACATTTCCGATTTCTGTTTCTACAACGCATCCGCCTAGTTCAATTCTATCATCCTGTTCAAATTTTATTTTAGAAAACGATTCGTCAAAAAATATATTCTTGTTTTTATCCTCGTTGAGAATTTTATAGTCGTCAGGATGAATTTTTATAATAACAGAATTTGCACCGAGAATTTTTCTTAAAGAGTCTTTTAGAACTTCTTGGATTGTAGATTCTTTTTGAATTTCCCTCCTGGCTATTTTCTGAGCTATTTCAAAAGAAAGCCGAATAACAACATTCTCAAATTCCTGGTCGTAGCCGGATATTTTTTCATCTACGGTATTTAGAATTTTATTAAATTCATCTACTTTTTTAATAAATCTTTCTTTATATATCTTTTCAACCTCATTCTTGGCATTTTCGTAACCGTCGCTGAATCCTTCTTCATACTTTTGTTTAAGCTGAATTTCCTGTTGATTTTGTACCGGTTTCTTCCGGTCTTCCATTTCATCCAGTTCACTTTTAAACGTATAGAAAGTTTTTTTGATGCAGTCGAATTTATTTTAATTACATTAGACATAAACTTCTTCTTTACTGCCTCTTAAATTCAAAGTAACTTCACCGGCTTCCTCAAGCATTTTTATAAGATCAATAATTTTAGCTTGGGCTGCTTCAACTTCTTTTAATTTAACCATACCCATATATTGGAGCTCTTCTTTAAGTAAATCAGATCCTCTTTCAGACATATTCGCAAATATTTTATCTCTTAATTTATCGTCAGCAACTTTTAGAGCAAGAGCCAGATCCTTTCTATCAACTTCCCGTAAAACTCTCTGGACATCTTTATCCTGTATATGGAGTATATCATCAAACAAGAACATCAGACGCTTTACTTCTTGGGCGACATCGGGATCCATCTGATCAAGTCTTTCCAATATTTCTTTACTCATCGAAGCATTTGTTTTATTTAAGATATTTGCCAGACTTTTAGTTCCGCCGATTTTACTTAAAGATTGAGACATACTGAAACCTGCCATTTCATCTACTACTTTTTCAATCTGCTTTAAAAGTTTGAGGGGATATTTTCCCTAAAGTAGCAATCCGGTAAACCACATCATCCCTAATATTTTCTGGCAGTTCTTGAAGAGCCTCAGCAGTTTGATTTGGATTTAGATGAGAAAGAATCAGGGCCATAGTCTGAGGATGTTCCTTATTTAGAAAACTTACTAATTGTGCAGAATCAGCTTTTTTGAGTACATCAAATCCTTTTAAAGTTGTCAGAGACCTGACTTTTTCAATTATTTCTGTTGCTTTACCAGGCCCAAAAGATTTTTCCAGTAATGCTTGAGCGTATTCAATTCCTCCTTCAAGAACATATTGACGAGCGGTTGCCATTGCATAGAACTCGTCCATCACAAGATCTACAACTTGAGAAGGTATATTCTTTACTTTTGATATTTCGGTTGAAATTTGTTCAACGATTGCTGCGTCTAAAAACTTAAATACCTCGGAAGCTGTTTCAACATTTAAAGCGATTAATAAAAGAGCGGCTTTTTGAATACCTGAGATGTCTGTTGTTTTATAACCTTTTTCAGCCATAACTATTACCTATAACTCGTCTTCATGTATCCAGGAGTGAATAAGTTTTGCAGTATCATTAGGATTTTTTGCAACATAATTAGATATTTTTTCCTGTTGACGTTGTTTTCTTACTGCTTCATCGGAAATATCATCTTCGATTTCTCCGATAGGAAGTAAATCCCTCTTAGGTTTTTGAGCTATTCTTTTACCTGGTTTACTCTTTTCAACTGGAGATGAAGCTTCATAACTTTCAAGTCTTTTTTCTTCGAATTGATCGATGTTTCCGAAATTCACTTTTTGATTTTTTAGTTTTGTCATTAAACTTTTAAGAATAAACATTGCTCCGCCGATACTTAAAACAATCAAAATGATATTAAAGTATCCGTCAAAATTGTTAATTATTGATGAAGGTTTTTCTACCTGTAAATCTTCAAATGGTTTAGTTTCGAAAGATATATTTTCAATTGAAAACTGGTCTTTTCTATCCGAGTTTATACCGATTGCATTTTTTATAATATCTTCAAGTTTTTTCATTTGCTGAGTTGAACGCGGTTCAAAAACGGTTTCAACATTTTCCCCTTTTTTCACTTCTTTTGCAACATCATTAATTACTGCTGCAACGCTTAACCGTTTAATATTACCCGAACCCTGCACAACTTTTTGAACTGTTTTATTAATTTCGTAATTAGTTGTATTATTCTGTGACTTACCTGAGAGGAAGAGTCACCTAAATTTTTTCCTATATTTTCCGTTTTAGTTGTTTGTTCACTAATAGCTACCTGGCAATCAGGATCATAAATTTCCATGGTTCTTTCAATCTGGTCAAAATTTATATCGGCATTAACCTGAACTATAGCGTTCCCGTATCCTAAGATATTATCAAGTATAGTTTGAGCTTTCTGTGCAAGATAATTCTCAACCGATTGTTTAATCTCATATTGTTTTGAACTCGAAACAGCCAAAGGATTTTCTTTAAATTCTTTTGAAAGTAAATGCCTTCCCCGTGTATCTATTAAAGTTACATTACCCGGTTGCAATCCTTCTACACTGCTGGAAACAAGATTAACAATTGCATCTATATTACCTTTAGTTATCATATAATTATTTTGTAAGTTTAAGTACTACAGAAGCAGTTGGAGGTTTTTCTTCATCTTTAAAAACTGATTTTTGAGGAATTACTATTTGCACCCGTGCTCCATCAACTCCCTCTTCCTCCATTATTGTTCTGGCAAGTTCTCCTTCAAGAGCTCTTTTATAATTGAGTTTCTGCATAAACTCAGACATTCCCATCGTAGTCTTATCAAATATTTCATATCCAACCACTCCTGAAGTCGGTATACCTTTACCTGCGAGAGCTCAATCCTTGTCTCATATACTTTATCTTTGGGGACTTTAATTGTTCTTCCATTATTATCTATTTCGTATGGATTTCTTTTGAGTATTCAGATACTCGAACAACTTTTGAAGCATCTTCTTGATCGAAGATTTGTATATAAAGTAGAGTAATTAGGCTATTCACAAAGAATATTAAAAATAACTAACAATAGAACAATGTTGCAGGAACGCATCCACCAATCATAATTTTTTGCTGAAGTGTCAGTTTGTTAAATATTTTTAAGACTGGATTCGAATGGATTTTTATTCATATATTATGTAAATTTGCATTCTGGTTAATTCTTTATACATATCCAAAGTTTTATTTCTTATTTCCATCAGTAACTCGAAGACTTGTTTTGGCTTTTTCAGCCGGCAATCATTACATCCTGAATTTCGACATTTTTTCCAATAACAAAGTCATTGGTCATATTGTCCGAATCGAGCTGACTTTTGTTTACATTACCGATAAAATCAGTTAATACATTTTTAAAATCTGCGTTATTCGGTTTTTCTGTTTTTTCGGTTTCTCAAGAAGATTACTCGGTAAGATGCTATTTATTTCACCTATTTTCATATCTTATCCTTTTTTATCGATTAAATGTCCGAGTTTAACACCAGACATTGATCCGCCTTTTTGATAAAAATGATAATCAATTATTTCCTCTTTCTTCTGAGGGTACTTATCAATAAAGAAACTTTTCTCATCTGCAGATAAATCATCGTTTTTTTGTTGTACAGCTTTTTGCTGTACAGCTTTTTGAATATGATTTATTGAATAATTACCAATATTATTTGTAGAAATTTTCATTTATTATATCTCCAGCGAGTCTTTAGCCATCTGTTTTGAAGAATTTAAAGCTGTAAGGTTAGCTTCATAACTTCTTGTAGCTGCTATCATCTGAACCATTTCATTTATAATATTAACATTTGACATCTGGACATAACCTTTATCATCGGCATAAGGACTATCCGGCATGTAGACCACTTCGCCCGGGGAATTATCCTGCTGCTGATTTGAAACAAGGCTTGAATCGTCATTAGCATATTGATTAATTGAAATTTCAGGTGATACCGAAATATGATCTTTATTACTTGTGTTTAATTGTAAAGTGCTTTGAGGCGGAATACCTTGAAACTGGAAAGGATTCTGTTTTTGAATTATAGTTAAAAATTTTCTTTTGTAGGGTATTCCGTTTGCATTCCGCACGTCGGCATTTGCAATATTTTCAGCAATAATATTCATCTTGTTACGTTGAATACTTAAACCCTTTGCCGAAATATTAAAGCCCGGGAAGTTATCTCCAATTTTCAAAATTATATTCCTCCTCCCTTAATTACACCTTGAAGTGTTTTAAAGTAATCACCTATCTTTCTTGACGCCAGCTTAAATTGTATAGTATTTTTTGCCAATTCAGCCATTTCTTCATCAATATTGACGTTATTTACTCCCGAAACCATATCTTTGCTGTTATCAACTTTAATGGTATTTTCACTCTCAAAATTAACAGTACTAAAATGTTTTGGATCAGTTGTTTTTAATAATGACATGTTATCATTCAATAAATCTTTAAAAACAACATCTTCTCTTTTGTAATTTTGAGTTCCAATGTTTGCTATGTTTTTACTGATAATTTTATTTTTTAATGAACAGTAATCAATAAAATCTTCTAAAACTCTTATGTTGGTAGCAGCCATTATATCTCCAAGTTTTGTATCTTGGAAATTCAAAAGAAATGCCATACCGGGAAAAGCTTAATTATTTTTATATTTTTGCGCTTTACTGTTTAATAGGTGTTTGAGGATGGAGTAAAAATGGCTAAAGCTAACCAGATGTAAATTATTATTCAGAATAATCGAGCACTATCGACTTTGTTTTACCGCAAGAACAAATAAATTTAATTTCTTTAATAGTATCATTTTCATCTTTTTTAAGGATTATTTTCGCACCGTTATGCCCTTCTTCTTCAACAGAAATTTTTGATTTTCCGATGATTTTTGCTTGCGGAGCTTTTATAACCCCTTTATGGTTTCTAACGAATTCAATTTCTTTATATAATGATTCTTCAAATGATTCTTTCATATTAAAAAGCCTGATTTATTATTTCTGAAATATTTTCCAAAGGTGCGATAACATCTGCAAAACCCGCTTCTGTTACTGCTTTCGGCATACCATATACAACGCAGGATTCTTCATCTTGTGCAACACAAAATCCGCCAAGCTGTTTCAATTTCCTAATCCCTTCGAGTCCGTCTTTTCCCATACCTGTCATAATAACGCCAAGTATATTTTTGCCGAAACCATCAATAACCGAATCTATCATAATATCAACCGATGGACGATGTAATGATGACGATGGTTCATTAGAAACAGAAACAAAAAATGTACCTAAATTATTTCTATCAACAGTCATATGTAAACCACCCGGGGCAATGTATACAACTCCATTCCTTACAGCCTCTTTATTTTCTGCCTCCTTAACCTCTAATTGACTCATACTGTTTAATCTATCGGCTAATGATTTAGTAAACTTAGGAGGCATATGTTGTACAATAAAAATGGGGCAGTTTATTTTTTTTGAAAGCTGGGGAATAATTTTTTGTAGCGATAATGGTCCTCCAGTTGAAATTCCCATGGCAATAGCTTTAAAACCAATTTTTGGTAAAGATTTAGCTGATGGCGGAATGGTTTCATGCGTTGAAGGTTCTCTTAATTTTCGAAGCCTTTTTAATCTTTCTCTTAAGGAACTCTGTTTAACAATTTCTTTTACTTTTCTTACAAGTTCTTCTTTTATTTTAATAATATTAACATTTATATAAGAAAGTTCTTTAGGAATGAAATCTACGGCTCCATATTCAAGAGCCTTGATTGTTGATTCGGCTCCTTCAGTGGTTAAAGAACTCACCATTATAACCGGGGTTGGGCAGTCTTTCATTATTTTTTGCAATGAAGTAAGACCATCCATCTTCGGCATTTCAATATCCATTGTAACCAGATCAGGATGAAGTTTTTTGGTGAGATTGTAGCCTTCCTCACCGTCTCTTGCAGTTGCAATAACTTTTATGCTTTCATCACTTTCCAGCATAATTGAAATTGACTTCCTCATAAATGCAGAATCGTCAACAACTATCACATTAATTATTTTAACCAAACTATACTTCCAGCTTATGAATCAATTCACCTATATCAAGAATCATAATCACAGTACCATCTCCCAAAATTGTAGAACCCGCGATTCCTTCGATAGTCCCCAGATATGTTCCTAATGATTTGATGACTATTTCTTTTTGGCCGATTAAATGATCCACTTTAATTCCAAATCTTTTCTCCGCAATACCAACAATAACAACGTATTGCCAGACTTTATCTTCATTATATGAAACACCGTTTAATAATTCGTCAACCCCTATAAGAGGAATAACACTGTCTCTCATCCTAATAACTTCACGACCGCTAATTGTATTTATGTTATCAAGATGAACTCTAACAACTTCAATAATCGAATTTAACGGTATAACCATAGATTGTTGATTAACTTTTACAATCATACCCGGGATAATTGCCAAAGTAAGAGGAAGTTTAATAATTATTTTCGTTCCTACACCAACTTTCGATTCGATATTTATTAAACCACGCAATTTAGTTACATTTGTTTTAACAACATCCATCCCTACCCCGCGACCTGATATATTTGTTACAACTTCAGCAGTCGAAAAACCTGGTAGGAAAATAAGATTGTATGTATCAGTAGTTGTAAGTTCTTTAGCTTTTTCTCTTGTAATTAATCCTTTACTGATAGCTTTTTCTTTAATTATTTCCGGATCAATACCGTTACCATCATCTTCAATTGTAATTATAATATGATTACCCTCATGTTCGGCGGCAAGCGTAATTGTTCCGGTTGCATCTTTTCCGGCCTTTTTTCTAGCCTCGGGTGATTCAATTCCATGATCAATTGAATTACGTATTAAATGTACAAGAGGATCATTTATTTCTTCAATTAATGTTTTATCTAATTCTGTTTCTTCTCCTCTCAATTCCAATTTCACGTTTTTTTTCGATTCTTTTGATAAATCTCTAACAACCCTTGGAAATCGGTTAAATACCTTGCCGATTTTTACCATCCGGGTTTTCATTACAACTAATTGCAGTTCATTCATCATCAAATCGATTTGTCTGGTTGCTTCGGCAAGATCACGTGAAAGTTTGGTTCCTTCATATTCAAGAGCAAATTCTGAACTAACCTGAGCTAACCTATTCCTGCCTAATACTAATTCTGATGCAATATTTAATAATTCATCAAGACGTTCGACATCAACCCTGATTGTATTATCTTTTTGTCTAATTTCTTTCAGCCGTGCAAGAGGATTTTTTTCTTCTATCCGTTTATTAGTTTCATGAGTGTCTGCCTTATCTTCTTCAATCGAGCTATCTATTTCCAAATCTTCAACTTTATCATCAACTTCTTCAATTGCTTTTTCAGTCTCTACAACCATATTTTCGTCCTTTGACAGATCTTTCAATAAAGGTTGCGCCTCTTTTTTTCCGTTTGCCGTTGTTTTTGTCGATTTGTTACTTTTTCTCGTTCTCTTTGTTTTTGTTTTAGTCTTTGCTGAAGATTCTTCTTTTTTATCTTCAGTTATATTGGAACCGTTATTTTCCAATGATTCGATAGTTTTTGTTAAATCTTCAAGCGCATGCTCAATATCAACATTTTCATTCAAATTATCTTCTATACTACCCAGGAGTTCCCGTATTTTGTCATAAGATAAAAGGATAGAATCCATAATACCGGAATTTAATTTAGCTTCTCCTTTTCTTAATTTATTAAGAATATCTTCACATTTATGAGTTATACTGGTTAGTTTGGCAAGTCCAAAAAAACCTGAAGTTCCTTTTATGGTATGAAATGATCTAAAAACCTGGTTAAGCAGATCAGGATCTTCGGATTTTTTTTCGAGTTCCATCAAATCGACATCGAGTTTCTCTAAAATTTCCTTAGTTTCTATCAGGAAACTTTCAAGTATCTCCTTCATTTCAGGATCTTTTAATAGGGGGTAATCGTTCACTGCTTCCATATATTTATGAGAATAATTTATCTATTTCATCTTGTGAAGTCTTATGATTGCTTACAATTGAATCAACCATATCCTGTCTGCCGTCGGCTTTGGAATAATGTGCATTCGGATCAAAATGAGAGCCTTCAGGAACAATTATCTTTGTCGACTCAATATCGTTGACGCTTGTCTCTTCAAGATTAAGTATTAATGATGCTAATTTCTCCTGCACAGAGCTAATAAGATGATTTACAGCAGCCAATTGCTGTGAGGTAATATCCTGTACCTGGAGTGAAAGAGTAATATTATAAGAATTATTTTTAATCTTTGATGTTAATTCAGAGATCAGATTATATTGATTTGTGATATTATCCAGCTTCTCATATTTATCCAAAAGCCGGTTAACTTCTTTATTCTCAACTAATTTTCTGATCTTTTTAATGATATTTCTTTTTTCCTCTTTAACTTTAAAAATTTCTTCAAGCTGTTTTTCAATTTCTATAATATCGCTTGAGATTAGATCGATAATGTCCAAAATTTCTGTTGTTGCCAATTCCGTAGCACTAGTTACATTATTGATCTGGTTTGTAGCTTTTGGAATTTTTGTTGTACTTTCAGAAATTGAGGCATTAATATTTTCCAAAAGCGGTACTGTCTCAGACATGAAATCAAGAAGGCTTTGGATTATAGGAATCAATTTTTGTCCATATTTGAAGACAGATTTCAAATCATTTAACCTATCAAACAGTTCTGCCATATTTGTTGGTTGACTCATAACATTACTCTCTTTATACTGTTGCTAAGATTTGTTCTATTTTTTCTTTCAAAATATTTGGTGTAAATGGTTTAACTATATAATTACTCACTTTAGCTTGCAATGCTTCAATTATATCTTCCTTCACACCACGCGTAGTAACCATTAAGATAGGAAGAGCTGCATATTTTGAATTGCTTCGAAGAGATTTAACCAGGTCTAATCCGGAAACACCGGGCATATTCCAATCGGTTATTACAAAATTTATTTTATCATCGGATGTTAATTTTTCGATTGCTTCTTTGCCTTCGTTAGCCTCAACAAAATTATCATAACCAATGTTTCTTAAGGAGTTTACAACAATTCTTCTCATTGTTACCGAATCATCTACTATTAAAAATTTTATTGACATTTTTTTACCTCAATTTAAATATTTTGAAACTTCATATAATATCCTTTTAGGATCAAAAGGTTTAATCAAATAAGAATTGGCACCACAGGTCATTCCTTTTTCAATTTCCTCGTTCCCGCTCATCGAAGAAAGGATAATGATTGGTATTTCCTTTAATTCTTCATTCCCTCTTATAGCTTTAATGAGCTCAAATCCATCTACATTCGGCATATTTAAATCTGTTATAACCAGATTTATTGGTTCAGTAGGGAGTTTTTCCAGCGCTTCCATACCATCGGAAACAGAGATGATTTCATATCCTTTCATTGCTAGGGAAAAAGCAACAAACTTTCTTATAGAAGGCGAATCATCAGCAAGTAAAATTACTTTTTTCATTTTTCTTTATTCTTTTTTATAACCTATTGTTTTTGGAAAGCTTAAAATTTTAAAAGCTTTTGATATATTGTGCAAAGTTTCTGAATAACCAATAAATAAATACCCACCTTTATTAAGGGAATTATATAACTGGTTAACAACTTTTATTTTAGAATTCATATCGAAATAAATAAGGACATTGGCACAAAAAATTATATCGAAATTAAACATGCTCCTCATACCTGCAGTATCATACAGATTCAACAATTTAAAGGAAACATGCTTTTTAATATCAGGACTGATTTGATAATTATTTCCGTTAACTGTAAAATATTTCTTTAAGTAATAAGCCGGAGTATTCCGGATTGCATATTCTTTATACATACCTTGTTTAGCGGTTTCGATAACTGCATAACTAATATCCGTGCCAACAACTTCAAATTCCAGGTTCGGGTATTTCGGGGCTAATAAATCTATTATAGAAATAGCTACCGAATAAGCTTCTTCACCCGAAGATGAAGCTGCACTCCAGATTTTAATTTTTGTCTTGTTATCTTTCGCTTGTTTTTCCACTATTTCCGGTATTATTGTTCTTATTAATACATCTAATTGCGGCTGATTCCTAAAAAAATAAGTTTCATTTATTGTTATTGCTTCAAATAAATATATTTTTTCATTTATTCCGTTGATGCCGTCTATAATGTATTTCAAATAATCATCATAAGAACCTAGACCTAAGTAGTTTATCCTTTTTAACAAACGGCTTTCCAATAAGTATTTTTTATTATCCTGAAAATAAATTCCGCTATTTTCATAAATAAACTGCCTCCATTTCTCAAATAACTGGTTAGACATTATTTGAGATTTTGAGTAGGTACTCTGCGAAATATTTCTTATAGCCGAAGTAGAGTAATTATCCATTCTTTATTCAAATCTAAAAGCCAAAGGCTTACATATTAATATCTCTTTTTGAAAGGCAGAAACCAGCTCTTTCTCTTATCATTTCTTCCGAATCATTAGCTAATTTTACTAAAACTTCATCTGCCTTCGGATGAACAACTTCACCTAGAATTTCTACAAGCTTTAACCTATTCCAGATATTATTATCTTCGGAAAAGTCATCAAAGAAAAGAACAGCTACGTTTTTATCCAAAATAAAAAGTAATTCCAGCGCCAACATCCGTACTTCTTCATCAGAATCCGATAAATATTGGGATAAAGAATCTGTCATATTCCTTAACTGAAGTGAAGACATGGAATTATATTTTTCTTCACCATCCAATTCTATTATGTCTTTTAGTAAGTTCAGAAGTGATTTAATATTATGCGGTTTCGGGTTCAGTATTTCTGCAATAATTTCAAAAACCATCTTGGGATTTTCCCAGAACCTCGGGGATATTATCTGATCAATCTCTGCATCATCCCCGATTATCTTCAAATAAACAGTTATCGTTTCTTTATCATTAAATATTGATAATAAACTGGTCGCTATTTTTTTATATTCGATATTAGCATCAACAATTGTCTGAAGAATTATTTTCTTCATTCTTTCATCAAACGGAATATCAAATCCAAATTTCTCTTTAAGATTATATATTGATTTAATTATCGGCCAAACAAGAGGACCTTTGTCTTCGTTTAATTCTGCCAAAAGGAAAAAAAAGGTTTCTTCATCACCTATTAAACCAAGACTTTCTATAATAGAAAATTTTATTAAGTCGTCCGCTTCTTCCTCATATTTGGATAAAATAAATCCAAGGGCAGCCGGAGAGCCTATTTTCCCTAATGTTTCAATAACAGTCGGTTTATATAACTCATTTATGTCATAAAAAGCCATAATATGATAAAGCGATTTTTCAGAGCTTAAATTACCTAAAGCTTCTATACAAGCTAAGATAACATTCTCATTTTCATTTGAATTCAAAAGTTTTGTTATTTTTGCACTTGCACGACCGTCACCAACTAAACCGAGAATATCAACTACAAATTTCTTATCATCATCACCACCAGCATCAATGTATTCCAGCATTGCGTCAACGGCTTTTGAACCGATTTTTAATAAAATTTCACCGGCGAAGTTTTTTATTGAAATATCTGGGGAAGAGACATAAGGAACGATTTTACGGGAAATATTCTCATTTGCATTGTTTATCAGCAGATAAGCTACCGAGTTTCTCACTCCCTTATCATTATCGGTTATTAAATCAGATATTGAATTAAGTTCAGCTTCAGATAATTTGGAAACATATAAAGATTCCAGGAAAATTATTTTTTCTTCTGAATTTTTCTCTTTAATTGATTCAAAGTCTTTGTTTATTTCAGGTTCAATTCTTTCCATCATTATCCCAGTTAGCAAGAGAATATGAATTGTTATTTGTTATATTATCGCAAAAAAAATATTTTATTTAACGTATTTTATTGGAATATCAAAAAAATAATCAGTTAACAGCTTCCATTTTTTCTAATTTCTTAAATTCATTTATCTGAATGATTTTTTGGATATCGATTAGGATAAGGAGCCTGTCTTCCAATTTTCCGACTGATTTTATGAATTCCGATTCAATACCTGCTACCATATCAGGAGGTGCTTCGGTAAGATTTGCAGGAATCCTTAAAACTTCATTTACTGAGTCAACAATAAAACCTATTGTTTTATTCTCAACTTCGACTACAATGATTCTTGTGTTCTTATCGTATTCTTTCTTTTCAATTTTAAGCTTCAACCTGGAATCGATGACAGGGATAACTCTTCCTCTAAGGTTTATTACTCCTTCAACAAAGTGGGGTGCATTTGGAACCTTGGTAATATGCGTCATTCTATTTATTTCCTGGACATGAAGAATATCGACACCAAATTCTTCTTTGCCGATATTAAAAGTAACCAGTTGCAATAACTCTGCAGTCTCGGTTCTTAGTTCTTTATTTATGCTCATTTTTTCCTCTTTAACATTTTTATTCTTCCAATTTCAACTTAAAATTCCTTAATCTATTATCGAATTCCAGCCGAATTTGTTGAGTTATATCTCTAATTGTTTAAAGTGCTGAATAATTTATTTTCTTTTAATTAACAAAAGTTCAGCTTCAAAAAGTTTTAAATGAAGGAATATTGAAATCGCTTCTAGAGGTATCAAATTCAATTCCATAGATCAGCTTCTGTAATTCCCCGGTCGGGTTATTTAATTCTCCCGGGGGCTTGCTATCAGCTGAGCTCCTGCAGCATTTCCATTTGAAACATTGTTAATTGTTTTAATACTAAGTTTATTTGTAATTATATTTCTGACTGCTCATTACTAAAGCTGGCAACAAGGTTCACTTCATCTGCTCCACTAAATAATTTTTTCTAAAAACATTTTTTTAAACTGCTGGTTGTGAATTGTCTCAATGACTACTATTTAGATCCGTGCTTTTGAAACAAGTGATCGACTTCATGTTTTTATAAAGATTATAGAAATATCAGAAGCTCATTATTTCCCGCGCTTATAATTTAGATAATTTCCGATTTTGCCTAACCGAATAGTGAGTCTCTCTTTCAACAATATATGTACTAATTCAGTGATTGATATCAACTTAGTAATCATTGTGATTAATATGACAGTACTGGAAATGCAGCTTAAAAAATATGAGGATTAATAAAATAAAGAATTAAATTGGAGCTGAAATAAAGAACCAATAATCTTATAAAAAAGTTTTGTGAACAAAAATAAAAGCAGTTTCCCGGGTAATTTTTCGATTTATAATATTTCTATAGGGAAACGTTTACCCCTCCTGATTACCTCACTACTGCTGGTGGTAATTATAATTTTTTCATTCACCTCATATAACAACTTAAAGAAAATATCCCTTGAGAGCGGGAGGGAAAGATTGAATGCATTGGTAACGGAATTCAGTTCGCTTTTCCAGCAATCCACTAATGCTTTTTTAAGTTCTGTAATTGCGGCTGCAGGGAGCAACGAAATAAAGGATTATATAAAAACTGGCGACACTAAAGACAGCATCGATGCAGCAGAGGAACTTAATAGCATTAGTTCAAAAATTGACACTTTAACTTTGATGGTGGAACTGCGTAATGCCGATAAAAGACGTATTCTAACTTCCACATTTATTAAAAAGAAGATTGAAACTGATTCCAATTTTTTAAATAAGTATTTAATCCCCGACAAACCTACCATTAGTGAATTCTTTATAATCGGTAAACATATTTATTGGGCTGCAACAGCCCCGGTAGTAAGGAGTAAGATAACAATCGGTTATATTACAAAATGGAGAATGGTATTAGCCTCTCCGAAAGTTATTGAACACTTATCAAAAATATTAGGTTCAAATGCTTTACTTTATGTAGGAAATAAAAACGGGAAATTATGGTACAATTTAGTAGATATAGTTCCAAATCCCCCCGTTAATGTTCTCGGGAAAAAAGGTGCGGTGGAATATTCTCGCGGGGGAAAAAAACCCGTCATAGCAGAAGTGAAAAATATACCCGGGACAGAATGGGTAGTATTAATTGAGTTGTCAAAAAATAAGATCCTTTATTCATCACATGAATTTTTAAGTTACCTGCTGATAATAGGATTATTGTTGGTATTAGGCGGATTTATACTTGCAATGATGATGAGCCGGGGAATTACTAAACCCCTAAACAAATTATCAAAGGCTTCATCGAATATTGCTTCAGGAAATTATTCTTCTTTTGTGGAAATTAAACGACAGGATGAATTGGGAGAGCTGGCAAATTCTTTCAATTTTATGCTTACAAAGATAAATGAATCACAAAAGAATTTACGGTCCTCTTTAAAAGAGAAAGAAGTATTATTGAAAGAAATTCACCACCGGGTAAAGAATAATCTTCAAATTATTTCAAGCTTGCTGAATCTTCAAACTGATTTCCTTAAAGATGCTGAATCTATCCAGGCAATTGAAAGCAGCCGGAACAGGATTAGATCAATGGCGATTATACATGAAAAGCTTTATCAAACAGGAAATTTTATACAGATAAACTTTAGTGATTATCTCCATGAACTTATAAGGAATTTATCCGGTTCATATAAATCGGATGTTAATAGAATATTATATAAAATAGAAGTCGAAAGAATTTTTATCAATATCGATCTAGCTACATCTCTAGGATTGATTTTAACCGAACTTATTTCAAATGCTGTTAAGCATGCATTTAAAAACAGGAAACCCGGAAGCAATAATGAAATAATTATTGAAGGTGTAGCAAATAATAATGATTCATATAAATTAATATTTAAGGATAATGGCCGCGGATTACCTAAAGATTATGATATTAATTCTTCCGAAACACTCGGATTACAGCTTGTGACCAGTTTAGTGGAACAAATTCAGGGAACTTTAAATGTAAGCAATTCTTTTGGCGCTCAATATGTGATTTCTTTTTATTTCAACATTCAAGATGGAATGGAAAATAGAAAGGGGAAATCAATTCAAATTGAGGAAATTAAATAATTTAATTTAAGAAAAAGTACTTAGAATACAATATAATATCTTATCGTTATGAAGAAAGCTTACATTAATAACTTAATAAAGTTAAAATTACATATGAAAAATATTTAGCTTGGTATGTTAAAAAATTAGTGATATGTATGCTGGTGTTATTAATGAATAATTATGTTGAGACTTAAGGTAAAAGAGTAGATTTGTATTAAGTGATTTGGAAAATTTATGAATTGGGAAAAAACAATCTTTGATAACGATGTATTAGGTTTAGAGCCATATAAGTTAGAGATAACGAGAAAAGGGGAATACATTAGTGAATCAAGCCGAATTGTAAAATTACACCACTTATATAAACTCATAAAAGCCTCCGGGAAGAAACATGATTGTTATTACAATCTTCCGGGAAATATATTGTGCAACTTTTACCCAAGTCCTGTTTAGGTTCCCTCCTAAATAATGTTCGAAAAAAGGCAGCCGTAAGACTGCCTTTTTTAATTAACACTTAAATCATATATGCTGAACTTTTATTAAATTCCTGCATACGAATCCGTTATTACCGTATGATAATACTCATGCTGCCCATTTCTTAGATTTATTATATCACTTACCCGTAATTATAATCTCCAGCAGCCGTCCACCGGGTATCAGCTGGCTGTTAATTAGTTTTCTGCTCCCCCTTTTTTAGCTTCTGAATAATTCTAAAAGGATCTCTCAATTTCATTTCCGAATCTTTTTTATAGAATTGAGCAGAATTAGTCACTATTTGTTAAGAAAGGGAACTAATAAAAGAAAGCCGAAAAGAAAATCGACTATTATGACACAATGGAATAATTTTTTATAAACGTGACTTATTTGTGATCTTCTTAAGTCGTTTTTTTTTATTTTAAATTTAAGGAGACGGAAAAATGAACGGCAGGCTTCAATTTCTATTTATTATTTTGTTTTTAAGTTTCAGCACTTTCTCTTTTGCACATGTATCTCTAGTCTACCCCAAAGGAGGCGAACAATTTAATCCCGAGGAACAAATAAATATTCAATGGAGGGTTGAAATTGATCATGGAGCAAATACGTGGGAATTATATTTCTCACTTAATAACGGGCTTTCATGGGATACACTTGCAATAGGCATTATGAAATCGCAGCTTAATTATGAATGGACTATCCCGGATAGTTTTGCAAATAAAAAGTGCAGGATATTAGTTGTTCAAAATAATGCCTTAGGCAGTAAATATACTGACCAATGCACTGAATTCAGTATAGGTACAATCGCGGATGTCTCTTCCCGTAAACCTGATATTCAAGAATTTGCTCTTTACCCTGCGTATCCCGATCCTTTTAACAATTCAACCACAATTTCTTTTAATCTTCCGGGGTTAACAAATGTAGAATTAGAAATTTATAATATTGCGGGCCAGAAAATCGAAACACTCTTAAATCAACAAATGGAGCCGGGGCTGCATAAAATATTTTGGAATGCGGATAATTTCTCTTCCGGAATTTATTTATATGAAATCAAAGCAGGCAACAGCCTAAAAACTGGGAAATTGATTTTATTAAAATAATTTCTCAATGATAGTATTAATTAAATTCTCCGAAGACTTACAGTCTTTGAAATACTAATTCAATTTCAACCGGAAATTATTATTTCTTATCATAAATAATAATTTAAGATTCAATCAATTTTCCATTATGTCTTACTGAATAATGCATTTCACTACCATCAGCATCAATCTTAAACCTGCCTAATAATTTTTGTAAATTTTCCGTCAGTTTATTCAATTCTTCTGCAGATTTGGCTACCTGCTGTATTCCTGCTGCACCCTCATCTGAAACATTACTTATTGTCTCTATACTTTTACTTATTTGTTCAGCGGTTGAAGACTGCTCTTCACTGGCACTAGCAACTTGGTTAACATCATCCACTACTTTGTTTGATGCATTAATTATCTCTTTCAATGATTCTCCGGCTTTATTCGCCATCTCTTTTCCCTTCTTAACCTCTTCTGTTCCTTTTTCAATAGATTCAACAGCGTCAGCCGTGTCTCTTTGTATTTGTTTAATCATTCCTGCTATTTCTTTAGTTGCTTTAGTTGTTCTCTCTGCAAGCTTTCTAACTTCATCAGCCACAACAGCAAAACCTCTCCCCATCTCTCCTGCTCTGGCCGCTTCTATTGCTGCATTTAATGCAAGAAGATTGGTTTGATCTGCTATATCATCAATTACCTGAATTATTTCCCCGATTTGATTGCTGCTGTTACCTAACTGCTTAACCGTATCGGATGCCTTAGAAACTACATCGGCGATTCTAATCATTCCTTGAATAGTATTCTTCAACTACTTTACCCCCTTCTCCTGCAATCGTTCCGGCTTTCTTTGCGTTTCCGGATGCAGTCCCGGCATTTCTGGTAGTTTCAAGAATCGTTCTAGTCATCTGTTCAATGGCTGCTGCTACTTCAGAAGTTTGTACTGATTGTTCCTGAGCTCCTGAAGCCATCTCTTCAGTACTTGAGGATATTTGCGCGCTGGAACTTGCTGTAGCTTCCACAACCTGGATTAATTTCCTAATAATTTCTTTAATGTTATTTACAGATTTGTTAAACCCATTAAACAGTCTCCCTATTTCATCATTTTTTCCCGATTCTAACTTAACAGTAAGATCACCATCCGAAAATTTATTCAGTTACATTAAGTATTGTATTTACGCTTTGCATCAAATATTCTTTTTGATTTTCAGCATCTTTTACGGCTACTGTTATTTTATCGCTTATGCTTTCTTTTTCCTCTTTCAATTGTTCCTTGGAATCTTTAATGTTCTTAAGCATGATGATGAACGAATTTGCCAAAGTTTTAATTTCGTCATTTGTATTCACATTAATTTCAACATCTAAATTTCCTTCAGAAGCTTTGTTTGCAACTTCATTTAAATGTTTAATAGGCTTTGAAATATTTTTAGCAGAAATAAACGCTATGACAATTCCAATCACCAAAAAAACCAAAGTAAGACCTATAGTCTCATAAAGCATTTCCGAAATGCTTTTATTTATTGTATCTTTCGATGCACCGATAATTACTTCACCTTTAAAAGCATCTATATCAATTGAAGATGATTTAACTATTAATGAATCAGATTCTAAAAGATTTTTATCGAAATGCATCCCGTTTGGAAATGAAGCAACAACCGCTTCACCTGACACCAGCATTATAAAACGGACACCTTCTTCGCTTTTGGCATAATCAAAAGCTTTCTGTGTAGCAGTTATATCTCCGTTTTTTAATCCAATGGTAACACCTAAAGCAACTGTTTCAACAAGCGACTTAACCTTATCACTGTAGCTTGCAACTAAAAGTTTCTCCTGTTTTATTTGAAAGTAAATAGAAATTATAACCGACAGACTGAATATAATTCCTACTATTGTAAAGAGGATCTTATTTGTAATATTTGATTTAATTTTCATTATAATTCTACTGTTTTTCATATCTTGTTGAAAAATATCCTGTGATATTTAGATTATTCTGAGCAAACGTAAAGGGAGCAAGACATATTAAAACAATGCTCACCAAAACCATACTACTAAGGACATTAAACAAATTTCTAGTCATATTTTCCTCTTGATTTTATCTTGTTTTAAAACTCCCCTAATTCTGCCAAATTTAAATTGCTTGTATTCTTATAATATTGTATTTAAAGTCTTTTATAAATGTTTTCCCTGTTATATCCTTGATTTTAATATATCATCGACGGTAATCTGTTTTACTTTAGTAATACTAAAAAGGCAGCTTAACGCTGCCTTTTTTTTAGTTTGGCAATATGGAGGGAACCTCAGTCAATATTAAACAAATATTTAATGCCAACTTATTATGAATCTGCTCGGTAGAGTTTTACAGGTTTTAAAATCTTCCTCCGACATTACAATACTTTATCTTTATGTTAATATAATTTTAACTTCTATTATCGCATAAGGATTCTTTTAATTCTGGTATTTGCAGTAGACGGTCTTGAATAAAAATAAGCGATTAATATTCGCAGTGGGAAGCATATTTTAGATAAAGAGGTAGCTCATTGATTACCGGAAAACGACATTGTTGAAAACTTTTTGTAGCAGACTAAATTAAAAGAGCCTGTTGTTTATTGTTTCTAAGTCCGCGTAAATGTAACTTCTAATATTATATCAAACTTATTTTCAGTTAAAGGATATTTCATTCGAAGAATAACTCTATCACCCGGCTCTTTTTTGAAAGATTGAACGAAAAGATTTTCATGCCAATTTAAACAAAGGGTGTCTTCATCAATAAAATTACAAGTTGCCGATGAAAACTTACCCGAATCTTCAAACCACCAGTATCTATATAGTTCTAATTTGTCGTCCCAGGCAAAAATGCCTTCTGCCGAAACTTTAAATGAGTTTAATTTTGCAGAATAATTAAAAATCACATATTTATCATTTAATACACGCTTAAATTCGCCTGTGCCTTCTCCTTCAGCTTCATCACTGAATAAACTTTTTGGGACTTTATATTTTAAATGCCAGGAACCTAATAGGAAATCAAATTTATCCATGGGGTTTAATTGTTTCTTCATTTTATTCCCTGTCTAAATTTAGAATACTTAAGAAAGACCAAGATTTTTATGAATTGTATCAAGACATTTTTTGGCTTCAGGTGCAACTTTAAATAATTTATTTAATTTTTCGCATGAATAATCTTCACAATAGATACAATTTTCAATTCGTTTTTCACTTGCACATACTCTTACTTCACAATTGGAACAGCTTGAAAATATTCTGCCTCCCGAAGATTTGCAGCCGTCACAATCATTTATATCCTGAATACTATATTTAATTCCATAAAATTCCTTACACTTCCGGATTATGCCGGTAATCAAATCATTTTTCTTTTTTTCATTTGCTTCCCTTGAAGCTAGATAGATTGGACAGGTCCGGCAGGATAAGCCGCAATATACAACCATTTCATCCATTAATTTGACACCCGCAAATTCTGGAATAAAATTTTTTATTTATGCATAATAAATTTAATTTTATAATTCAAAATGTTCAAGGATTTGTTGATCGAAATTGAAAATCATACTAACTTCTATATCTTAAAAATATTTACCGGGAAGCTTTTGATACATTAATTGATGATTACTTTATTAAAATTTATTTGCAAATCTTCCGGAAATGCTTAACGGAGTTAGAAATCATAGGAATAAAAAATGAAACTACTAATTACTCTCCTTAAAGCCGCTTCAATTTTATTTGTATTTTTTTCTGTTTCATTTACACATACGCAAAATCATTCTGGACAAAAAACCGGGACTAAAATCACAAATATTAATAAAGAAAAACTTGCCGAAGAAGTTAAGCAAGAATTTTTACATGCATGGAACGGTTATAAAAAGTATGCATGGGGACATGATGAGCTTAATCCTTTATCAAAATCATACCGTGACTGGTATAATGTTTCTCTTTACATGACGCCGGTAGATGCTTTTGATACAATGGTATTAATGGGATTAAAAAAACAGGCAGATGAAGCAAAAGAATTGATCTTTAATCATTTATCTTTTAATCAGGATATTTCAATAAAAACATTTGAAATTACAATCAGGCTGCTGGGAGGATTACTTTCATCTTACCAATTAGATGGAGATAAAAGATTTTTAAATTTAGCAGAAGATTTAGGAAAACGCCTGCTTCCATCATTTAATTCAAAAACAGGTATGCCGTATGGGTACGTTAACTTAAAGTCAGGGGAAACGTCGGGCAAAGTAAGTAATCCGGCTGAGATCGGAACTTTATTAATTGAATTCGGTACTTTGAGTAAGTTAAGCGGGAATCATCTATATTACAATAAAGCAAAGAAAGCTGTAGTTGAATTGTTCAGCAGGCGTTCAAACATTGGATTAGTCGGTTCAGCAATCGATGTAGAAACCGGGAAATGGGTAGATACCGACAGCCATATCGGAGGCGGAATAGATTCATACTATGAATATCTGTTAAAAAGCTGGAAGCTCTTCGGAGATGATGATTGTAAAAAGATGTGGGAAACCAGCATAAAATCAATTAACAAATACCTGGCAGATTCTGTTGCTTCCGGTTTCTGGTACGGCCATTCCGATATGAACTCGGGTAAAAGAACCGCGACTGTTTTCGGCGCACTGGATGCTTTTTTCCCCGCATGTCTTGCACTGTCCGGTGACATTAATAAGGCAAAGAGCCTGGAAGCTTCTTGTTTTAAAATGTGGAATATTGAAAGTATTGAACCTGAATTAATTAATTATAAAACTATGAAAATAACTTCTCCTGGATATGTTTTAAGACCGGAAATAATTGAATCTGCATATTATTTGTACCACTACACGAAAGAAGATAAATATCTGGAAATGGGTAAGACATTTTTGAATGATATAGTTAAATATTGCAGAACACCTATAGGTTTTGCTTCTTTAAAGAGTGTCATTACAAAAGAGAAAGCAGATGATATGGAAAGCTTCTTTTTTGCCGAAACTTTAAAATACTTATACTTGTTATTTGCACCTCCTGATACCCTGGATTTCAATAAGATCATTTTCAATACTGAGGCGCATCCAATTCAAAGGTCATGGAAATAATTTTGGAGTTCATAATAAGACAATTCTTTTCAAGGGAATAAAAATCTCTGCGGCTCTCCTTTGTAACTGTTATTAAAAGAAATAACACAGAGAGCCGCAAAGAACCTTAGAGTAGCGCTGAGTAATTCTTCGATGAACTCGATGATTAAACTACTCTTCTTTTATTTGTATAACTACTTCTCCATTATAAGAATGGAACTCGGGATCATACATTGCATCGGCACCAATTACGGGTAGCTGATATTTTCCTTTACTTACTACTCGCAGCATATAGTAGAATTCCCTTTTAGAATTCCTAGCAAGATCAGTAAATAATAAAAGGCGGTCATCCCTTATATCCATGTATTGAACATTAATAGGATTTTTTGATTTCCATTGTAATTCAGTTGAAGCCGTTAACCTTGGATTCTCGATTTCAAAGCCTGCCGGGAGTAAATCTGTTATCACAATATTTTCTGCTGAACGATCCATACCTTCAAGCGTTATTTTACTGACAATTAATTGTCCCTGTTTAAAATCCTTATTCATAACAGGGTAACCGCTTCTATAATCATAATAATTTCTTCTTATTCTCATGAAGGAATCTACTTCTTTAATTTTCTCAGAAGTTTTAATTCCTTCGGTGCTCCAGAAAAAATAAACCTCACCTTTGCCGGACGGCGTTAGAGTAATATCACCTTTATTCAATTCACCGGATGTTAATGTCAGATCATTATTGTTGTAAGTTCCTATTTTTTTCCCACCTGCAGTTATATCAATTTTCATATCAGTATTCGCCGTTCTGCTTGCAGCTTTGCCCAGCGCGAGAAAAGCGAAAGATCTTTCCTGCGTTGAGTACATTTGATCTGCTTCGTGCGTTAAATGTTTTATCATATAAGGAATCTGACTGCTGTTCGGCTGAACCTCAAGCAGCACATTAAGCATTATTGCATTGGCTCTAACCTCAGAATCAAAATTGCCGCCGCTCATCCTGTCTGTTTTTTCAGGTACATATGATGAAGGTATTACTTCATAATATGTATTCCAATTATTTGTTAGAGCATAAGCACCTGCCAGCAAATATTTTGTGTCGGTCGATAGAAGATGCGGACGGGCTTTATAATAATTCATTGTTGAAATATCACCTTGATCTGCCAAAGCAAGAACATAAAGTGAGTATAGAATTTCTTTATTGGCAATTTTTTTTATTGTTCTTCTATTTTCAAAATATGCATAATAATCGTATGTACTGTTTTCTTTTGCTCTTTTTGCAATATAATCTAATAATTTATTAAGCACGGTTTCGGAAGGATTGTAACCGGCGTTTTTAGCTTCAATCAGAAAATGAGCAGCATAAACGCTCCCCCACCAATTTGTATACGTTCCTCCCTGCCAGTAAGCAATTGAGCCGTCATACAACTGCATTGATTCGATTTTCCTAATTCCTTCTTTAACATAGTATTCAGGATTGTTTGTTCTATATAAATCGGGGGCAATAAGTTTTGCCAGATCTTCAAAATATATTTGCGGAAATAGTTTTGAAACTGTCTGCTCAATACAACCATAAGGATACCCGACAAGATACTTTAATTGCTTAGCAAATTTAATTGCAGGGAACTTACTAATTGTTAAAGTTGTGTTTTGAGTTGATGGTAAGTAACCTTCAGAGATATTAAGTATTACCGGCTGGTTAGGTTTGATTATACCGCTGCCGCTTTCGACTACGAGCGGAGAAACCGGGCGCACACCTATTTCAATTTCTTCCTTAACTTTTGCAATTCCTGATGTCTCAAAAATTATTTTCCCGGTTCCGATTTGATAACCTGTTTTTATTGAGAATGAAACATATCCTGTAGAATTAGCATCAACAGAAACTGATTGAGTTGAGGAAGAGCTAATTTTAACAGTTCCTTCGGTTTTTAAATTAACATTTACATTTCCTCTTGATGCAGTTGTATTAATTACAGTTACAGTAGTTACCAGCGAATCATTTGTGGCTAAGAACCTAGGTATCTGCGGTTCAATAATAATATCATCTGCAACTTTCATATGTTTTTCCGCACTGCCGAATCTCGAGCCAGAATATACCAGCGCCATTAATCTCACATCACCGTTAAACTGCGGAAAATTCAGCTCAACCTTAACTATCCCATCACTGTTTGTCTTCTTTATCCCGCTCCACAGTGAGAGCAGATGAAACCTCTCCGATTTAACAGGATTTGATCTTTTTTGCAGCTGTTTTGCTTCTTCCATATATCCACCTCCGGGAGATGAGCTCAAGGAAACTATTTCAGGCAGCAGAAATTTATACAAATCATAACTGGAAACACTTAAAGGCCTTTTTCCATACATATATTTATACGGATCGGGTGTTTGAAAATCTTTTATTTGAAGAATACCTTCATCAACTGCAGCAAGGGTTACATAGATATCCTTTTCAGAATGAGTTTTGATAGTGATCTCCTGTTTGGAAAGAGGCTTAATTTTCGAAGGAGCTTTTATTTCAACAAGAAGATGATTTTCACTTCTTTCTATTTTTGCCGAAGCAAAACCATGACCGACTAAAAAAGGAGTATTACTGTCCATTGTATGTTTTTTAAATAATGTTGCCGTTACATAAATGTTAGGCATATAATCGTCTATTATATCCAGCTCGATTTCAGTAGATCGGTTTTCAACATTAATAAATTTATAAAAGTAAACTTCATTTCTTTCTAAGGTTACCAGCATTTTACCGGCAAAAGGCGTAGTAAACAATAACTTTGCTTTATCCCCGGGTTTATAGATTTTTTTATCAAATACTATTTCAATTCTCCCCTCTTTATCAACATCAAAGGAAGAAGCTGTAGTTCTTCCCCAACCGTAAGCATAGAACGATTTTTTCTGGTAATCATCACTTCCTTTTTTGTAAATTCTCAATTCATATTCACCGGATTTCATAATCGAGAACTTAAAATCGGCTGTACTGTCGGAAATAGTAAAATCTCTTTGCCATTCTTCTATTTCTTTTTTCTCGGAAGTATAGTAGAAACGATTGGAGCGGTCTTTCTTCAAAACTGTCTGCCATTCAAATCTTACAAGTTTCGCGACGGCATTAAAATTATTTACAGGGATATCATTTTCATTTACGGCTGTTATAAGGAAAGTCTGGTTTTCATTTGTAGCGAAATAATAACCTGGAGCTTTTATTCCTATAAAATATTTTTGAGGATATACATTAAAGCTGATATTCCTGTTAACGGTTCTTCCTGTTACATCAAAAACAGATACATATGCAGTCCCTCTTATTAGACCGCCCGATTTAAGATCCTGCGGGATTTTATATTGAAATTCAGATTCGCCGTTCTGATCCAGTACACTGTCTTTAAAGAAATTTTGAACCTGTGAATTTTTAACGGAAGAATTAGTGAAATCAAATGAAGGATATTTTTTGCTCTTATACGGGATATGAGTAAGCTGTACTTCAGCTTCATATTTTAATCCCGCAGCTTTTGCCCCGAATAAAAATTCAGATTGAACTTTAACATTGACAGTTTCCCCGGGATACTTAGTTTTATCATTACTGCTTAAATTTACCCTAATTTTATCAGGGACAAAATCTTCAACGCTAAATCGATATGTACCCAATAATTGTTTTGGACCGGAATATATCTCGGTGATATATTCACCAGTTTGAACATAATCAGGCAAATCAAATGCGAGTTCGAATGAACCTTGAGAATTTAATGTTTTTTTAAATTCCTGGAATACTTTACCTGTTGGAGCAATTATTTTCACAATAATCGGGAGTTCATTTACAATCTTAATTTTGTCATTTCTAATTATAGCCGATAAATTTACCCTGTCGCCGGTACGGTATATATTTCTATCCGAATAGATAAATGTGTTATAATCAGGTGTATACTGATAAATACCACCTACATCGAAACGTGAAATCTCGATTTCAGACCTATTTAAATCTATAAAATTAAAATCATTATCTTTTTCAGCAGTAATTAGTCTTGGAATAAATCCTTCAATATTCTTTTTAATATTGGTGAATTCGACAATTCCTTCATTATTTGTCTTACCTGAAAGAATAACCTGGTTATTGGTAGATAAAACATTTATTTCAACATTTTCAACCGGCTCAGCTTTGCTAATAGAATTGACAAAAACAATTACTTGATTTCCACTTATTTTACTTATTATTCCCAAATCGGAGAATGCAAAAAACTTAGAATCATTTATCCATCTTTTATCCTCATCCCGTACGTTGACAAGATATATACCTTTATATTTCCGGTTTAATATACTATCAACATTAACCGTAAATTTCTGCAGCCAATTCTTTTTATCTTTTAGATCAATCTTTTTATTATAAATTGATTTCCCGTCATCCCCCGCATAATAACTGCTGTTCCAATAGTAATAATAATCATCATCTCCATATAAATAATTTCGATACCCTGATTTATTTAAAAAATGAAGAAGGTTGTTTTTAAATATTTGAGATACTTCAATTTCCACTTTAGTTAAATTTACCGCATTAACTTCGAGATTTTTATTCCCGGTCATCATCAAATACATGCCGGATTTATCGGCAAAATTTATTGAAGGATTTATATCAACAAAAGAAACTGTCTGGCTGTAATCAAATTCCAATTCACCGCCGTATAGCCCCGGGAGTCCTTTCTTAATTAATAATTCTGCCGTATTTAAACCGCTGAGATCGGTCTCAATTCTAAACTGATTTTCATTTGAATAAAATTTTAATTCCTTTTTGGGATCCAAAGAGACATAATCAGCTAATTTTTTGTCGTCGACTGTCTGCGTAGTTGCAACATTTATCCAACCTGTTGAACCATTAAAACCTGAAGAAACAGAAGTAATAGCTAATTTTGTAATTGGAGGAAGAGTTTGGATAAACGACCTCTCATCCTGCATGGGCTTTTTACCAAGGACCGACTGCAGCCCTTTTTTAATAACTACTTTTAGATTCTGTTTTCTATCAGTCTGCCTGATCTCACCTAAATTTATTGCGATCACATCAGACGGAGTTTCGGAAACAACTTCAAAATCTACCGCAGGTTCATTATCCTTATATACTTCCAGGTAGTCCCTGATTTCTGCGGGATCGACAGCATAATTGAAATATAAATTTGACTGAACACTTATTTTATAAGATTGATTCGGAATTTGCGTCCAGAAGAAATCTGCTTTAGTGGCATCAAAATCAGGTGTCTGGAAATTATATGTACCAAAATTTGATGAATATTTTGAATTGAATAATACCTTATCAGTAACTTTTGCGGCATATGACTGAATTGGTTCCAGCGGGTAATCAGGAGAGAATACGAGAGTCTTGGCATCAACCCATTTGAACTTTCCATCTATTTTAGGTTCAAAAATTACATATTGATCGGTTACCCATTTATTTTGCATATCTGCCGGGGCAAGATCTTTTGAAAATTCAATTGTAAAAGTTGTTAATCTTTCTATTTTTCCCTGAGGTTTAAATGCTGTTACTTCTACTGTATTGCTGGGCCCGCATCCAATTATATAGAAAACTATAAAAATGAAAGGTATAATTTTTAATTGATTCACGGCATCTCCCTTAAATAATTAATGGAAGGATCAATTAATAACACTATTTTTGATGATTTTAAAATAATACTTTTACCCTATTAAAAAATAAATATTATTATGAAAATAAGAATTTATTTCTCAATGCCAATTAAGATCTAAATCTTATTTTAAAAATATTTGTTAAATATCTACTTTGTAAAATTTTTATAAATCTTTATTTTGCAGTAGATATAAAAAATTAGATTCTAATGTTATTATAGAATTAAATTAGGAGCTTGAATGGGATTAAATGTCGGCGGAATAATTTTCATGTCAATTGCATGGGTATCAATTATTTCATTAGTAGGTTTTTGTTTTTATAAGGTATTTAAATCCGAGAGGGAAAATCGTACTTGAGGGTTTGTATATAGAATGAGGAATTATAAAAACCCCTCACTCCATAAAAAACATATTAAATCCTGGGAATCAATTCCCCGCCGTTGCCATTATCTTCATCGGAAGCCGGTTTTCTTGTTATGTAAGCTGTATTTGATTCAGTTCCTTCCAATTTAATCTTACCTTCTTTTAAGTTCTTATAAAGAAGGTCTTCTTCAATTAAATAGATAAATTTATTTCTGAATTCTTCCAAAGATATACCGCAGGTGGCAGCATACTTTGCCAGTTCATGAGGATCATCAAAATCAGATTGGTTTAACCTTAGCATATATCTCCTGGCAACATAAAAAGATTCTGAAGCAGGATCCACCATCCGTACTCTTGTTCTGCCTGTACTAGGATCTAAAATATCTTTGAAATATAAAGGGACAAAGTGTCCACCTTGAATTGAGACCATTGCACCGCTTCCACCATTAATCATAAATTGTGAAGCTGCAAAACCTAAATCCCTTGTATATTCCATATCAAAAGGAATCGGATCTGCACATCGTAATTCATAACCGATATTTTTTGCGACTATTGTTGTTTTAAGACCGTATTCTTTTAACCTTTCCTGTACATGATACTTTAAAATCTCACCGAAATTGATTTCAGCCAGCCTAATATTATCATGAGCATCTCTTTCAATATTTATAAGAGATTCCATTTCTTTCGGATCAAGATGCTCTACCAGACCTTCAGCTAAAACCGCAACACCGTCAGTTCTACCATAACTCATTCTTTTAATAATTGCACCTACTAAAATATCAACAACATGAGAAAGCTTAATTGTTTTCCCCGGGAATTCTTCGGGAATCAATGTTAACGTTGCACCGGCAGCTTTTCCGATTCCCAGAGCAAGATGGCCTGCTTTACGTCCCATTGATATGATAAAATACCATCTTGACGTAGTCTGGGCATCAACCATTAAATTTTTAACGACCTCAACACCGATATGCCTGGCAGTCTGAAAACCAAATGTGGGAATACCGTGAGGTAAATCTAAATCATTATCAATAGTTTTAGGTACATGCACTACTTTAATTCTACCTGCAGCCATTTCATCTACTTTTAAAGCACTAAAAGCAGTATCATCACCGCCTATAGTAATTAATTTGTCGACATTTAATCTTAAAAGTGAAGTAACCGTATTTTCCAGGTGTTTTTTATCTTTTGTAGGATTGCTTCTTGATATACCAATATAAGAGCCACCTCTAAAATGAATACGGCTGACATTATGAATAGTAAGTTCTTTTACGTGAGAAATTTCCCCATCCATGATCCATTTAAATCCGTCCTTAATACCAATAACTTCAATACCTTCAACTATTGCACGAATTGTAGCCGCACCAATAACACTGTTAATACCCGGTGCAGGACCACCAGCCACCAGTATTGCTAACTTTTTTGGCGCTATAGACATCTATTCAACTCCTAACTTTTTCAGTTGTTTTGATTTTTAAATAAATAATTAATTATAGAATTTTTAATTTAGCAAATTTTAACATTAATTGCTTCACATTATTCCCTTCAAAAACCACAGTAGCCTTCTGCATATCACCCGCCCCGGACACCTGTGTAACTTTTCCCAGACCAAATTTTTCGTGCATTACCCGGCTTCCGGGTCTAACGGATTTATTTTCCTGATCAAAATCCTCGTAGTCAACACTTTCGAAATATTCATAATACATTTCTTTTTTAGATTTCCTATTTGCTTTTCTGCCTATTCCCCCGTTAACTTCCTTAAAAAGTTCAGGCTTAAGTTCATCAATAAAACGGGACCTGCTCTGGTATGCAACTTCACCGAACCGGTACCTAGATCTTGCGTGAGAAATGTATACTTTTTGTTTAGCTCTTGTTACGGCAACATAAAATAGTCTTCTTTCTTCTTCAAGAGTTGCTTCAGCACTAAACCTGTTTGAAAGCGGAAAGATATCTTCTTCGCATCCTGAAATAAATACAATTGGAAATTCAAGCCCCTTCGCACTGTGAACAGTTAAAAGAGTAACTGCATTTGCTTCTTCTTCATACATATCAATATCCGCAACAAGAGAAACATCTTCAAGATATTCTTCAAGCTTTGCTTCTTTGTTTGCAGCTGAGAATTCACTCAGTGCCGATAAAAGTTCATTTATATTTTCCCACCTGCCTAATGATTCCGGTGTATTCTCTTCTTTAAACATCCTAAGAACACCCAGCTCATCAACTAATGCCCGGGTTAGTTCTCCGACAGATAATTTATCTTTGAGGTCAATATATTTATCCAGCAGGACTTTAAATCCTTTTACATTTTTTTGAATTCTCTCTTTAATTTCAATTACTTCAAAAACTCTTGACATGGTATCAAAAAGAGAGATATCATGTTTCTTGGAAAATAATATCATTCTTTTTATTGTTGTGCTTCCAATCCCGCGTTGAGGGAAGTTCATTATTCTTAATAAGCTCTCTTCATCTTTTTGGTTTGCAATTATACGTAAATAAGCAATTATGTCTTTAACTTCTTTTCTTTTATAAAATTCTATCCCTCCGATTATCCTGTACGGAATTTTCTCCCTTCTAAAAATATCTTCAAGTGCTCTTGACTGTGCATTTGTTCTATAAAGTATAGCAAAATCTTTCAATGAAAGCTTCTTTTTTGAAATTTCCTGCTTAATATATTTTGCGATCTGATATGCTTCATCTTTTTCATCGGAACACTTTAGGAGGACTAACAAATCGCCGTCGTTATTTTCTGTCCATAAAGTTTTAATTATCTGTTCTTTGTTATGTTTAATAACAGAATCAGCAGCAGCTAAAATATTTTTTGTAGAACGGTAGTTTTGTTCTAATTTAAATATTTTGTGTTTCGGAAAATCTTTTTCAAAATCGAGCATATTGCCAAGATTAGCTCCTCGCCAGCTATATATACTCTGGGCGTCATCACCAACAACACAAATTTTCTGATCTCTAGTTACTAATAATTTAATTAATTCATATTGTGCTTTGTTGGTATCCTGGAATTCGTCGACAAGAATGTAGCCGAACTTCTTTTTATATTTCTGATGAATTTTTTGATTTTTATTAAATAATTCGATTGGTTTTAGCAGCAAGTCTTCAAAATCCATTGAATTGTTTTCTTTCAATCTTCTCTGATACTCGTCAAAAACATCAGCAATTTTTTCCTCAATTGTTGAATTAATATGATTTTTCCTGTAATCATCAGGCATAATCATATGGTTTTTTAAATAGCTGATTTTATGTTTAACAGCATTAGGAGTTAAAGATTCAATATTTAGATCAAAATCACTTATAATATTTGTTACCAAAGATTTGGAATCTTCAGCATCATAAATTGAAAAATTGCTTCCATAGTTAATATTTTTTGATTCTATCCTTAGAATTTTTGCAAAAATTGAATGAAATGTTCCCATCCATATGGAATCTGCTTTGCTGCCAACAAGTTCTCGAATTCTATCTTTCATTTCATTGGCTGCTTTATTAGTAAAAGTAAGAGCCAAAATACTATCGGATTTATATCCCTGGTCTATTAAAAACGCCACTTTATAGGTAAGAACTTTTGTTTTTCCGGAACCTGCACCGGCAACAATCATGGAAGGTCCGTTATCGTATTCAACTGCTTTTTTTTGGTTGGGATTCAAAGATTTTAGATTTATCATATTGTTTTTATTTAAAAAAGTTGTTTATAATTGATTGAATTTCGATAAAATCACGATTTTAAGATTGCAAATATAAAGAATACTTATTCCAATAAAAAGGGAAGAAAATAGTCGAACTGTAAATCTGTATTTTTGAATAAGCAAGAAATGTATAATTAAATATTGTAAAATAATTAAACGGTATGGCTGCATAAATGAGTGTTAGAATAGATTAGCATATGTTTTGCATAGCTGTATGATTTTACGTGAATACGCAATTTTGTATATTCGCATGTATTTGTATAAGTGCATAAAGAAAAGATACTCAAAACTAAGTACCAAATACTCACGACTAATTTACGTCCAATCTACTGGTTGATAGTGTTTCATCATTTTTTCCTGGGGGGAATTTTTAGGAGGTAAATAATTGTATATAAATTTAACTTCAGGCGGCATAGAAATTAATATAGATTCTATCCTTCCCCTGTTTTTAAACCAAAAAGAGTACCCCTGTCATATATAAGATTGAATTCTATATACCTTCCTCTTCTTATTAATTGGAACTCTTTATCTTGATTTGTAAAATTTTCATTTTTTCTTTTAATAACTATCGGTATATAAGCTCGTAAGAAAGAATCCCCGACCGACTGAACAAGCTTAAAATGATTCTCAGTACCAGGCAGGTAATCGAAAAATATGCCACCTATCCCTCTCATTTCATTTCTATGCTTAACCGTAAAATATTCATCGCAATTATTTTTAAATTGCAGATAAGAATCGATTAATAACAGAATTACATGCATTCTTCATTATTTCATGAAAGAATATAAAATCCTCTTCAAAAGGGAAATAAGGGGTTAAATCTATTCCACCTCCAAACCATGATTTACCGTTTGCCATTTCAAAATACCTGATATTCATATGAATTGTCGGTATTTTCGGTGAATAAGGATGAATAATAATAGATAAACCGCAAACAGCATACTCCCCTTCTTCCGTATTTACCTGCTTTGCAATTAGTTCAGGAAGTATCCCGTATATGGAAGAAAAGTTAATCCCCCCTTTCTCGATAATATTTCCATTTGATATTACTTTTGTTATGCCTCCCCCTCCTTCGTCTCTTTTCCATTTATCTTCGATAATTTTTTTTGAATCTATATTTTCCAATTCATAACAGATTCTGTTTTGAAGCAGGAGAATAAAATTCTCCATATCTTTGAACCTATTGGAGAAAAGCACTTTATTTCCTATTTAAATAATGATAAACAACATTTTAATAAAGATAAACTATTTTTATATTACACATCAATAAAACCTTTTCAAATTCAATCTAATAAATAAGGAGATGTAATGATAAAAGAGAAAGTACTAAAAGCGTTAGACAAACAAATTAATATGGAGCTGAATTCATCTTATATTTATCTTGCAATGTCTTCCTTTTTCTATGAAGAAAATTTAAATGGATTTGCCGCCTGGTTCAGGATCCAGTCGGAGGAAGAATACGGGCACGCAATGAAAATTTTCGATTATATTCATCAGGCAAATGCAAATGTTAACCTTCTAAAAATTGAGGAACCAAAATCCGGATGGAAAACGGCTCTGGATGTTTTTAAAGATACATACAAACACGAGCAGGAAGTTACAGCATCAATTTATAACCTTGTTGATCTGGCAATTACGGAAAAAGACCATGCAACCAATAATTTTCTTCAATGGTTTGTAAGCGAACAGGTTGAAGAGGAATCAACTGCATTATCCATACTCGAAAAAGTTAAGCTTGTCGGTGATAATAAGAGCGGATTGTTTTTGCTCGATAGAGAATTGGGTCAAAGAGCCGCAAGATAAGTTTATTAATGTTTTAAACTCTTCATCGTAATCTTGCTCTTAATCTTCTTAGAGCAAATAAGTATTTCAAAATTGAGTAAGATTATGATTATGATGAAGATTAAGATTATAAATCAAAAACAGAGATCGATAATAAAGACTCTCCTTTTATCAATGTTTTACATCAGCAATAGGAAAAGCAGTGTGCCTCATCGAATGAACTTTATTTGCAACTGGCAATTCAACTTCTGTGCTCACTCTCTTTTCAAAATAATCCCTGAATCGTGTTACCATAAATTTAACAGGCCATGCCGCAGCTTCGCCTAAAGCGCAAATTGTATTTCCTTCGATATTATTTGCTACAGTAATTAATAAATCAAGATCACTTATTGAACCTTTACCGTCAAAAATTCTATTTAAAATTTTTACCATCCAGCCGGTACCTTCGCGGCAGGGTGTACATTGTCCGCAGCTTTCGTGATAATAAAACTTCGCAATTCTTGCTAAAACTTTTACCAGGTCAGTATCTTCATCCATCACCATAATTCCTGCGGTACCAATTGCAGAACCGACAGCTTTTAAAGATTCCGCATCCATTTTAACGCCTTCAATTTGATCTCCTCTTAGCGGCGGCATTGAAGATCCGCCGGGAATAACACAAAAAATTTTTTTATCGCCAGGAACTCCGCCTGCATAATTATAAATTAAATCAGTAAGAAGGTTCCTGAAGGCAGTTCATAAACACCGGGTTTATTTACGTGTCCGCTTATTCCGTATAAAATTGTACCGGGATGTTTCGGTTCGCCGATTTTGGAAAACCACTCCCATCCTTTATTTATTATTGCGGGAACATTTGTAATGGTTTCAACATTATTGATTGTAGTAGGACATCCCCACAAACCGTTTTGTGCCGGGAAAGGCGGTTTAACTCTCGGGTATCCCCTTTTCCCTTCTAATGAATTCATTAAAGAAGATTCTTCACCGCAAATATAAGCGCCGGCTCCTTTGTGTATATAAATATCACATGAAAAATCGGTGCCGAAAGTTTCTTTCATTTTTTCACCGACATAACCCGTGAGCATAAGCATCATCCAGTGCTTTCTGCAACAACTTAATCCATTTATGATATTCGCCGCTGATATAAATATAAGCAATTTTAGCCCGGATTGCATAACAGGTATTAAAATGCCTTCAATCAATCTGGTGCGGATTAAATTCAAAAATTTGCCTGTCTTTAAATGAACCCGGCTCGCTTTCATCACCGTTAACACAAAGATATTTTGGTTTATCGGTTGTCTTCGGCATGAAGCTCCATTTTAAGCCGGCTGAGAATGCAGCGCCGCCTCTGCCCCTGTAATCCGGATTTTTTTACCTGGTCTATAATATCATCGGGAGTTTGACTGAAAGCTTTTTTTACGGCAGTATATCCGCCGTTCTGAATATAAACATCTATTTATGTAAGATCTTTTATATCGGGAAGAACTATTTTTTCCATTTAAATTCTATTTTTTAAAGATTCGAATATTTGATCTACTTTTTTCTTTATCAAGATTTTCATAATAATCTTCATTGACTGCAATCATAGGAGCGGTACCGCATGAACCCATGCACTCAACTTCTTCGAGTGAAAATCGCATATCTTCCGTTACTTCCATATTGTTCAATGCCGAGCTTTTCTTTAACTTGATCCTAAATTTCATACCCACCTCTAAGCATACAGGAAACATTGGTGCAAACCTGGATATGATATTTGCCCATCTGTTTCTGATGATACATTGTATAAAAAGTTACTACTCCTAGCACTTCTTCAGCAGTCATATCCAGAACTTCCGCAACCTCTTTGATTACTTCCTGGGAGATCCAGCCGTTCTGTTCCTGCGCAATGTACAGCACCGGCATTACTGCTGGCTTTTTAACAGGATACTTTTTAATATCTCGTCAATCTTCTTAAGTTTTCCTCAGTAAATTTGAATTCCATCGTCATTAATCACTGCTATAATTTTTAAGTGTTATTGATTGCCAATTCCATTGATAATTGATAAACTTGTAATTCTTCACCAATTTATTTTTTACTACAGAAGAAATTTTTATTAAACTTAATGAAACTTCTTATCTCACTCTTAATCTTACATTGACTTTCCCTTACTTGTCCGCTTCGCCCATTACCGGGTCTAAGCTCCCTACTATTGCCACAACATCGGATATCATGTGACCCTTAACCAATTGAGGAACTGCCTGGATATTGATAAACGAGGGAGAGCGGATTTTTGTCTTCCACGGGCGTCCTTCTCCCTTGCTTACAAGATAAAATCCAAGTTCTCCTTTCGGGTTTTCAATAGCATGGTATATCTCTCCTTCCGGAGGATTTATTCCGAAATTGACTATCATGAAATCGTGTATTAGCTCTTCCATTCGGGAGTAAATTTCCGTCTTCTTTGGAAGAACTTTCTTAGGTGATTCAAGAGTGTATCGCCTTTAGGCATTTTATCAAGAACCTGCGCGGATGATCTTAATGCTTTCCCTCGCTTCATCCACTCTTACAAAATATCTGGCTAGGCAATCCCCTTCGGGATAAGTCAGTATTTTGAAATCCATTTCATTGTAAAAGAGATATGGCGTTGCTCTTCTCAAATCGAACTCTACGCCGCTGCCTCTTAAACTTGGACCTGTAAGCCCAAGATCAATAGCATCCTCTTTGTGAAATTACTCCGACGCCCTCAAGTCTTTCAATAAAAATTCTGTTTGTATTTAGAAGTCTTTCAGCATCATCGAGATTTTCTTCGAACTGTTCGATGAACCATTTTACTTTCGCTTCGGCTTCAGGCTGAATATCGTTTGCAACGCCGCCTATTCTTGTATAGCTGTTAGTAAATCTTGCACCGCAAAGTATATCCCAGATATCAAGAATTTTTTCCCTTTCCCTTAGAGTCCATAAAAATACCGTTAATGCACCGACATCCATAGCAAGAGCCCCCATTGCAACCAGGTGCGAAGCAATCCTTGCCATTTCGGCAATCATCATTCTGATATATTGTGCTCTTGGGGGAGCCTCTATACCAACAAGTTTTTCAACTGCCAGAACCCAAGCAACGTTATTTGACAAAGGAGCAAGATAATCGAGACGATCTGTATGAGGAATAAATTCATAATAACTCATATTCTCAGCCATCTTTTCATATCCACGGTGCAGATATCCAAGTTCAGGAACGCATGCTACAATTGTCTCACCATCTAATCTCAAAAGGACACGTAAGACACCGTGAGTAGCCGGATGCTGCGGTCCCATGTTCAAGAATCATTTCATTTTCAAGCGCATCGTCTACTGTAATGTCGGTTTCCGCATTTGAGAAGCGCTTCTATTATTTTTGGATGAACATCTTCTTTATTAACTTCTTCATATCTTTATTCTTATTTTTTTGGTAATGGAAGTGATCCGGGAATGCCCATTAAGGGAAAATCTTTTCTTAGCGGATAATACTCGAACTCTTCGGGCATATACATTCTTCTGAAATCCGGGTGATTGTTAAATGATTATTCCATACATATCATAAGCTTCTCTCTCTTGCCAATTTGCAGTTTTCCAAACTGAAGAGACAGAATCAATGGAACAATCTGCTTCATCAACATCCGCTTTCAAACGGAGCCGGAAATTATTTTTTAGCGAAAAAATATGATAAACAACTGTAAACCTGTTTTTCTCCTTGCCCAATCGACCGCTGTCACATCTTCGCAAAGCAGAAATTCAAGCTCGGAGTCATTTTTAAGAAATCTACAAACTTCAACAATATTTTTTTTATCAAATTCGATTGTCAGTTCGCCTCGATATTCCGATATGTTCAAACTTTATGCCTGGGAAATTTTTCTTTCAGTTTTTTAGGAATGAGTTCTTTAATATCCATAAATATTAATTATTCTGTAACACTGGTAAATCAGGTAAAGGTTTATCCTGGAAATCTCTTGCTTTAGTTCTGCCGATCTTTTCCTGTATCTGAATTAAGGCATTTAGAAGATTGTCAGGACGCGGAGGACAACCGGCCAGATAAACATCAACCGGCAAAAATTGATCTATTCCCTGTACAACATTATATGAACGATACATTCCGCCCGAGGAAGTGCAGGCACCCATTGCTATTACCCACTTCGGATCGGGCATCTGATCATAAATTTTTCTTACAACATGAGACATTTTATATGTTACTGTTCCGGCAACGATCATCATATCGCATTGGCGAGGAGTAAATCTCATTACTTCCGAACCAAATCTCGCAATATCATATTTCGGATCGCCGACAGCCATCATTTCTATTGCGCAGCACGAAATTCCCATGGGCATAGGCCATACAGAATTTTTGCGCGACCATTCAATAAGAGCATCTATTTTTGTAGTAAAAAAACCTATCATGAGTTAATTTAGCTTCTAATCCCATTTAAATCCGCCTTTCTTATAAACATATAAGTATCCTAATTCTAAAACAATCAAAAATACCAACATCGAAATAAAAACTGAAATTCCAAATTCACTGAACATTTTTTTAAATTCTACTGCCCACGGATAAACAAAAATTACTTCGAGATCAAATATTATGAAGAACATAGCAACGAAATAATATTTTATAGAAATCCTTTCATTTGTAGTCCCGACAGGCTTCATACCGCTTTCATAAGTAGAAAGTTTATCCCGGCTAGGACGCTGCGGACCAAAAATCTTTGAGGATAAAACTGTTACAACAGCAAATATTCCTGCAACAATAATAACTATAAAAATAGGCAGATATTGTTCAATCATTCTTAAATCTTCAATAAATTTAAGTTTCAAAGTTATCCAAAAATGGTTTTATTGTCAATTTAAATAGAAATGAATTGTGTGATGTAATTATATGGCAATCTAATGAAAAATGTTAGGATATTAATTTTCAGTTGATTAATATATATGAATTATACTCCATTTATATTTTTATATAAACTTTAATGATTTATCCCATACATCACTTTCTCAAGAAGATATCTTACAGATAATATCTGCTTTTTATTTTAATTTAAGCAGAATTCTGAAGCCGCCTAAGTTATTTTATAACTACCATTTTTTTTGTTTGAATATAAACGCTGCTTTCTAATCTATATATATAAACTCCGCTCGGCAGATTTGCACAATTAATTTCTGTTTTATAAAAACCGGGTTCAAATCTACCAGCAACGGCAGTCAAAACTTTCTCTCCCAATAAATTATAAACATTAATTTTTAGTTCTGTTAACTTTTGGACAGAGAATCTTATTGTCGTAACCGGATTAAAAGGATTCGGATAATTCTGGGATAATTCATATTTGGAAGGGACTAATATTGCCTCAATTGAATCTATATAATTAAATTTTCCATTCAGATCTATCTGCTTCAGTCTATATTCAAATTTACTACCGCTTACCGGGTTATCAGAGTATTCATAATTTTGCAGAAGAGTACTGCTGCCGATTCCTTTAACAAATCCAATATTTTCCCAGTTTTTTGCATTTGATATTTTTCATTCAATTTCAAAACCATAATTATTAGTTTCAGTGGCGGTTTTCCATTCAAGTAATATTTTATTATCATTAATATTTGCAGCAAATGAAACAAGTTCTACTGGAACAATGCCCGTAATTGTAAATACACTATCGCTGATTACGGAATGCTCCCCATCTACATCCGAAATTCTTATTTTACATTTTGTTGAAGGAGTATTAGGTATTGTCCATCCCCTATAATCTCCATCGTTTAATTGGTTAGTGCAAATTGTATCCCACGTAATTCCCCCGTCTATTGAATAATCAAAGTTTAAATAACCGCTTGTACCTTCTGAAATATATGTCAAAATCGGATTACTGCCTGCTGCAAATATCTCTCCTCCCTTCGGATAAGTAATGGTTATTATTCCAGATAACGTTATGGTAAAACTCTGCACTTCAGCAAACTTAGAACCTGCAAAACTACCCGCAATTTCATGTTGAAGAATCCCCCTTATCCCGGTTATTTTTCCAGAAAAGAGGCTGAAGATTTGAAATATCATTGTTCTCACCGGATAGAATATGATCTATTTCCCAGCCATATTCCGAGTTCGTATTTCCATGTTCAAAATATTTCATAATATGGCCGCATATATCCCATCTCCATACATTTTCTTCAAACCCCGGAATTGGTTTCCCTTTTTCCCATACATTCAGCTTTAGCTGTTCGGTGGCTTCTTTAAAAGGATAAGTATATTCCATGATTATCTCCCTTCTTTTGCAGTTATTGAAAAAATAGATAAAATATTTCTAAATTCAAATTGCTCTATATCTATATTACAGCACTCTTATGATTTTTTTTTACAGTTTTTTATTTGATTAATGATTATAAATTTTTATCAACAAAAGGATTGGATTATTGCTGTAACTGGTTAGTGAGTAATGAAGAAACTATTTACATATTTATTTATGATATCGCTTATTTTAATGCCGGCCTGCAGCAGGCCTTTAGATGTAAATAATTCATACGACGATATACCCCCGGTTGTACCTGTGAACGTTAGAATATTTGAATCATTTGACGGAAAAATAGGGATTGAATGGCAGAGTAATTCGGAACTGAATTTAAACGGTTATAATATTTATAGAAGAACGGACAGTACAAATTACAAGTTAATCAGGTTTACTACCGACAATTATTTAATAGACGATTCACTTAATTACAATACCACATATTTTTATGAAATAACCGCGGTTAATAATTCCAAACTGGAAAGTTCACCCAGCATAGAAGTCTCAGCCACACCAAAAAATATATATAAACCATATCAAATTCGAAATATTACGATTAATGCGCGAAATTGGGAAGATACCATCTCCATTTATTTGAGCTGGATACCCAGTGGAGAAACCGATATATCCGGTTATGATATTTACAGAAGCATCTCTCCTTCTTATAATGCAGACAGCTTAACTAAAATTGCATATACAACAGAAGATAATTATTCCGATACCTCAAACCTAGAATTATATACAAATTATTATTATATAATCAGGGCAGTAGATAAAGGAGGTTTAAAAGTGATGAAAGTCCGGCTGTACATGATGAAATTTATGAAATCCCAGTTGTGATTTTTCCCAAAAATAATGCTCTTGTCTCACCTTTTGAAAACTTTATAATCAATGCTATTCAAGTACCTGCATCTTATCAAATAATTGTACAAACCAACGAATTTTTCGGAGAAATTTGGAGCACTACAATCTCATCATTAAAAACAGATGATACTTTATCAATCAGCTATAATCCTGATTATATTTATTCCAATAAATATTATTACTGGAGAATAGTAACTTTTTCACAGGACAATTCGGAACCAAACAGTATTTCCCGACTTTATAAATTCATAATTAAACAGTAAATTGAAAACAGGCAATAATGGGAAAAAATAAAGAGTAATAATGCCCAAAAGGAATTATAAATTATTTAAAAAATTAGTTTTAATTCTTCTCTTATTATTTTTTTTCATTTCAAAGATCAATGCCCAGGTTTTAAATGACAGCCTGGAATATATTGTTGTAAAAAATCCGCTTAATAAACTTTCAACTAAATTTGATAAGCAGTTAAATACCTATATATTAAATTCAAGTATTTTTTATAATAATAACTTTGATAAATTTTCATTCCGGGTTTCCGAAGATTATAATTCTACTTTTATAAAATCTGCTGATAAGAGTATAAAGGATGAACATTTTTTTTCTATGACTTCGGCATATAAGCTAAATCATTTTATAAATATCGGTATATCTGCATTAAATAATATATTGTCGGATAACAGGAAAATCGAAATTAACCAGGCTTCTGAATCAAATGCAGTTTTGTTTTCGCAATTTATACCTGAAGAAAAAATTTTTATCTCTCCGTATATTGGATATACAAACAATCGGCAAGTAGGAGAAAATGATTATGGTTACCTATATGGACTCGAAGGGCTGGTTAATAAATTACAAATTTCCGATTTTGATATTTCATCTCAACTGAAGTTAAGGAACGAAGATATTACACCAAGAAAAAATGTTGACAGGTATTTTAATCTGTTCGTCGTAAATAACTTTGATACGGATGTGTTAAATTCAATTAATTTTAAGTTTTCACAAAACAGGAGGGATTTCTATTATAAAGCCGATCAAGTAACATCTGAATTTTTTAATGTGACAAATAATATTCAAAACAGGGTAGAAACCAATTATTTCTTACAGGACAAACTGAATTATAATAACCTGATAGAAAACGTATCAATGAATCTTTCAGGCGGTGTCAATTTAAGAAGCATTGATAGGAATACCCGTTACCGTTCGGCGGCAATAGCTACTTCACCTTCGTTTGATACAAAATCAATTTTTGATACCAAGATCGATGAACTAAGAATTGAGCTTGAATCAATTGTCAATTATAGAACAGAAAATTTTAATAGTGCACTCAGGTTCAATTATGCTGAGAGAGATGAAAAACATATTACAAAAAATTTTCCCGGGATCGATAAAATATTTTTTGATGAACGTTCAAACCAGGAAAATCAGAAAAACAATAATTCTATTAGAGCTTCCCTTTCCTGGAGCGGGAATTTATTTATCTCACCGACTGATAGACTAAGTTTCAGCTTTTTTCAAAATAAACTGAGATATGATACTCCAAGTCCGGTAAATTTTGACGATCGAGATGAAATTTTATCAATTATAAGGTTAAAATACAGCAAGATGTTAACACCATTTTTCGAAGCGTACCTTTCAGCAGAGGGAACTCTGAATCATATTGTTTATATTTTTTCTGAAAAAAGTTCAAATAATAACATCAATAGGATTTTTAAGATGTCAACCGGCGGGAATTATTATGGCAAGAATTTTGCTTTTTTAAATAATTTTGAAGTATCGGCTAATTATACTGTGTATGATTTTGAAGATATAAATCCGAATTATAGAAGCTTTTCATTCAGGCAGTTTACTGCAACGGATTCTTCTTCAATAAAATTTAATGATAAATTCGGATTAAGTTTTTTCGGCTATATAAAAATTTCCGAACAAGGAGACCTGAATTGGACTTCGTTCTCTACCAAACCCAACAGGTTTTTAACGGAATTTTTTGCCGAACCAAAGTTCAAATTTATTTATGAACCTTTACAGCTTTCTGCAGGATTAAGATATTTCGCAATAAATTCATATAATTATGACGGTATGATTAGGAAAATTGATTCAAAATATTTAAGTCTTGGGCCTGTTACTGAGATTTTATTCTTCTTAAATACAACCCTGTATTTGAGAATTTACGGATGGTATGAATTTATAACCACTAATAGTATTTTTAAAAGACAGCAGGCTAATTTAACAATGCAAGTAAATTGGAATTTTTAAACTGCTTGCCGGTTGCTTCTTTTCGCAGAATATTAGTGTAGTAAAGTTTAGCAGGAAAGTTGAAATAAGAATATTTTTTATTAATTTCACTTATTAAATTTATAGGGAAAATTTGCCAGAGAATAAGTACAGTCTTGAAATAGAAAGCGATCCTAATAACTTAATTACAGTTGAAGAATTTGTTAATTATTTTGCCAAAGATCTTGGTGTTAATGATGAACGAATGAACGGACTGCTTTTATCGGTCACTGAAGCAACTACAAATGCTATTATCCATGGAAATAAATGTGATATCGATAAAAAAGTTTACATTGATGTTTTGGTTGAAAACGAGAACATAATAATTAAGGTCAAGGATGAGGGGGACGGCTTTGATCCTGCAAATATTCCTGATCCCACCGAGCCGCAAAATTTGTTAAAAGATTCGGGTAGAGGGGTCTACTTAATGAAAGTTTATATGGATGACCTGAAATATAATGCTACCTCTGATGGTATGGAGACTATCCTTGTGTTAAAAATGCACAATTAAGCAGGTTACTTCATTTAATTTAACTTACAAGTCCTTAGTACATCCTCAACAATTATTTTAATCTAGACTTTAGAAAATCAACTTAACTATGCCCTGTCAAGAAAAACTTTTGGAATACATTTATTAAAATTCATTACTTGATCTTTGCAAATGGAAATACACATCTTTATTTTAAAGTTACAATTGTTATTCTAATCTTAAACAGGAGTTAGATTATGTCCAGAAAAAAAATTGCACTAATTGGAGGTGGGCAAATAGGCGGAGTTTTAGCACAACTTGCTGCAACAAAAAAACTAGGCGATGTTGTTTTATTCGATATAGTTGAAGATATGCCGCAAGGAAAATCTCTTGATATAGCAGAAGCATCAAGAGTAGACGGTTTTGATTGCAACGTAACCGGAACAAATACCTACAAAGATATAAGTAATGCTGACTTGGTAATTATTACAGCCGGACTTCCGCGAAAACCAGGAATGAGCCGGGATGATCTCTTAACAACAAATGCTAAGATTATGAAATCTGTAGCAGAAGGAGTGCGGGATAATGCACCCAATGCTGTTGTTATCATAATTTCAAATCCACTTGATGCCATGGTGACACTCTTTAAAAAAGTTACCGGGTTCCCGGCTAACCGTGTGCTTGGTCAGGCAGGGGTTCTTGATTCTTCACGCTTTTCAAGTTTTATCGCTTGGGAATTAGATGTTTCGGTTAAAGATGTCAATGCTATGGTTTTAGGGGGTCACGGAGATACGATGGTTCCAATTATCAGGTATGCAAATGTAAACGGTATTCCCGTTATGGAACTGCTGGAGAAAAAATATAAGGACAAAAACAAAGCTGAAGAAGTGATGAAAAAAATGGTAGAGAGAACAAAAATGGCCGGCGGCGAGGTTGTTAAACTGCTTAAAACCGGTTCTGCATTTTATTCTCCTGCCTCGTCAGCTTTAGCTATGGCCGAAGCAATATTAAGAGATGAAAAAAGGGTTCTTCCCGCTTGTGCTTATTTGAACGGAGAATTCGGAGTGAAAGGTTACTATGTCGGCGTTCCTGCTGTGTTAGGTTCCAACGGTATAGAAAGGATTGTAGATTTTGATTTAGATGAAGAAGAGCAGGCAGCATTTGACAAATCCGTTAGTGCTGTAAAAAATTTAGTGGAAAGTATGGAGAAGCTGGGATTTTAAGTTCATAAGCAAGTTCAAGTTCAAGGAAAACTTGAACTTGAACTGTATATTAAATTTGAATTAGGCAGGATAAACGCTAACGAATTTTCTATTGCCGTGCTTTGTTTCGAATTTTACAATTCCATCGGCAACAGCAAATAAAGTATCGTCACCGCCGATTTGTACATTGCTGCCGGGATGAAATTTGGTCCCTCTTTGCCTCACTAAAATATTTCCTGCAATAACATTTTCACCCCCAAATCTTTTAACTCCCAGCCTTTGAGCATTACTGTCTCTGCCGTTCCTTGATGAGCCTTGTCCTTTTTTATGGGCCATTTTAAACTCCTATCCTATCTTGGTAATTTCAATTCTTGTTAATTGCTGCCTATGTCCATTTTTCTTTTCATAACCTGCTCTTCTTTTCTTTTTGAAGACGATAACTTTGTCATCTTTTATATGCTCTAAAACTTTAGCTGTTACTTTTAAACCATCGACTGTAGGATTTCCGACTTTGGTTCCTTTATCATCACCAAACAGAACTATATTATTAAAAGAAATTTTCGAGTTTGGTTTTTTATCTAATTTAGGGACATAGTACTTCTGGTTCTCGGTTACTTTAAATTGCTGTCCATTTATATCAATGACTGCAAACATTTTTACCTCTAATTTCTAAAATGAACAACAAATTTAAGTAATTGTATATTTTGAGTCAATTCATGGGGAAAATAATTTTTTTGCCGGATCTATCTATTTTTTTAATTTAAAGGAAAATTCACTCCCCTTCCCGGTTTCACTTTTCACTTCAATTTTAGAATCATGAGCTTCAACGATATGTTTAACAATAGCCAATCCTAAACCGGTCCCCCCGACAGCTCTAGACCGGGCTTTATCTACCCTATAAAATCTTTCAAATATCCTGTTAAGATCTTCTTCATTAATTCCTATTCCCGTATCTTTAATAGATATTTTACCGATTTTTTTTTCTTCTTCGACAAGTATTTCTATTTTCCCGGTTTCGGTATATTTAATTGCATTTGTAAATAAATTTATAAATACCTGTCTTAGTTTATCTTTATCACCCAGCAGCTGTAAATTTTCTCTTACCGGGTGATATATAATTTCCAATCCTTTATCCTTTGCCATCGGTTCAAATTCTTTAACTAATGTATTTAGGTATTCATTTATATTAAAATACCTAAAACTCATCCGCATTTCACCCGATTCAATCATCGAAATATCAATTAGATCATTCAATAAATTGCTAAGGTTTATTGTATGCTGGTTTGCTTTTTCCAGGAAATGCTTATTCACTTTTTCATCAGTTATAGCCCCGTCCAAAAGTGTTTCGACATATCCCTGTATTGCGAATATCGGGGTTCTAAGTTCGTGGGAAACATTTGCAAGAAATTCAGTTCTCATTTTTTCAAGCCTGGTCAAATAAGTTATATCATTCTTTACTTTTTCATACATTTTCTGAATTTCTTCTTCAACTCCATGAAGGTTCTTTGGTAATTTGATTTCTTCAGCTTTTGTTAAATAATTCTTCCTGATATTAAAGATCACCTGTTTAATATTATTTAATTCTTTAAGCCTTCTTTTACCAAGAAGATATAAAAATAAAATGCTTAAGATAAATAAGAATATTACAAAGAAGATAAAGTAATCTGATTTACCTATGATTATAAAAGCTAGGATGATAACAGATAAGCCGAAAAGAAAAAATTCTTTAAGATAAACACGGGAAGAAGAAAGATTTAATTTAAATTCACTCCACACTTTTAAATCTATACCCCACACCTTTAACTGTTTCTATAAGGTCTGAATGCTGTTCAAGCTTTTCCCTGATTTTCCTAATATGAACATCAATTGTTCTATCGACTACATATACATCATTGCCCCATACATCTTTCAATAAGACTTCCCTGCTGAAAACCCTGCCGGGATTATTTGCGAGATAAAACAACACTTCAAATTCTTTTTTAGGAAAAATTTTTTCATTTCCATCAATAAAAACGATATATCTTTCCCTATCGATTGTTAAAGGACCTACAGAAATTTTGATCGGCTGCTGACTTTCAGGGCCATCAACGGCACCTTTTCTTAAATTAGATTTTACACGCGCAATAAGTTTCTTCGGTGAAATCGGTTTTTGAATATAATCATTAGCTCCCAGGTCAAGACCTAGAATTTCATCAACTTCACCTGACTTTGCGGTTAAAAACACAACGGGTATTTTCTCGTACCCTTCCATACTCCTAATTCTTTTACAAACTTCATATCCGTCCATTTTCGGCATCATTATATCTAATAATACAAGCTCCGGCTTATCGGAAATTTTCTTTAATGCTTCAATACCATTATAGGCTTTAATTACTTCAAATCCCTCCTGCACTAAATTGTATTCTAAAAATTCAACTATATCAGGCTCATCATCTACGAGCAATATTTTAGTTTTTTTCATTTAATTTTAATGCTTTACTTCCAGTTTTTGTTTAGACGAACTGTACATATTTTCCAGTATTTTCATCCTTAAAAGGGCTTCATCTCCTGAAGAAAAAACCGGGTTTAAACCTCTCACGGCACCCAAAAAACTTTTCAATTCATTTTCATAAGATTTTCTAAACAAGCTTAAAGGATTCTCTTTCTGTGACGGGGTGAGATCGATTATTTGCTCCCCTATTTTTTTAAAAACCTTAAAAGGATTAATAGAAGCAAATCCTTTTTTTCCATGGATATTTAGATAAAATGTATCTTTTTCAACCGGCAGCGACCAGCTTGATTCAAGACTTATTAACGAAGAATTTTTGCATCTTAAGAGACTGATGGACGTATCTTCCACAGTTTTTGTATACTGATTAAAATTTTGAGTCGTAACGCCTTCAACGGATGGAAAATTTAAAAGCCAAAGGGATAAATCAAGAAGCAGAATACCTAAATCGATTATAACTCCACCGCCTGAATCTTCTTTTTTAGTGAACCATTTTTCACTGCTGCTTGGTCTTCTTATCCAACCGCATTTTATATAAAAGGGTTCGCCTATTTCCCCGGATGATAATATGCTTTTTAGAATCATGGCATCAGGACGGAAACGTAAGTTCATCCCGACCATTAATTTCTTTTTATTTTTTTTAGCTGCACTAACTATCTGTTTAACTTCATTAACAGACCTGGCAAGGGGTTTTTCAACCAAAATATCTTTTTTTGCTTTCAGGCAATCAATAGCGATTTCTTTATGAGTATTGGTTGGAGTGGCAATAATAATTGCGTCTGTGTCGCTTTTCTCCAATAATTCGTGATGGCTTAAATATCTTTCTTTGATATTAAATTTATCGGCAACTGTAATAAGCCTGCTTTTTCTTGTTTCGGCTACCGCAGTAATAACGGCATTATTTATCTTTGTAAAGTTCGGAAGGTGTACCAATTGTGCAATTGTACCCAAACCGATAATTCCGATTTTGGTTTTCTCCATTAAACAGCAACCTTTTGTTTAAAGCTCTGGTTTTTACAAAACGCTTTGACTTTTTTTGCAATCCCTTCCGGATCGATTTCTAATAAATGATGAAGTTCAGTTTGAGAGCCATGGTTGATAAATTTGTCAGGTAAGCCTATTCTTAATATATCATTTTTATAATTTTTTTCATTAAAATATTCAAGTACTCCGCTTCCAAATCCGCCGACTAAAGTACTCTCTTCAAGGGTTACAATTTTATTATGTCTTAATGCAATATCATCAAGCATCCCTGTATCTAAAGGTTTAACAAATCGCATATTAATTATTTCAGAATGAATCCCGTCTTCCAAGAGTAATTTAGCTGCTTTTATTGAATAATCCACCATTGAACCTACTGCCAGAAGAGCTACATCATTTCCATTTTGAAGACGTTCTGATTTGCCTATTTCAATTGTTTCAAAACCTTCTTTAAGTTCCGCCCCTAGCGCAGATCCGCGCGGATACCTGAGAGCTACAGGACCTTCCTTATAATTGATTGCAGTATAAAGCATATCCCTCAATTCTGATTCATCTTTTGGCGCCATAATTACCATTCCCGGCACCAATCTCAGATATGTTAAATCAAAAGTACCGTGATGTGTAGGACCATCGGCACCAACAAGACCTGCTCTATCCAAAACGAAAACAACGTGAAGCTTTTGAATCCCGACGTCATGGATTATTTGATCAAAACCTCTTTGGAGAAATGTAGAATAAATAGCAACTACAGGAATAACACCTTGAGTTGCTAATCCCGCAGCAAAAGTTACAGCATGTTCTTCAGCAATTCCGACATCAATATAATTTCCGGGAAAACTTTTTTGAAGAATATCCAAACCGGTTCCGTCCGGCATAGCCCCTGTAATACCTACAACGGAAGGATTATCTTTCACAATTTCTTTTAAAGCATTTCCGAAAATTTTTGTATAAGAAGGGGGTCCTTCGGCTTTTTTATAAGCTTTACCAGTTAATTTATCAAATGGATTTGAAGCATGAAGCTTTTGCTCGTCCCCTTCTGCAGGTTCATAACCTTTCCCCTTTTGGGTAATTGCATGAACAAGAATAGGTCCGTTGAGATTTTTAACCTGTTCAAATATTTTTATTAATTGATGGAGATTATGACCATTAACAGGACCAAAATATCTAAATCCAAGCGCTTCGAATAGCATACCCGGTGTAACAACAGCTTTTATACCGTTTTCCAAACGAATTGCAATTTTTCTTAACCTGTCGCCGAATTGATCGAGTTTGCCGGTAAGATCCCATATTTGACCTTTAAACTTATTATAGTCGGGGTGAGCTATCATTTCGGTAAAATAATTTGAAATCTGCCAAACATTAGGTGCAATGGACATATTATTATCGTTTAAGACAACAATAATATTTGAGTTCAAAATACCTGAATTATTCATTGCTTCATAAGCCATTCCGCCCGTCATTGCGCCGTCACCTATAACAGCGATTATTTTTTTGTCGCTTTTATAGATATCCCTTGCGAATGCCATGCCTAGAGCAGCAGAAATAGATGTAGATGCGTGGCCAGCGCCAAACGTATCATATTCACTTTCCGATCTTTTAAGAAATCCGCTAATCCCGTTAAACTTTCTTATTTTTTTAAGAGCTTCCTTCCTGCCGGTTAAAATTTTATGGGGGTATGCCTGATGACCTGTATCCCAAACTACAAGATCGCTTGGAGTATTAAATACTTTATGAATAGCAACAGTTAATTCAACAGCTCCAAGACCGCCGCCGAAATGCCCCCCTATTTCAGATATGGTATCTATTAGATATTCCCTAATATCGGAACAAAGGATTTTTAATTGTGGGACATCCAAGTTTTTAATATCCCCCGGATAATTAACTTTTGATAATATTTTATATTTTTCTTCTTCTGCCATTATATAAGAGATCTCCTTTAAAAAATAAACCAGAGCTTACAAGTTAAGCCAGCGGTTTACAAATTATTATTCGAACAAATCTACATCATTAGTCGTTAATTCGGTAATCTTCTTTTTCAGCTCTGTAATTTTTAATTCAGCATTATTCAGGGCAGTTAGGCAGCTCTTTGAGAGTGTTACTCCCTCTTCAAAAAGAATTATAGCTGCATCCAGCCCTATATCTTCTTTTTCAAGCAGGGAAGAAATCTCTTCGAGTCTCTGAATATTATTTTCAAATGAATTACTGCTTTTTGTTCTAGCCATAAATATTTTTTGTTAAGTAATTAAAATATAAAAAATAAGACTTTTTTGGAAAAAATTAATCTCTTTTTTTAACCAGAACCTCATCATCATAAAATTTTAAAATAGTATCTTTTTCAGCATTAAAAAAGTTTTTCCTGGTAATATACTTAGAATCCTGCTTCACCAATACAAATCCTTTTTTCAGCTGGCGGTTAACATCATGGGCTTCAACAGATTTAGTTAAAATTGAAAGCTTTCCTTTGGTTACTAATGTTTTCTGCTCAATATTCTTTAAAAGCTTATAAATTAAATTATCAACCTGCTGTGATTTTTTTCTAACTAAATCCATAGGCATACGAAAACCATATGAATTCAATCCATTATAAACATTTGTTCTATATTTTTCAATAATATCATCAATACTCTTATAGGAGTTGTTAATAAATTCATTAATAAAAAGAATAAAATCTTCTTTGCCGGGTGTTACAATTTCCATTGCCGCAGACGGAGTTGGAGCCCTTAAATCAACAGCATAATCAGCGATTGTAAAATCAACCTCGTGTCCAATCCCGGAAACTATTGGTATATTTGAACCAGCAACTGCCCTAGCAACTATTTCTTCATTAAAAGCCCAAAGATCTTCAATTGAACCTCCGCCCCTGGCTAAAATAATTACATCAATATCCTTAAATTCATTCAGCTGTTTTATACTTTCAGCAATTTCTTTTGCAGCCCCGGTTCCTTGAACTCTTGCCGGTGCAATTAAAAGTTCAACCAGCGGAAATCTTCTTTCGGCAACACTTATCATATCTTTTAATGCTGCCCCATCTATTGCGGTAACTATTCCAATTTTTTCCGGTATAAGCGGAATTTCTTTTTTTAATTCTTCATCAAACAATCCTTCGGCTGCTAATTTTTGCTTTAATGCTTCAAAAGCTGCCTGAAGTTCACCGACACCGGCCGGTTTCATCGATCTTACGTCAGCCTGGTAATTTCCCCTGGGCGGATAAACAGAGATCTTGCCATTAACAATCACTTTCATCCCATCTTGTGGAGTAAAGAAAACAGAACTATTGAATCCTCTCCACATAGTGCATGCAATTACTGCATTCGCATCTTTCAGATGAAAATACCAATGCCCTGATACATGAGGTTTAAATCCTGATATCTCCCCCATCACTGATACTTGGGAAAACCTTTCTTCAAGAGAAAGTTTTATTTGTTGTGTTAATTCCGAAACTGTTAAGATCATGTTACAAGTATAAAGGATAAAATAAAAAATATAAAGTAAACTATTCAAGCATAAAGTTCAAAGTAAATGTATAAGCATTTAGAATTAGTTTCTTAATTTACTTGAGATTGAACCTATTATTTTTTTTAGTTCTTCAGATTCTTCAATAAATCTTTTACATTCTTTCGGATCTCCCAATCCTGTTTCGCTTAATACGCGAAACCAATAATTCGATTCTCTCATTTCTTTGAAAGATATTTTTGTTTTATTCGAAAAATCAGCACGCGATGAAGCTGCTTGGGATTCTTCATAATTAGCACCGCTTGAAGTAGATGATTTGGTTAGTTGATATTTTACTATTTTATTTTCCGGTGTATTCATAATTGTATGAAGAAATAAAATTGTATTTACTGCAAAATTAAATAATCTGCCATTTAAATCATTTTTATATATTTACCCCTCCGATTTTTTTAATTGATTTAAAGTTTCTTCTAAGCTTTTTTACTTTATACTTTTTACTTCCATCCCTTCTTTACGAAAAATAAGACAATACTGGTGATGCCTGTTAGATACCCATGCATTATTAACACCGAGTGCAATTAAAGGTTTATCATCCTGAAGCCAAATTCTTTCATCTTTCAGTACCCAGCTTTTATTATTCCTTTTTGTTAAAGAGATTGCAGTATCGTAGGCCAAAGGGAAAAGTCTTCCTTTATGATAAACATTGTTTGTTATGATTGTTAAATAGCCATTAAGCTTAGTTACTTCATAAACGGCGTCAAATATTAGAGCCTGCTTTTCAATAAATTCATCATAATCTTTAATGTTACCAAGGTCATTTTCATCATTAGAATATTTTGTATCCAGACCTTTTCCGGATCTCAATTTCTGTCTTAGTGAATTTCTTTCAAGCTGGCTCCAGTATGGCGGAGAAGTTATAACATAGTCAAAGAGGGTATTTATTTTTTTATTATCCAGCAGCTCTTTTAGATTTTCGGAAGAACCATTTATAGGGATAATTTTTCCCCCGGAATAATTTTTAATCCTTCTTTGTGCAGTTAGGAAATATTCTTTTGACAATTCAATACCGGCACAATTTCGATTAAGGTTTGCAGCAGCTATCAAAGTACTCCCGGTCCCCATAAAAGGATCGAGAATCCAGTTTCCTTCTTTTGTAAAGAAAGATATAAATTTTTCAACAAGAGTTTCAGGGAATTTTGCCGGGTGCAGAATTTCATTTTTTTTTCTTTTGGGAGGAGAATGAATAAACCATGATTTTGTAAATTTAATCCATTCCTTTCCAGTCAGATTGTTCAATTTATTATTGATGTTTAGCCTTCCTCTTTGGCCGAAATCAATATATTTATTTTCTTTGTCTCCCATTCAGATTAAAATTTTACACTAAATCCCAGAGTTGGTATTATCGGGAACATATTATTAGGAGTTCTTCCCAGTTGTAAATTATCCGAAACATAATAATCATAGGCAATAACATTTTTCCTGTTATATATATTTATAACATCCAGGTAAAATGACCAATCCAAATCCCAGTAATCTGCAAGAGCGGTAAAACGGACATCAAGCCTGTGATAAGGAGGTTTGCGTGCATTCAATTTATTTCCTCCGTAGTCAATATCATATATAACTTCAGAAGGTGCATTAACATCCGAATTGCTTTTTCTTGTTGCAATAACAGGTGTTTCAGGGATTCCATCTAAATTATTATCCTGCAGAATTATCCTCGGCTTAATACTGATCGGCTGGCTAATTGGAAATCCTGAACCATACTGCCACCTTACCCCTATATCAAGCCAATCATTAATTTGATAATTGAATACTACATTAATTGTATTTCTTTGATCGAACCGGAAAGGATATTCTTTCCCATCTTCAAAGGTATTTGCATAAGCCAGGGAATAAGATAGCCAGCCTGAGAGTTTATTGTTATTCATGATATTTTTTTTAGCCAGGAAAAATTCAAGCCCGTAAGCTTCGCCGTAAGAACCGTTAACAGGAATCTGTGTTAATGAATCTCCAGTGACAGTAATCGGTCTTGTCCATCCTGATGTTAAATGCGGATCTTTGCCGGGAACCCGTTCAGTATAATAATTAGAACCCTGCACTACCTTCTGGACAATTAAACCGGAAAAATCTTTGTAATAACCTTCAAGCTTTATATTCCACTCATTTGTAATCCATCTATCAATTCCTACAATATAATGTATGGCTTTTTCTGCATTTAGCTGACTGGTATATTTTTTACTTAGGTTATAAAGAATTCCTGTGTCCAGTAATTTTTCATAACCCGGCGACTGATAATATACCCCCCAGTTTGCGCGGATTGTAGTCAATTTATCAATTGCATAGGAAAGCGAAACCCTTGGAGCAACATAGGCTTTATCTAGAATATTGTAGTAATCAAATCTCAATTCAGGTTCGATGTATAATTTTTCATTAATTTTAAAGTTATTTTGAACATAAGCACGATAGCGGTTATAATCTTTTACATCTTTTATATCACTTAAAACAGCTCTGAACTGCGGGTTAGCCGCAAGTATTGCTGATAATTCGGGATCAAGTTGGAATTTAAAATTAACAATTGTCTGCATATTATCCATACCTGCACCAGCTTCGAAAGTATTATCATTCCAAAGATATGTAAATTTATCGTCGACCGAATATTTTCTAAATGAAAAGTCAGCGTTAAAATTAAATCCCAGTAAATAAGGAGAAAGTGTATCCGGAACAGCATCTTTAAATTTATCTCTATTGAGTGACGGGTCTAAAATTTCAGAAGCAAAATCAGTTAATCCGTAATTTTTATACCAGGAAACTATAAATTTGTTCAGCAAGTTACTTTTGGGAGAATAGTGCCATGCCAGTCCGATAACATTATTTTTTGTTGAGTTATAAATTCCCACGCTGTCAGCAGTCCTTCTATTCTGGGCACTAATTAAATCAACTCCGTCTCTCGAAAAAATTCCATCAAACAATATTTTATTACCGTTAAAAGGACCAACGACTAATTTGGATTGAAAATCATAAAAATTCGGGAAAGAAACATTTTGATCTACCAGCCCGGCATTTTTTACAAATGGTTCGACAATTAGATCATAATAAGTTCTCCTGCTGCTGACTATCCAACTTCCATTTAAATTAAAAGGATTTTTCCCTTCAAGTACCAGGTTCGCATCAATTATTGAGGCGTTTAAACTTCCTTTCAAACTTTTTTTAGTAGTTCCTTCCCTATTTGTAACATCCAGTACGGCGGAAAGCCTATCACCATATTTTGCAGGAAATCCGCCGGTAATAAGGTTAACATTAGATACGGCATCAGGATTAAACATACTAATAACACCATAAAGCCTATACGGATTAAAAATTTCGATATCATCCATAATTATTAAGTTCTGATCCGGACCGCTGCCGCGCACTATTAATTGAGATGAGAAATCATTAGGTGCCAAAACTCCCGGAAGGGATTGTAATGTTCTTAAAACATCTTCGCCTGCACCGGGAAGAATTTTAGCACTTTTAGGATTTAAATCTATTAAGCTGGTTCTTGTATCCTTTTGATCCTGCTTTTTCGATCCTGTTACTTCAACTGTACTAAATTCAATAACTGCCGGGGATAAATTAATATTTAATTCGAGAGTCCTTCCAGACTTAATCTCAATATCAAGGGTTTCGGTTTTATAACCGACAGCACTAAACCGGAGTTTATAATTATTAGGCTGCAGCTCATTAATTTCATATTCACCTTTTTCATTACTGAATGCACCAAATAATGTACCCACGACCGTTACATTAACATAAGGGATGGGTTTTCTATCACTGGTTACCTTGCCTTTTACATTCCCTGCTTGAGCAAAAGCAAAAGATGAAAAAAACAGCAGTATGGATATGAAGAATTTCATTAATCAAATTAAAATAATAATGAACAATTGTTCAATTGATGAAATAAGGACTTCGTTTGCTACGGAAAATTTTTTGCAATCATTCTATTTTTTGAAAACACTTAAATATCTGGTTTATGCTCTAATATAACTTTAGCTCTAGTTTACAATCTAATTCAATAATTAATCAGATTATAAGTAAAATTTTATACATTAATCACCTGAATAATAGAAGAGTTTTGAATTAATGTCTTTTAAATTCCCAATATTAGTGACTGCGGAATTCCCAATTAAATTTTCAGAGTTTAAAAATTTTGATATAGGTTAGAAATATAAAGAGAAGAAATTTGAATATAATCCTAAGGAAAATTCATGGAATTCCGAACCTGTTTCTCCAGGTTTAACATTGTACCTATACCTGGCATATAAAATAAAAGTATCAAGTATTTTGAAAAGACCGGCAGATAATTCGGGGCTTATACCATTGAATCCTTTAAAGTTAGTAAAACCGTTTATACCGGGTGAAATATATTGTATGCCCGGGACTTCAATTATATGCTTGTAGCCTATTCTAACAAAATTCTTATTAGGTGCATTGAAGATATGGGAGTATTCCAACGAAAAATATCCTGCAGGATAAGTAAAACCTTTTTTGCTTACTGAAATAAGGGGGATCTCTTTTGTCAAGCTGAAATAATTATCATTCTTTGTAATTACATAAGTCGGTGAAGGCAATAAAAATACTGTCCCGCCAAACAAACATAAAAGGAGGAAATTAGATTCGCTTATAACTTTCATCTCCTGAGGTAATTGGAAATCATATTTTTCACTTGTGTATTTATTGTCAAGGGTATCTTCAACAATTATAACAAACGGTACATCTTTCTCTTTGAAGTTAAGCTTTGATATATCTATCCGTATTTTATGAATATCATTAAAAGTATCCGAAATAACATATTCGTAATTATTATCGATTATTACTTTGGATTTTGTCTCTACATTAGTAAAGAAAGATAATACAAAATTGTGAGGAATCTCCGGGGTAACAAAATTATCAATAATATCAATCTCGACTGAATCTGCCTGCGCCTTTATCTGGACATCGAATAGAATAAATATTAAAGCAATGAGAATAAGAATTCTGTTTTTAATCATTATTATTATAATTTTAATTGTTAAAAATTTTAACCATTACAAAGTTATAAAAAAAAGATATTATTCACATTATCTGCTTCTATTGCTTTGACTGGATAATGACATTCAATATTCTCTTTTCATTAAAATTCAAAAAGCTTTGGAGAATTTATTTTTATTTTTAAAAAAGTTTATTCCCAATCATATATTTTTTAAAAAAGAAATATGAAAGACAAAGTTGAATATTCTCTTGCTTCAGCTGATGATCAGAATGATATAATTAAATTAATCAAAAATTGTGAACTCCCTTATGAAGATCTTAATGATGAGAAAATAAGTTCATTCATTACTGCTAAAATTGATAATACAATTATAGGGTGTATCGGGATAGAAATTTTTAATTCGGAAGGTTTGTTAAGATCACTGGCAGTTGATAAAGAATACAGCTATAAAAAAATCGGCAGTGAATTATATGACAAATTAATCTCCTATTCAATAGAAACGGGAGTTAAAACAATGCACCTTTTAACAACTACTGCGGAAGATTTCTTCAGCAGGAAAGGATTTATTAAGACCGACAGGTCGAACGTGCCCCTGGTTCTTAAAGAGACAGTTGAATTTGCTGCCCTCTGCCCTTCAAATTCAACTTACATGATTTATAAAAAAATCAATACAGAAATATAGCACGGGTTAACAATTAAATAACTTCTGATTTAACTGGAGATATTATTATGGATTTTTCAAAATACGTAAATTTTTCTTTCTTCATTTCCATTTTTCTTCTTTGCCTGATTACAGGATATACTTCCGAACTATCAGCACAATCTGATGTTGCTGCATGGGGAAATATCAGAGGAATAAGAGTGGAGGGTGAATTGATGAAATTCGAAACCAGTTTATTGGTTGTAAAAAAAGATTGGACTGATTTAATCCAGACAGCTAAAGAAAAACAAGAGCCTAACTTCAAACGTGAAGATTCGAAAGTCACTGTAACATCAGTACTCGAGAATTTAGCTTTCACCGAAATCATTAAAGATTCGGGCAAGGGTATTGCAAAGGTCCATTATGATTTATCGGCAGATTCAAGCGTTTTAATGAAGGGAGCTTTTTTCTGCATAGAACTTCCTACTAATGAATACTCGAATGCTCAAATTAATTACATAGACCAAGTTAAAGATTCCGCGGTCGCTTCATCCAAACCTGATAGTCGTCCTTTTTGGGAAAGATTTAGACCTATTCCTGTGGAAGCAAAAGGTATCAAAATAAAAACCAAAAACCGGGAGTTTGAAATTGATGCCGATCGTACAACTGAAATCCTTGTTCAGAAACCTAATCCGTTTTTCGGCGGTAATACGAGAATTTATTTTACTATAATCTCAGGCGATGCCCAAAAAGGAGAGAAAGCAAATGCAAGTTACACTCTAAAAATATCCGGCTCGATAGATAATGCTCCAATTGAGCTCTCACTTGATGCATCAAATCCAGGGCGCGTTTTTGACGGAATTGGCGGGAATTTTAGAATTCAGAACCCGCAAATAGATCCAACTGTTATTGATTACTGCTTAAAGAATTTAAATGTTGCATGGGGACGTGTAGATATGCCATGGTTTAATTGGCAGCCTGATGAAAGTGTTGATCCAATTGAAGCTGCAAAAGCCGGTGATATCAGTCCTAGAGTTGTAAGCGCAATGGAAATGGCACAAAGACTGTCAAAGAAGAATCTACCGCTTATTATTAGTGCATGGTTTCCTCCGGCATGGGCTGTAAACGGTGATATGGGATTCCGCCGACAGCCTGGAGAACCAAGAGGTAATCCGCTTAATCCCATGAAAATGAGAAGTATTGAAAAGTCTATCGGCTCTTACTTAATCTATCTTAAGGAAAAATATGGAGTTGAACCTGAGTTATTTTCATTTAATGAATCGGATCTCGGGATTAAATGTTCGTCAAACCGGTGAGGAGCATGCACAGCTGATTAAACAGTTAGGAGCTTATTTTGCATCAAAAGGTATTACAACCAAGATGCTGCTCGGTGATAATTCCGATGCAACAACATACGGTTTTGTTGAACCTACTCTAGATGATCCTGAGACTTACCAATATATAGGTGCTGTATCATTTCATTCATGGCGGGGCTGCGATAATTGGACACTCTCTATTTGGGCTGATATTGCTAAGAAGCTTAATGTTCCTTTATTAGTTGCTGAGGGAAGTAATGATGCAGCTGCATGGAGATATCCTGAAATTTTCCTTGAACCTTCATATGCCCTTGATGAAATTGATCTTTATATTAGAATCTACTCCGTATGCCAGGCAAAATCTATTTTACAGTGGCAGTTAACATCCGATTACTCCGTTTTATCAGGCGGTAATATTTATAATAAAAAAGGTCCGATGAAACCAACTCAAAGATTTTATGATCTAAAACAGCTCGGACTAACTCCAAAAGGATCTTATTATCTACCGATTTCAAACAATTCAAATCAAGTTGATTGTGTAGCATTTGGTGATATCAAAGATGGAATTTACAGTGTTCATATAGTTAACAATGGTGCTGCAAGGAAAGTAACTCTTAAAGGAATTCCGGAAAGTGTTAAAGAATTAAATTTATATGTAACCGATCAAAGCCGGGGAATGGATAAAGATAAATCCATCCAGGTTAATAACGGCACTGCTGAATTTAATTTAGACTCTGCATGTTTTACAACATTAATTAATCAATAAATACGATTTTAAGTAATCCCGGTTAATATGTTGCAGATAAACCGGAACGGAGGGATTCACCGCCGTGCTACCTATAGAATTGATTGCTTGATATCTGCAATTAAATCTTCTATATCTTCAATCCCGACAGAAAACCTCACAAGTGTATCTGTTACTCCTAACTTTTCCCTCTCATCTTTCGGTACTGATGCGTGTGTCATACTTGCAGGGTGACTGATTAAACTTTCAACTCCCCCCAAGCTTTCACCCAGCGTAAAGACTTTTACATTCTTCAACAATTTTTTTGTAGTCTCCATATCATGTAATTCAACAGATACCATACCTCCAAATCCCCGCATCTGTTTCTTAGCAAGTTGATGCTGAGGATGGGAAGATAAACCCGGATAAAAAACTTTTTTTATAAAATTAGATCTTGATAAAAAATCAGCAAGTTCGATGGCATTTTTATTGTGTCTTTCCATTCTTACTGCTAATGTTTTAGTAGAACGCAGAACAAGCCAGCAATCGAAGGGCGAAGGAACTGCCCCGGCTGCATTTTGAATATATCTTAACCTGTTATGAATCTTTTCATCATTAGTAACTATAATTCCCCCGATTACATCACTATGCCCGTTTATATATTTTGTTGAACTGTGAAGGACAATATCAATTCCCATTGTTAATGGGTTCTGAAAAAACGGACTCATAAATGTATTATCCACAATACTTATTAAATTATGTTTTTTACAGATCTCTGCTGCACCCGTTAAGTCTGTAAGATTTAACATTGGATTGGTCGGAGTTTCAAGAAAGACCAGTTTAGTATTTTTTTTAATTGCATCTTCAATGTTTTCTAACTTACTAGTATTCACCCAGGAAAAGTTTATCCCGTAATCAGTCATCACTAATTCAAATAGCCTGTAAGTTCCGCCATAAACATTATTTGAAACAATAACGTGATCTCCTGCTTTTACCAGGCTCATTAAAGCTTGAGTAGCCGCAACCCCGGAACTAAAAGCAATTCCAAAGCTTCCTTTTTCCAGCACTGCAATATTTTTTTCAAGAGATTCACGGGTTAAATTTTGAGTTCTTCCGTATTCATAACCCTTATGCTTTCCTAACTCTTCCTGCGCATAGGTAGATGTCTGATAAATTGGTGTTATAACCGCTCCGGTTACAGGATCTGGTTTTTGCCCTGCATGAATCGCATCTGTTGAAAAGCCCATCTACACTCCGTTGATTATTATGAAAATTACCGCATTAACTTGAAGTACTGTGACAAGTAAGTTTGAGTTCATGTGCAAGTTCAAGAAGAATAAAGACTTGTTCTTACTCATAAACTTGCTCTCTCATTAATTACGAAATATCAGAATGTTCCAGAATATCATACCTGGTTATTATATCAATTATCCTTCCGTATTCCGAAACCAGGACGGCAGGTGATTTGCTTAAATATTTTTTTGCCGATATAAGGTCTGTCTCTTCATCAATTACAGGGAAACTTTCATCCATAATATTTTCTACATTTGATTCCATCAAATCCGGATCTTCGATAAGCTTTGCCATCAATCTCCCTTCCCTTATACTGCCGACTGACTTCCCGTCATTAATAACGGGAATTTGAGAAAAACCGTTTTTATTAATTACATCAAAGGCTTTTTTTATTTTGTCTTTTGCATTAATATAAACTAATTCTTTCGAACCATTTTGTCTTTTTGCAATTGATATATCATTTAAAGATTTTATTTCCCGGGGAAGTAATCTTTTTTCTTTTAACCATTCGTCGCTATGAAATTTTGATAAATACCTTTCACCTGTATCACAAATAATAAAAACTATCAGTGCATTTTCATCCAATCCTCTAGCTAACTGCAAAGCAGCAGAGACTATTGTTCCTGTGCTTCCGCCGCAAAAAATACCTTCCTGCCTGCACATCATTCTGGCATGATTGAATGAATCCATATCGGTAACATTTATTATTTTATCAATATATTGAAAATGAACATTCTTTGGAAGACAATCCTGCCCGATACCTTCAACAAGATATGGATCACCATCGGTAAGTTCCCCTTCCCTTTAAACATTTTAAAAATGGAACCGAAAGGATCCGCTCCAATTACCTGAATATTTTTATTCTTTTCTTTAAATATTTTCCCACACCGCTAATAGTTCCGCCAGTTCCTAAACCGGCTACAAAATGAGTAATTTTACCTTCTGTTTGTTCCCAGATTTCCGGCCCTGTAGTTTTGTAATGAATTTCAGGATTAGCTGGATTTGAATACTGATACATAAAAATAGAATTAGGTGTTTCCTCAGCAATCTTTTTTGCAACTGTCACGTAATAATCAGGGTGACCTTTTCCAACTGCATTAGAAACCACAATAACATCGGAACCAAATGCTTTTAAATAATTTATTTTTTCGGAACTTACTTTATCTGTAACAACAAAAATAGTTTTGTAACCTTTAACCGCACATGCAAGAGCAAGACCTATACCGGTATTACCACTTGTAGCTTCAACAACAGTTCCACCCGGTTTAATTTTTCCATTTTTTTCTGCTGCTTCTAGCATTGCAATTCCTATCCTGTCCTTCACACTGCCGCCCGGATTTACAGATTCAAGTTTTCCAAAAATCTGAGGTTTTAATCCTTTATTCAAATGATTCAATTTTATCAGGGGGGTATTGCCTATAACCTCTAAAATGTTATTCTTGAAGTGCATATTCTTTCCTTATTATTTCGTTTACTTTCATTAAACAACATATTAGGCATTTTCATTTAATAAATTCTTAATCTGAATCATAATTTTTGATTTTTTTTCTGCTGAACTTAAATCAGATTTGAGAAAATTATGATTAAAAAATTAAAAACGAAAACCCCTTAAAAATTCGTCTACACTATGCTTGTTTTTCCCCTCTTGCTGAAGTTCCAATAAAGATAATAAATTTTTACCGCATCCGACTATAAAATTGGATTTATCATGGTAAATTTCTCCAGCTAGAATATTTTGATCGGGCAGTTGTTCAATAATTTGGGATTTAAACACTTTTATTATTCTATTGTTTAATTCAAAATAAGCTCCCGGATAAGGAGCAAGACCCCGGATAAGATTATTGAGATCTTCTGCAGATTTATTCCAGTCTATTTTTGTAATTTCTTTTGTTATTTTTGGTGCCGGAGTTGCCATGGTCATCATTTTGTTTTTTAAATGCGATACCTCCTTTTTCGATCATATCGACTGTCTTCAAAACAGCATTTGCTCCCAAATAACTCAACTTATCATGTAAAGAGCCAAAATTATCTCCCGGATCAATTCCAATTTTTTCCTGTAGAATTACATTTCCAGTATCTACTTTTTCTTCAAGGGCAAAAGTAGTAACACCTGTTTCTTTTTCACCATTAATTAATGCCCACTGGATAGGTGCAGCACCACGGTATTTGGGTAAAAGTGAAGAATGTAAATTAAAAGATATTTTTGCAGGTATTTCAAAAACCTCTTTGGGTAAAATTCTAAACGCCACCACGACAAAAACATCACTGTTAAATTTTTTCAACTCGTTAATAAAATTTTGATCTTTTAATTTATCAGGCTGCAGAACAGGTAAGTTATTCTGCACAGCGAATTCTTTCACTGCAGTATATGAGATTTTTCTCCCGCGGCCTCTTTCTTTATCCGGTTGAGTAACTACTGCAACAACTTTATGGTTACTTTCGAGCAGGATTTTTAATGAAGGAAGGGCAAAGTCCGGTGTCCCTAAAAACACTAATTTCATTTCAACTGGTAGTTTATATCATCTGTGATCGGGTATTCAATATCAATTTCTCTATTCTTTATTTTATTCAGAATACTTTGGAATTCCTTTTTTGCTTTATCATCAAAATAATCTATAAATAAAACACCCTGAAGATGATCAAATTCATGCTGAAGAACCCGGGCTAATAATGCATCAGCTTCAAGAACCTGCTCTTTCATATCCGAATCGTAATACTTAATTATAATTTTTGAAGGTCTTAGAACTTCATGCCGAACATCAGGAATACTCAAACATCCTTCTTCCATAAATACTTTTTCTTCAGATCGAAAAGTTATTTCAGGATTAATAACGGCCAATGGTCTATAATTTTCATAGCCTTCAACTATAGCAATATCTATTACAAAGATTGATTTATTAACTCCAACCTGGTTAGCAGCAAGGCCAATACCATTAGAGTTTCTCATAGTATCAAACATATTTTTAATTAACTCTACAGTCTTAAAGTCAACATCGCTTACGCGGTCAACTTTCTTTCTCAGGATCTTATCACCATAAACAGTGACTGGTAAAATAGCCATCTAAAAACTCCTAATTATTATCAATCAATATATTGTATTTTATGTTAAGGATTTGAAAAAAGCAAGTACTAAAATAAACAAAAGATGAAGGATTATAAATGATAACAAACAAATAGAAAATACCAGCTTAGATTCTAAAAAATATCATATTTACAAAGGAAAACCAACATTTAATTGAATAACAGCATTAAATCCTCCGGTATCTATAAAATTATTCATTGGTTTTGAAGAATTTTCACTTACTGTTAACTTGGTTCCATCATTTAATTGAAGGTCATCTATCGAAAAAACTGTATAAGCTGCTAAGCCTTCAATAGAGATATATTCATCGATTAGCTGAAGGATGAAACCAGTTCCAATAGAGTATCCTAACTTGGAATTGCTCTTATATTCTTTAATATCTGTAAAAGATCCAGGCATATTCTTAGTATTTGTGAAAGTAGCTTTATTAAAAAGGAGTGCCGCATCGATCACTTTCCAGCTGACCGCACCGGATAATGAAGTTCCAACGTCAAAACCCACTCCCCATGTGTTTAATCTAACTTTATAACTTGAATTAGATGCTCCATAATTGGAAATTAACTGAGCATCTTTACTCTCAACAAGGGATTGATAAAAACCTTTTGAAGTTAAAATAAACCTGGTAAAATGAGCACGAAAGAAATTAATTCCAACACGATAGCCTGCAGCAGTCCCGAAATTACTCATCGGAGCTTTTAAAGAATCTTCATTGGAATTATTGAATTCAGCAATATAACTATTTAGACCGTCAGCATGATATCTTTGATAACTATATCCTCCAAAACCTCCAACAAAACCAAGGCATCCAAAACCAAATGTCTGAGCACTTATTGTTGTGGAAAATAAAATAACAACAATAATTGAAGACTTAATAAAAAATTTAAGCATAACAATTCAGCCGAATGCTAAAAATAAATTTAATTCACTACTCCATCATAATATATGAATAATAAATCAAAGATATCCAATCAATAAATTTCCCTCAAAATTCTAAACTTTATCTTCTTTACTCATTGCAAATTTGAACAGAATTGCAGCTAATGCAATAAACATTACTAAAGATAAAATATCACCTCCGGTCCCTAGAGTTTGAGAAAAACCAGTATTGATTTTACTTAAGAATGAAATATCATTTCCCTGTGCATCTTTGCCGACTGTCCATCCAATTAAAACAGCAATTAAAATTCCGGTCAACGCACCGCCCGCAATTAATCCGGAACTAAATAGGGCACCAGGTCCGGTTTCAGATTCATCAGCTGCAGATTTTTTCCTTCTGTCTACAAACCATTTTACCAGACCTCCAATAAAAATCGGACTTGTAGTTGATAGTGGTAAATAAGCACCAACAGCAAATGCTAATGAATTAACTCCGCCCAATTCCATAACTGCAGCAATTGCCATACCTGAAATTACAAGGCCCCATGGAAGATTCTGACTAATTAATCCTTTTATTACAGTTGCCATTAGAGTGTAGCTTGTGGAGCTGGTAATGGAGTCAGTATGAGCCTATGTTATTGGTCCGATACCTAGTGTGTTATTCAATAATAATAAAGTAAATCCAATAACCATAACCGAAGCTAAATACTCCAATTAGTAAACCAATTTGCTGCTTTAACGGAGTTGCACCAACGATAAATCCTGTTTTTAAATCCTGTGAAGTTGCACCTGCATTAGCTGAAGCAATGCATACTATTGAACCAACTACTAATGCAATTGGTTGATAATATATCACCTGTCCATCCAACTCCAACAAAAATTAGAGATGTTGCCATTAAAGTTGCAATCGTCATTCCGGAAATTGGATTTGATGATGAACCGATTAATACCAACAATTCTTGATGAAACGGTTACAAAGAAAAATCCAAATATCACAATCATTATTGCATGACAGAAAATTTGTAGGAATATTTGGAATGAGTGTCATGAAATAATACTAAAACGAACACTTCCAACCAAAACAAAGTACTAATGGAATATCTTTTTCTGTTCTTATTTTTTCTGTCTTTGTATTGGTTTTTACTTGTTTGCACGATTCTCTTTTAAATCAGCAAATGAATCTCTGAAAAGCACTTATAATTGTTGGAAAAGATTTTATTAAAGTTATAATTCCGCCAAAAGTAACAGCTCCCGCACCAATATATCTTATATAATTGCTCCAAATTTCTGATGGGGACATTTCGGAAATCAATTTGGTCCCGGGTGCAAATACATTTGTTAAATTATCTCCTAAAAAGTTATTAGTGGAATCAACACAAGCCAAGACAAAACTCCACCTGCAACCATAATTCCCGCTATTTTGGGTCCGATTATATAACCAACACCAAGAAGCTCGGGAGTTATTTCGCCATTTATTGTTCCGTTTGGTAAAGCTGATTTTCTACCAAATACATAAGTCGGGAACATCTTTCCACAATCCGATGATAGACATAAAAAATTTATATAGAAAAGCAATTCCTAATCCATAATAAACTTTCTTTGCAAGATTTCCTCCTTTTTCTCCGGCAACAAGTACATCTGCACAAGCAGTACCTTCAGGATATGGAAGGACTTCATGTTCTTTAACAATTAAAGATCTTCTCAAAGGTATCATGAATAGAACTCCAAGAATACCTCCAGCTAAAGCTAAAACAAAAATCTGGAAATATTGAAAATAATCCTTGCCTCCGGGAAGAAATAAGTAAAGCAGGAATTGTAAATACAACTCCTGCCGCTACCGATTCTCCTGCAGAACCTATTGTCTGAACAATATTATTTTCAAGTATAGTCGACTTTACCGATTTTTTAAAAACAGCAATTGCTAATACAGCAATAGGTATTGAAGCACTAACAGTTAATCCTACCTTAAGTCCAAGATAAACAGAAGCCGCACCGAATATAATTCCAAAAATTGCTCCGAGTATTATTGCTTTGAGTGTAAATTCCGGGATAAAATCTTTTGGTGAGATATAAGGTTTGTATGAGGATGAAGTTGAATTGTTTTCTGCCATTAGATACTGCTCCTAATTTGGAAAGGAAAAATTAAAAATAATAAGGAATATTTGAATAAAGGGAGTGAAATGCAAGTGTAAAGTCTTAAATAAAAAATCCTTAATATTAAATGATTTTCAATTTCAATGAGACAAATAATCCAAAGCTCGGCTTATCTGCCAACCGGCATGAAATTAAAAACCGGAATTAAGAATTAAAATACCATTTTTCTCATTCCAATATGGCATATCGCAAAATCATATTTTACAGGATCTACAGGATCAAATTGTTTAAGATTTTCAGTGATCTCTTCTGCCATCTTCCAGCTTACATTTTTTCTTTTAGTAAGCTTAAGTTCTTTGCAAATTTTGGCAATATGGGTATCGACGGGAATGATCAGTTTATTTGCAGGGATCTCATTCCATAAGCCAAAATCGAGATCATCTTTCCTAATCATCCACCTGAGAAATAAGTTCATCCTCTTACAAGCGCTTCCGGTTACCGGATCGGCAAACATAAATCTGCAGCCGGGAGAAATCTTTTTATCTTTTTTTAAGAAAGCAGATAAAAAGTAATTAGAAAATTTGGAGAGCGGGATTTTTAAATTCTTATCGTTTTTATTTTCAAAATAAAATTTCAAGAACAGATTTCTTAGGTTTTCTTCTTTATTGATAACAGAATTTAATTCTGTAAAAAATAACTGAATATCTTTGGAAGTATAAAATCTATGTATTGTATTTCCGAAATATTCGGGCAGAAACTTTTTATCCAGGTCTCTAATAAAACTATAAGGATGTTCACCAAGAATGTTAAAGATTGAATTAAGTGTATTAATTATCTGCCTGACATTACCATAAGCAAAAACCGAAGAAATAAAACCTACTATTTCTATATCATATTCATTTTTGTATTGATGAAGAAACTGCAAGGGATCGGGAGAAATTTGAGCTTTATCAAAGGCTTTGTAATGATAATCTAATTTTTCTTTTAATACAGAATTCTTCAAGCTAAAAGTTGTTTTGAATGACAAATTTTCCCTGACACAAAGTTAAAATTTAATTTTAATAAATAACATAAGATTAAGGATTCTCAGAAGGAGAAAATTCACTTTATTATTATGTTGCACATCGATTTGCCTGATAATTAAGCTTTTCTTCTTTTTGCACCTCTTATTTGTGATTTACAATATATAGAATTTTGAAACTTTCATTCAATTTATGAATCGAATGCAATTTAGGTTAAAGATATTTCAAGAAAATAACCTGTAATGAAATTTACTATAATTACCAGGAGCAATAAAAATGATGTTTAAACAAATTCGTTCGGTTGACGGGACAGGGACACTATCATACTTAATAGCAGATGAAAATACGAAAGAAGCTGCTCTAATTGACCCTAATTTGGAAGATATTCAGAAATTACTTTATATGGAAGACGAATTGGGAATTAAAATAAAATATATAATTGATACTCATACTCATGCAGATCATATTTCCGCTGCCGGTGAGTTGAAAAAGTTAACTGGTTCAGAAGTGATAATGCATGAAAAAACCAAGGATAAATGGAAAATTGTAGATGAGGGAGATAAATTCGGAATCGGTGATATCTTAAGAGCTAACGCCAAAATTACGGCGGATAATTATGTTAACCATAATGATACGTTCAGCATCGGATCGTTAAAATTAAAATTTCTACATACTCCCGGACATACAGATAATCATATAAGCGTTCTCTGTGAAGATAAATTATTTACGGGTGATCTTCTGCTGATAGGACAAGCAGGGAGAAGTGATCTTCCGGGTGGTAATCCTTCGGACCAATTTGAAAGTCTTTTTAATAAGGTTTTTTCATTACCGGATGAAACAAAAATATATCCGGGACACGACTATCAAAATAATGAATATTCTTTACTTAAATACGAGAAAAATAATAACCCGTTTTTAGAAATAAGAAACAAGGATGAATATATATTATTTGTAAAAGAATTTTTCCCGCCGGTTGCTGATCTCGAGAACGGCGGAAAAGCAATTTTACAGTGCGGAACTAAAAGGGTTTCTACTTCAAACGAAAAGTTCATGAATATTTCTCCCTACAAATTAAAAGAAATGATAGAAAAAAATCATAATCTATATTTATTAGATGTTCGTGAGCCTTACGAACTTATGGCTTTTGGTGCTATACCTGGTGTTAATAATCTTCCTACCAGCCAAATATATAATAGAATTGATGAAATTCCTGAAGATAAAAATATTTCATTAGTGATAATATGCCAGAGCGGGAACAGGTCATCTGAAGTTTCTCATTTTTTAAGCTCGCGCGGTTATAGAAGTATCTATAATCTTAACGGCGGAACCAGCGGCTGGGTTATGCACGGTTTGGAAGTTGAAAGACTACAGGGAGTATTTAAATAAATGACCGAATATTTTCTTATAGGCTTGATTGCTTTTATCGTTTCTTTAATATCCGGAGTGCTCGGATTAGGCGGTGCAATAATGTTAATTCCGGCTTATTTATATTTACCGCCGCTGTTCGGATTTAATGAATTAGGTATAAAGAATATTTCCGGGATGACATCCATCCAGGTTTTCTCAACTTCACTTTTAGGAATGTTATTTCACAGAAAGAAAAAAGCATTCAACATGTCTGTCGTAATTACAGTAGGTGTTCCCATAGTAATTAGTTCATTTGCGGGTGCATATTTATCAGGATCGGTAAATCCAAATTTGATAATTAGTATTTTTGCGCTAATGGCAACAGTCGGTGCCGGATTGATAATTTTTGTTAGAAGAAATGAGAAAGAAATTCATGAACAGGTAACCGATTACAATAAGTTTGCTGCGGTTCTGATTGGAATTATGGTTGGATTTTTTGGTGGAATGGCAGGAGCGCCGGGAGCATTTCTTTTATCTCCTTTATTAATGATTGTTCTGAAAATACCAATCCGGGTAACGATCGGCTCAACCCTTGGGATAGTACTTCTAGCTTCACTCGCTACAAGTCTTGGAAAAATTAGTTCAGGAATTGTTCCGTTCGATTTAACATTTATTGCTGTTTTATTTTCTATTCCAGGTGTTTATCTCGGCAGCAGCTTAAGCCATAAATTCACTGTTTCTGGATTACGTTGGGGCCTTGCCTTTGTAATTGTGTTAATGGGACTGGATATGTGGCTTCAAATTCTTTTTCAATAATAAATAGGAATAATTAGATATGAATGCATCACAAATAATAATTTATGTTCTAATAGCTTTAATTATTTTTTCTGTTGTCAAGAAAGGACTTAATAAACGGAAAATAAGACATTACAATGCCGAAGAATTAAATGATAAGTTGAAAAGCAGAAGTATTTTACTTCTTGATGTTCGAACTGAAGCGGAAAGAAAAGCTAGAAACATTAAGGGTTCTATTCACATTCCTCTTAACCAGTTGAACAGAAGATCGGAAGAATTGAAAAAATTTAAGGATAAAGAAATTATTTGTTATTGCAGATCGGGAAATCGCAGCCTTTCTGCAGCATTATTACTGCAGAAGCAAGGTTTTAATGCAGCAAATTTAAGGGGAGGAATAACAGGGTGGAATCACTAAAATCTAAATCATTTTGGAAATGGGCTAGAAGGGCAATACCTGTAATTATTGGCGCTGCAGGAGGATATCTTTATTATTCATTTGTTGGATGTGTATCCGGCACCTGTCCCATAACGAGTAATCCTTGGTTAAGCACCGGTTATGGTGCTTTAGTCGGCTTGGTATTTATATCATGGAAAACTAAGAATAAGGAGGTCAGCAATTGACCTATCAGAATATTTCTTATATCCAATAATTATGAATTGAAAGTTGGTAAGAAGATCAGATTAGTTGTTCTAATATTTAATCAATTGTTTTATTAATAAAGCAACGGCAATTGCAAATAATGATGAGAGAAGCGTCCCGATTAAAACATATTCGGCAAATTCTCTTTTATCAAGCTCTTTGAACCTGGTGAATCCTTTCGCAGCAATGATAAATCCTATTGCCCCCAATTGATTAACAAGAACAAAAAATAGAATCAGTATCCGTTCAAGCATCCCGATTACTCTCCCGGCGTTATATTCCTTTTCATCCAGTTCTCTCCCCGCTTCATCATTCATTTTTGGGATTAGTGAAAGCGCTTCAAAAAAATATCTTATTATAAAGTTTACTTCATTTAATAAAAATAAAAAACCTGCTGTAGTAATGCTTATTAATAGCCAATTTTGATTTTCAATAATTCTTGACGGGATAAAATGTCCGGAAAATTGCGCAAAAAAATCGAGTAAACCTTGATTGAATTTTATTTGAGTATATCCTGAAGTAAATAACCCGGCTAAGATCGTAAGCAATATTAATGATAAAAATCTTATTAAATTTTTATAAGCAAATCTTTTTTCCATAAAATAAAGCAGCATATTTACCCCGATTAATATCAAAATAAAAATTATTAAGGCTAATCCGGGTTTAAATACTAAGAGAAATAAAAGCTGCATAGAAGATAAATAGATAACTTTTTTTAAAGAGACAGGCATATCCCTAAACAAGAAAAATAACCTGGCAAACATTATAATATTTAATATATAATAAAACTGCAATTACTTTAAAGATTGATTAAGGTGATTTGTAATTTCTTTAGTTAAATCAATTATTATCTTTAATGCACCGGCATCTATATTCTTGTAAACAGCTTTGTCCGTAATTTTAAGTTTCTTAGAAATTTCAGCTGCACTAAAATTCTCGTACAACAAAACCAGAATATCCAGCCTTGACTTCTTCCAGCCGGCAGAAAGATGGGAAATCAAGAAAAGGCTTTGTTTAATAATCTCCTGAGATGTCAATTCATCCGAATTAACAATGAATAAAAAAGCGGATTCCTTCAATTCATTTAACCCGTTCCGCGCATTATAAAATGCAGGTCCATCCATTCCTATAGCCTGCTTTTTGTTAATTTTTGTAGTTATATCACCAACTCCTAATGAGAATCTTATCTTAAGGGGATACACAGCCAGGCTGATTTGCCAAATGTGATTGAAAATAAAATCTGCTTTATTATATACTGCCTGGAATTCATCTCCCAGGGTTATGGTGTAAGGGGATAACAGACTCTTATCATTATTTAGCTTTTTGAAAATTGCATTTAGTTCCGACTGAACTTTTGACCGCTGCAATATATTTTTGGAATTGACTATATCACCAATAAGGACGATCTTTTTCATAATCTCATTTATTTTAGTTTTCTAAATATAATTTAAGGAAATTTAAAGTTCAACCGAATCGGTTGAAAAGGAGATATTCAACCATATTGGTTGAAAATATAAGATTCAACCGGATCGGTTGAAAAAAGTTTAATTCAACCTTAACGGTTGAAAGAATACTTTCAATAAAATATTTAAGAAGGGAACTTACCTGATTAGATTTATCATCTCTTTAACAGCATCTTTGATACCAACAATTACTGCACGCGCAATTACAGCATGCCCGATGCTGACTTCATCGATATCGGGTATCTCTCTAAAAATTTTAATATTTTGATAATTCAGACCATGCCCTGCATTTACTCCAAGCCCGAGTTTTTTTGCGTGCTTCACTGCAATCCTAACTTTTTCCAGCTCATCGAACTGCTCTTCTTCGGAAACAGCATTAGCAAAAACCCCGGTATGTATTTCAATAAAATCTGATTCTATTTCGGCTGCGGCATTAATCTGATCCAAATCGGGTTCAATAAACAAGGAAACTTCAATACTGGAATTATGCAGTTCTATAATTGAATTTTTTAAATGCTCTATATTATCGATAACATTAATTCCGCCTTCCGTAGTAAGTTCCTGCCTTTTTTCGGGAACAATCGTAGAAAGTTCAGGCCCGACATCACAGGCAATTTTAATTATTTCTTCGGTTGCTGCCATTTCCAGATCGAGCTTAGTAGTAACCAGCTCCCGGAGTAATCTTACATCTCTTTCGTTTATGTGCCTTCTGTCTTCCCTTAAATGCACAACTATCCCGTCAACGCCTGCCTGCTCTGCGATTAAAGCAACAGTAACCGGATCAGGAAGATTTTCGCCCCTAACATTTCTTAGAGTTGCAATATGATCAACATTTAATGAGAATCTCATTTTTACCCTCAAAAAATTTGTTTAAAGACATGAATTATTGAAATAAAACCGACTCCGTAATTATCGGCCCGGTATCTTAGAATTGAAATAAAATCTATACTAAACATAACACAAGCATGGGTAATAACACAATAGAGAATCGAACGAGTCCGGAAAGCTAAAATACCAAGTGCCAAACCGGCGACTATTGCTCCAAAAGCTTCAAGGACAGGTTTACCATTATGCAAAATTAGGAAAGGTATCATCTGAATAAATATTGCATAGTATCCAAATTTTTCCTGAAGCCCGAAAAGCATAAATCCTCTCCAGACAAACTCCCAGGCAATAAGGTAAACAAAAAGACCAAATTCGAAAATAAAAAAAACACTCCATGAATCAACTGTTGTTTTTAACTGGGGGTATGCCAAACTAAATTCCGGCATAGCAGAAGCAAACCATATTAATGGAATCATTATGCTTAGAAAAATCAAAGAGATTTTTATACCTGCCATGTAATCCCCGATAGTTATTCCGTAGTTTTTAATTTTTTCTTTCAGAAAAAATTTGATAATCAATACCGGCAAAATAAAGAATGTAAAGAAATCGCCAATAAACCAGTAAAGATATTCAATTAAGTATATATGTGGATTATCCTGTAGATTATCAAATAAGTTATATCTGAAAAATCTTCTGGAGGTGTAATACCAGGAAATGGTTTGAAGGACAGCAACAGAAATAAAAATAATTATTACCTTTCTGTCCAGCTCTCTCATTTTAGTGAAGAGAGTTTTTATCTCCGTTGTTAAATAAAACCTGTCTTTTTTCATCTAAAATTTAAAATTCACAGAAAATATAGTATAAAATAGCAGTCTTTATATTTTAATAAAAGTTTAATGCAAATTTAATGTGACTTTAGTGTTGAAAATCTTGACAAAATTCAGAAACAATGTTATATTAGCACTCACTAATTGAGAGTGCTAACAATTCAATTCAATAAATAAATAAATCATTAACGGAGGTATAATTATGGCTAAAGTAAATTTAACGCCTTTGGCAGACAGGGTAATAGTAAAGCCAATGGAAGCCGAAGAAACCACAAAAGGCGGAATAATTCTTCCAGACACAGCTAAAGAGAAACCTATTGAAGGTACAATCGTTGCGGTTGGACCGGGTAGGATTACGGAAGACGGCAAAGCAATCAAAATGGAAGTAAAGGTTGGTGATAAAGTTTTATATGGAAAATACAGCGGTACAGAAGTTACCGTGGAAGGTACAGAATATTTAATTATGCGTGAAAGTGATATTTTTGCCATCGTAGCTTAATATCATTAAAATTTGAAAATAATAATAAACGGAGGAAAATAATATGGCTTCAAAAATAATAGAATATAACAGCGAAGCTCGTGCAAAACTCAGCAAGGGTGTTGATAAACTTGCTAATGCTGTAAAAGTAACTTTAGGTCCAAAAGGACGTAATGTTGTTCTCGAAAAAAAATTCGGCGCTCCAACCGTAACAAAAGACGGTGTTTCGGTTGCTAAAGAAATCGAACTGGAAGATGCCGTTGAAAATATGGGTGCACAAATGGTTCGCGAAGTTGCTTCTAAAACCAGCGATGTTGCCGGTGACGGAACAACCACAGCAACTGTTTTAGCTCAGGCAATTTATAGAGAAGGCTTAAAGAATGTTACTGCCGGCGCTAATCCGATGGACCTAAAAAGAGGTATTGATTTAGCAGTTTAAAAGTTATTGAACATTTAAGAAAAGTAAGCCGGGATGTTGAAGGCAGAAACGAAATTGCACAGGTAGGTTCTATTTCTGCTAATAATGATAAATCTATCGGTGAACTTATTGCAGATGCAATGGAAAAAGTAGGTAAAGACGGTGTTATTACGGTTGAAGAAGCGAAAGGTACGGAAACCGGCCTTGAAGTTGTTGAAGGTATGCAGTTCGATCGCGGTTATCTCTCTCCTTATTTTGTAACAAATACCGAAACGATGGAAACAATTTGGAAGATCCTTTCATCTTAATTCATGATAAAAAGATCTCTGCTATGAAAGACTTGCTGCCTATACTTGAAAAAGTTGCACAGCAGGGAAAATCATTGTTAATAATTGCCGAAGACCTCGAAGGCGAAGCACTTGCTACTTTAGTAGTTAATAAAATTCGCGGAACTTTAAAAGTCGCTGCTGTTAAAGCTCCGGGATTCGGCGACAGAAGAAAAGCTATGCTGGAAGATATTGCAGTTTTAACCGGCGGTACAGTTATTTCCGAAGAAAGAGGATTCAAACTTGAGAATGCAACTGTTTCATATTTTGGTTCCGCTAAAAAGATGTCATCGATAAAGATAATACAACAATTGTTGAAGGTGCCGGAAAAACAGATGACATCAAGAAAAGGATTAATGAAATAAAAGCTCAAATCGAAAAAACTACTTCCGATTATGATAAAGAAAAACTGCAGGAAAGATTAGCTAAACTTTCCGGCGGTGTCGCTGTATTAAAAATCGGTGCTTCCACAGAAGTCGAAATGAAAGAAAAGAAAGCACGAGTTGAAGATGCTCTTCATGCCACTCGTGCTGCTGTTGAAGAAGGTATTGTAGCCGGAGGCGGCGTAGCTTTATTAGAGCAATATCAGCACTCGATAAATTTAAAGGTGATAATCCGGATCAAACAACCGGTATAACCATCATTCAGAAGGCTCTGGAAGAACCCTTAAGACAAATTGTTAATAATGCTGGTCTTGAAGGATCGGTTGTTCTTCAGAAAGTAAAAGAAGGTAAAGATGATTATGGATTTAATGCAGCAACGGAAACTTATGAAAACTTAATAAAATCCGGTGTAATCGATCCTACAAAAGTAACCAGAACTGCTTTTGAAAACGCAGCTTCAGTTGCTTCACTGTTAATTACTACCGAAGCAGTTGTATTCGAAAAGAAAGAAAAAGAAGCTCCAATGCCCCCAATGCCTGGCGGCGGTATGGGTGATATGGGCGGAATGTATTAAAATATCATTAATAAATAAATTAAATATAAAGGCGATCCGGTTAATGGACCGCCTTTTTTATTGCCAATTTAAAATAAAAACTTTTTGAATAGCTGCTAAATTGAATTCCTCCCTTTTTTCAAAAATGATTATTTGAGAATTAACCGAATGTTAAAAGATTTATTTGGAATTCTAAAAAACTATTTGACAGCTTAACTGGATCCCTCTTAAACCATCGTAATCCATTTGGGGAATAGAAACCGTTTGCAGCTTATTGTGGTTGTCATTTGAAATAAACAACAGGTCTATTTGTGTATATAGCCAAACGGCTGCTAAAGCAAGAATGGAAATATTTCTTTTGTGAAAAGCTGAATTATAACTGTTATATTTTGATAATATTAATGAGGTGGAAGATTGAGCCATATAATCTCTGCGCCTTTTATTTGTATCGTATATAAAATATATGGTTGAGCCTAAAGTCGCTACGGTTAGAGTCGTAAATATCCATCCCTTGGCAGTGTAGCCCATCCGAAAATGACCCAAGCCAGGGAATATTAATGATTCTGCGGCTGCTTGCTTTAAATTTTCCTCGGAAGTAATGTTCCGAACATATTGGGGTATAAAAACAGTATCTGTTCTAGCTTCAACTAATCTTCTAATTTCAATTTGTTCTTTACGAAAATTATTCTTAATATCGTTAAAAAAGGCGACTATTTTGGGGGATGTTTTAGACGAATCCAGGTTGTATGTTGAGTCAAGCATTAAGATCTGTCTGAAGCTATACCTAGCAGAATCATCCTGGTTAATGGAAAAATGAGAAATTCCTTTCATTCTATATATTTCTTTCAAATTAGCATTGCTGATCGTATCTTTTCTTGCTAAAAGCTGGTTTGCCCTATTAATAACCTTTTGATATTCAAAAGATTCAAACTGCTTTCTTAATATTTTTAACGAGTCACCATTTATTTGACAGAAAATATTAATAGAAAAAAGAAATAATAATGTACAAGTGATCCAAATTTTCATAAAGAGCTTTGCAAGTGGTAATTTCTATAATACTAGAAATTAAAACTATAAAATAAAAGAGTTTATCAATTATAACAAGAGATAAATTAAAAAAGTATTACTTTTAGGTCGACACTAATTGGAAGTGGAATCTTCATGTTGAAAATTATAAATGAATTCTAAGGTCTCACCTGCATTGATTCTAATTGTTGTGTCAATTTTCCCGTAATTAGGGTTTGTAATAATTACATGATAATTACCCGGTAAAAGAGCTAACGGCTCTCTTAAAGGTGTAGTTCCATATAATTTCCTATTTATATAAATATTCCCCCATGGATTAATCTTGCATTCCAGGTGTCCAACCATATTATTAAAGTTTATTGATACAGAATCAATTTTGTTTGGCTGGATTTTTATTCTCCTGGAATATGCTGGGAAATCAGGATGAACGAGCCTTAACTCGTGAACTCCAGGCCTTAAATTGATATTTCTTGAAAGCGGTGTTGTATCAATTTTTTCATTATCAATATAAACATCAGCCCAGGGAAGGCATTCAATAAAAAGCTGCCCCGGAATTAATGCCGCATTGGTTTCGACAACTTTATTCTCCGTTTTTTGTTCATCGCCTTTTGGACTTTCTAACGGCGCTAAAAAGTTATCTTCCTTTTTAAAGAAATATCCTTCATTATTATTGAATTTTGGTATTTCATAAACAAAAGAATTCTTTTTCGAAAAAATATCTGTTCGGAAATATAGAAATGCAAATATCGATATTAAAATAATAACCGGCAGACTAAAATAAATTACCCTTTTACTTCTCCTTTTATAATATATTTCTTTAGTAATCCGGTTTTGTATCTCTTCTTCTACGCCCAATAAATTTAAAACCTCGGCGGCAGATTTTGCACGGTTTCTAAGATTCTTTTGAAGCATGCTTTGTAAAGCCTGCTGAATGTTTTCCGGAAGGTTTTTTATTTTATCAAGAATTGTAGATACATTATAATTCAGAACCTTATTGATAGTCTTACTAATATCTTCCCCTAAGATCGGATTTTCATTTAGATATAATTCATATGCAACTATGCCTGCCGAAAATATATCTGTTTGAGGAGTAAGCTCTTCACCTCTTATCTGCTCCGGCGACATATAGCTTGGTGTACCGACAATAGAAGCTTTATGAGTTAAAGCAGTGTCATTTATAACAAATGCCAATCCAAAATCAGCAATCTTTAAATCTAGATTTGAATTAACAAGTATATTTTCCGGTTTGATATCTCTATGAATAATCCTGTTTTGGTGAGCTACATGTAGAGCCTTTAAAAGCTGTATTAAAAGGTAGGTTTTTTCATCAACAGATAGACTGTTGAATTTAATAATTGCACGAAGGTTCCTGCTCTCAAAATATTCAAATGATAAATAAAAGAAATTCTGGTATGTTCCAAAGTCTAAAACTTTAATAAGATTCGGGTGATCAAGCCTTGCAAGTATTTTTGCTTCCCTTTTAAATCTGCCCAGAACAGTTTTATCCGAAAGTTCGCCAGTATTAAGAGTTTTAAGGATTATCTTTTTCCCCAGGTAAATATGATTTGCAATATATACAGAAGTGTTAGTGTCTTTTTTCAGACATTCAATAACCTCAAATTTCTCGAATAAAATTTCTGTAGAGATATTAGTCATTTACGTATAATTTATTCTCTTCTTCCAATTCTTTAAGTTTTAATTGAACCCATCTTACTGAAACACCTAAAGATTTTGCAGTTGCAGTTCTGTTACCATCAAATTCTTTTAATCTTTTATTAAGTATTGATTTCTCTAATTCCCGCAGAGTACCGCTGAAATTCACTTCATCAGCATCTTCTTCGATGATTATATGTTCTGCTAAGAGTTTATTAGTATCACAAAGAATCAGGGCTCTTTGAATAACGTTTTCCAGCTGTCTTACATTTCCCGGCCACGCATAGCTTTCCAATATTTTCATCACCTTGGAATCAATATGCATTTCCTGAACAGAATATTTTTTAATAAAATATTTAGTAAGAAGCGGTATATCTCCCTTTCTTTCCCTTAACGGGGGAATAATAATAGGGAATACATTCAGTCTATAAAAAAGATCCCGCCTGAATTTATCTTCTTTTACCAACTGCTGCAAGTCTTTATTAGTTGCAGCAATAACCCTTGCATCAACCTTAATTACTTCTGTATCCCCTAATCTAATAATTTCTTTGTTCTGAAGCACGCGTAAAAGTTTAGCTTGAAGAGCAATCGAAATATCGGCAATCTCATCTAAAAAGAAAGTTCCGTTATGAGCAACTTCAAACAGACCTTTTTTATCCGTATTTGCACCGGTAAATGCTCCCTTTTTATATCCGAACAATTCACTTTCAAGTAAAGTATCGGGAATTGATCCGCAAAACTGCGCTAAATAAGGCTTCTCATTTCTTAAACTTAAATTATGAATTGCTCTTGCAACAAGCTCTTTCCCGGTTCCGCTTTCTCCTAACAAAAGAACCGATGCATCTGTTCTTGCAACTTTATGAATCAGGGCTGACATCTTTTTTATAGATGTACTTTCTCCAACTAGTTCTGAAATTTGATTAGATGCCTGTAATTGGTTTAAGAGAATTATATTTTCTTTTTGTAATTCCTGGTAACTTATTATTTTATCTAAAGAAAGAGATACGAGATTTGAAAAGAAATCCAGGAAAAGCAGGTTTTCCTCGGTAAATTCTTTTCTATTTATCCTGCTGTCAGTTAAAATCACACCCCATACTTTATTATTTCTTATTATAGGTACTCCTAATACTGACTTAATATTATGGATCTGAATACTCTCAAACTGCGAAACATTCGGATCGCTTTGAACATCGTGATAGAGCATTGGTTCTTTCTTCTCAATAACCTGCTGCAAAATTCCGGACGAGAAAGTGGAGATATCATTTATATTTTCTTGTTCAATATTTCTCGCAGCTATTATAACAAACTTTTGATTATCTTCAGTATATTTTACAAAAAGACCGCGTTCAGCATTAATTACTTTTATAATTAAATCGAGAGTTTCCTCAATTAAAGTATTTTCATAAACAGCGGAATTCAAAGTCTGGCTTATCTGGTATAGAGTTTCAAATTGTTCTTTAGTAATTAAACGAATATTCTCTATTTTATCTGTGTTATAACCTATCATCTATCTCCAATATATCTATTTTATATAAAATCTTCCGGGCTGTGATTTATAACTATCTGAAAATTTGTCGACAACCGAAACAGCCCAAAAATAATCGCCTGTCAAAATTGCTGTTGTATCTATTACCAAACTGGTTTGGTTTGGTTGTAAATTTTCTTTTGTAAATATCGGCTGCGGATTAGTTGCATTAAAAATTTCAACCTTGTAAGTAAACGGGAAACCTGCATCATATTGATTCCACGATAAACTTACAGGAAGAGAAAGGGTATCGTTATTCGGTGATATTATGTCCGCTCCATTTTTAATTACCCGTGCAACTTTATTACTACCCACTAAAAAATGCCTGTTAAAGGAATCTATTACCCATACATCAAAGTTATATCCTACAGCTTCGTCAAGGTTATTAACGTTTAGTCTCGTTGTTGAAAAAGAAGCCTGGTATAACTTGCTCTGCAGTTCTAATCCACCGGTAAAATTCAGCATATCATTTTTTACAAATACCGAATCAATATCGTTATCGCTGTCATTTATCTTCACCTTAAAAACTAGGTTAGCCATTTGACTGGCAATTGCATTTGACTGCGCTGACTGATTACTGACTTCTGAATAAATTGAATAGCTATCCAATGTTGGAATTTTATTTAGATTAACAATTGGCAAAGAAATCTTTGTATTATTTTTCCAATTTACAGTTATAGTATCCGAAGTATAACCATCTTTCTGAAAAATTAATAATCCATCTACAGGTTTAATATCACTTATAATAAAAATTCCGGAAGGATCTGTTTTAACTACAACCTTGCCCGGAATCCAAAAAACGGAAACATCAGGTATACCGGTAAGCGGTGCGCTAATGGTCTGTACAGTCCCTGCAATTTGCACCAATGCAGGTTTAATTTGTACCACATCTGAATTAGATCCGTTTGGATCTAACGGATTATCTCTTGGCGCATTGCATGAAAAGGAAAAAAGCACCAAAAAGGATAAAAGCAGATTTGAAATTAAACCCTTTGTGAACATTATTATATTATAAGAAAAATTTATTCCGGCCCAAATACTAAATTATTCAGAAAAAATAAAATAGCTATCTTTATATTAAAAAACAGCACATATTTTATTTTTTCAATTTAATCATATAGTAAATTTTATTAAATGTATAAATTAATGAATGTTTAGCTTATGTCAATTTCCAATGTAGATTTGGATAAAATTTCAATTACTTTATTGTCTTCAACAATTACAGCACTCAGCTTGTTTCCTGTATATACAGAAGTATCGATATAAACCGTATTGCTTTTTTCACTAAAAGTAACCTCCTCCATTCTTGTATGACCGACCACTTGCAATTTACCTATATTAACCAATTCATCCCTGCTCCACAAAATCCCGTGTTCACTGGTAATGTTACTATTTACCACTTTTTTTAAATGTTCTAAATTATTTAAATAATTTTTTCCAAGCTTTAATCTGTAATAAGTTGATAACCCGGCATGCGATATAAAACAATCCTTCAAATTTAAGAATAAGTATGAACTTCTGATAAGTTCCATATGTTCAGGTATTTTTTCAGCACTTTTTTCATAAGAAGAGGTTGTAGTTTCAGAACCGTTATAAATCCATGCATTGCCTAAAATGCTGGAAGGTTCTTCAATGAAATACATAAACATATAATCATGATTACCCGGTGTAAATATTATTTTCTCATTTTTTACAAATTCAACTACTTCAAAACTAAATTTGCCTCTATCCACCAGGTCGCCCACAGAATAGATTTTTATACCTGAATACTTGTTTTTGATTATTTTAACAAGTTCTGTCAGAGTATAGTAACAACCATGAATATCCCCAATAACTGCGATCATCAAAAACTATAAATTGTGAATAAAAAAGAACTTATATCAATTTAATGAAAATATATACAGTTTTCTACATTTGAACTAAAAGCAATAATAGCATGATTTTATCTTTTGCCTATTTCCGATAAGTTCTAAAACAATATATAGAGGAAAAAGAATATAACCTTTATTTTAAATAAATTAGGTTAAAAATTAAACAGGGGTGATAGGGCTCTTTCCTTCCAAAACGTTAATCACATTTTTAGCAGCCAATTCAGCCATTGCATTCCGTGTATCTTCAGTTGCACTTCCAACGTGAGGTAATAAAACAACGTTATCTAAGTTTAAAAGTTCCCGGTTAATATATGGTTCATTTTCATAAACATCGAAACCTGCGGCAAATATTCTTCTTTTTTCAAGCATTTTTATTAATTCTTTTTCATCAACTATTTCACCTCTTGCAGTATTAATTATAATTGATGTCTTTTTAAAGCTTTTAAATTTTCTTTATTTAATAAATGATATGTATCATTATTTAAAGGAAGATGAATTGATATAAAGTCAGAATCTTTAAGAAGTTTATTGAGCGACACCTTTTTTGCACCGGTTTTAGATTCCAATTCCTCTTTTTTTGATTTTGAAAAATAAATGATATTTGCTCCAAAAGCCTTCGCCCGTATGGCTGTAGCAGACCCTATTCTTCCCGCTCCCAAGATTCCAAATTTTTTGTTTTTTAATTCAATTCCCAGTAGCAACTTTGGCGCCCAACCTTTGAATTTTTTTGATCGAACTAAATCATTACCTTCAATTATTCTTCTTGCGCAAGAGAGCACCAGGGCAATAGCAAGATCAGCAGTTGAGTCTGTAAGAACATCCGGAGTATTTGTTACAATTATATTTTTGCTCCTTGCATATTCAACATTAATATTATTATAACCCACAGCATAATTGGAAATTATTTTACAATTTTTCATTCCGTCAATTATTTCCGGATCAAACCTGTCGCTTAAAAGAGAAATTACAGCATCAGCATCTTTAGTATTTTTTAATAACTCTTCTTTTGGAATTGGATTATTCTTTTTATAAATCCGGATTTCATAATTTTTTTTATTTAAAAGACTAACCGCTGCATCAGGAATTTGACGTGTCAAAAAAATTTTTTTATTATTATTCAATTTTTTCATTATAATCACCCAAATAAAAGTTTGACAATGAAAACGGCACCCAATATACCGGCTACATCAGCTATTAAACCTGCCGGAACTGCATGACGTGTTTTTCTGATGTTTACTGCACCAAAATAGACTGCTAATACATAAAAAGTAGTTTCTGTGCTGCCGAAAAAGGTCGATGTTAAAATACCGATAAAAGAATCGGGACCATGAACAGACATAATTTCCGTCATAATGCCCAAGGAGCCGCTTCCCGACAAAGGTCGCATTAATGCCATAGGTAAGGCTTCGGCGGGCATTCCTATTAAACTTGTAACAGGTTTAAGAATAAATACCAGCCAATCCATTGCACCGCCCGCTCTAAATATTCCTATCGCCATTAACATTGCAACCAGGTACTGGAATAATTCTAACTGCAATATTAAAACCCTCTTTAGCGCCTTCAACAAATTCCTCGTAAACCTTCACTTTTTTAATTGCACCATAAACAATAAATACTATAATTAAAAAAGGGATTGTTAAAGTGGAAAATATTTGAATTATATCCTTAAATAATTCAGGAGATAGGAAACTGAATATTGGACCAAAAAATTTAGTAAAACCGGTCAGGAAAATTAGAGTCAGTAAAAGGATAACTGTTAAAAGGATAAGAAATCCTTTTAAATTACTACTTAACCAATTTCCAAATTCTCCTTTTTTTATCGGGAATTTTTCTAGAGTTTTCGCAGCAATAATGCCGGCTGTTGTAGCACAGAAAGAGCCGAATAACGAGGTACCGATTATTATCGCCGGTGCAGAACTGCCTGCAGCAGCTCTAACGGCAATTGCAGTTGCAGGGATTAAAGTCATTCCTGCCGTATTAATCGCCAGGAAAGTAACCATTGAATTTGTAGCAGTTCCTTTATTCGGATTAAGGGTATCCAGGTCTTCCATTGCTTTTAAACCGAATGGAGTGGCAGCATTACCAAGCCCGAGCATATTAGCCGATATATTCATAATCATTGAACCCATTGCCGGATGATCAGGGGGAACATCGGGAAATAATCTTTTAGTTATAGGTTTTAACCAGTTAGCAATAATTCCAATCAAACCTGCTTTTTCCGCTACTTTCATAACACCTAGCCAGAGAGCCATAATCCCGATTAATCCTAAAGCAATGGTAACTGCTGTAGATGCATTTTCTAAAGCAGAATTTGTTACATCTTTTAATTTTAGAAAGGAAACTTTTTCGAGGGTAACCCGTGATGATGCAGTACTATCATTAACAAAATTAAAAATTTTTATTGTCCCGGTTAAATCATCCTTATTGCCGGAGGCCCCGGCCATTTCCTGCCAGATTTTCGGAAAGGAGTGATTTACAGTAAAAAAAATTGTTTTTTTATTTTCAAGTTTATCGGCAGATATTTTTGCGCTGAATACCAAGTTCTTTTTAATATCCGCATTGTAGATGGAATTAAAATCAGCTGAATTTATCTCTACATTTGCTTGGTAACTCTTTTCTTTATTCTCTTGGAAACGTTCGTTAAAGTGAATAACCGCTGGGAGGGATTCTCCACTTTTAAATTTATTTTCAGTTTGATTTACTAAGTCGGTTGTAATGGCAGCTCCAATCCCCAAAATTAAAAGAGCCAGCCAAACATAATTCAGCATTAATCAGTTCCGTTTTCTGAAAAAACTTTTAAAAATGTATTTTTTAAGAAAAGATTTATTAATAATTTATTCTACTTGTTCATCAAAAGCTAAAATCTCATCAGTATCAATTATTAACGCTTTGTTTAAGGATAATAAATTATCATTATCATTAGGATATTTCTTTGCATAATTCTTCTTTATTTCGTCAAGAAGTTTCAGCTCTTCCACTTTTTTAACCGCACCGGAAATGGAGATAGACATCAAACGAAACTTATTCGCAGTATCTCCTTCATTATAGCTTTCATTTTTCAAAATAATAAAACTGCCGTTAATATCTAAATTAATATCCTGGTAGATCTCACTTTCATTTCCGAACAAGATATAAATATTTTTATCCAGATATAAAAACGTCGTTGCTGTCTGAACTACTTTTTCATTTTTTAAAGTAACAGCAAGCACCCCGACAAAGTTTTCCGCTAATTCTTTCTCAATTAATTCCAAATCTCTTATTTGAAATGTTTTTTTCATAAATAAAGCTTCCAATAAAATTTATATTAATATCTTTTTAATTTCTAATACATTTACCTTCAACTGCAAAATAACATTCCCTGCAATGTTCCAGATTTTTCGGAAAATTTTTATTTCTCAATTCATTTACCAGTTTTCTAATCCCGGCACCAAAATGAACAATATCTTTTTTATTCAATATTTCGGAAATAAATTCATCAGGATGTTTTACAAATAAAAGTCTTAATTCGATAATATCAAAATTTGGAAATAAATTACTTGCAATATATGAATAAAATTTTAATTGGTTAATGTAAGTCCTCACTCTTGCCGGGATTTCATTTTTGGAGATATTATCGGTTTTGTAGTCAACAATTATTATTTTGTTATTCTCGAATATTATTTTATCAATTATTCCATATAGGAAATAATCATTTTCCTTAATATAAATTTCAAATTCATTCTTGAATTTATTTTTCTTTTTGAGATCACAATAGACTGCGGAAACATAAAGCTTTTTCAAATCATCAACAATTTCTTTCTTTAAATTGGATAGTAAATCTTTATCTTGCTGCAGGGACTCAATCTCTTTATTTAATTTTTGTTGCGTAAATTCATCAATATTTTCAATTGATAATTCATTTTGTAAAATTGCATGAATAATTCTCCCCTTAACATCTGCCAGGGAAGTATGCGCGAATACTATAGACTTTTCTTCACTATCAGTATTCGCAGAGCTTAACTCCGGATTATAGTCTTCTTTATCAGAAAATTCAAAATGATTTCTTTCCTGCTTGTTTCGCAGCCAGCTTGTATATTGATTTATAATAGATGAAAATCCGTATTCATAAGTTAATTGATATTTTAAAGGACATTGTTTAAAAACCGAAACTTTGGTTGCAGATATAATTTCATTTTCCGTTGTATCTTTTATTTCATCAATAATAATCTTTTCCTTTTTTTCACTCATAACTTTTTCTTCAGTAATTCCCTGGAAGTTACCAATTTCTTTAATTATCGGGATCGCAAAAGATATTTCTTTTATAACATCCGAATATTCATTTTCGTTTCTCTTTAAGAATTGCAATTTTTCATTTAAAATAAAAGATGACCGGCCGGATTTTAGATCAAATACTTCAGAAAGCAATCCCATAAATGAATCTTTTGGATAAGATTGCTTCTCTTCAGCTGAAATAAATAAATAATTTTTTGCCCTTGTTATACCGACATAAAATAATCGTTTTAGTTCCGCTATATTTTTTTTAGAAGAGATATAATTTGCAGCACCAATTATAGGTGCTGATTGATACTCTGAAAAATAATTTTCATTTACAGGGACTTTGGACAGAAGTCCAAAATTTTTATTAACTGAAACCATCTTTGACTTTACTCCGTTTGATCTGCTGGTATCATCACACTTAAAAAGAAAAACTGCCGCAAATTCCAATCCTTTAGCCTGGTGAAGAGTCATTATTTTAACAGAACCGCTTTGTCCTGCAGTCAGGCTTGATTCTTCAGTAAGATCAGCTTGAGCTTCATCTTCTGTTCTTTCAATGGAATCTTTCAAGAAATCTATATAATCGTAGAGAGTATTAAAACCTTTTGAAGAAAAATTAATCGTGAGCTTTATTAATTTTTCAATATTAGCAATTTCCTGCATACCATTTGGCTGGGCGGCAAGCACAGCCAGCATATCCGATTCTTTTAAAATTTTTCTTAAAAGAACCGGGATCTCAACATTATTTACCAGCGATAAATTCTCGGAAATTATCCCGGCAATATTTTTATATCGTAGACTTCTTTCAGAATAATCCTGGAACTTATCCCAATAGCTATCCCCTTTTTCCAAAAAAATTTCAAATATTTCAGAATCCGAAATTGAAAAGAAGGGGGAACGCAAAACTCCGATAATTGCAGTATTATTATTAGTATCTAAAAGAAAAGAAAAATAATTAAAGATATCATAGACAATCTGCTTTTGATAGAATCCTTTTCCTCCGATAATTGAAAAAGGTATGTTATATTTTACAAAAGTCTTCTCCAGTTCACTAAAGTTCTTTCTTTTCCGGCTTAGAATTGCTATATCACTCCAATTTACCTTCTGCCCTTCTCCATTTTCTATTATTAAATTCAAAATACGTTTTGCAATTAATTCTGTTTCAGCATTTTCTTCTTGTCCTGCTAATAGAATTTCAATATTTCCTGCATAATTATCATCCCTTGCACAGATAAGATCAGAGTGCTCAACTTCATTGAAAAGATTAGTTTCCGTGAAATCATTAGAATTATTAAATAAATTTCTAAATAGGAAATTTGCAAAAACGCAAAGATTAGGAGCCATCCTGAAACTTTCAGGTAAAGACAGAATATTTTCATTTCCGCTTGCCTGCTCAATCTCTTTCTTAGTCTGAAAGAATACTTCAAGTTCGGCATCACGAAACATATAAATGCTTTGTTTCTCATCCCCCACTACAAACAGGTTCCCTTTTTTCAGGTAATCTAAAATCGGGAGAAATATCTGGTATTGTACTTCATTTGTATCCTGGTATTCATCGATCATTATATATTTGAATTTTTCAGACAAAGCCTCCCGTATATTCTCCTTTTTTAATAATTCATAAGAAATTAAAAGTATATCTTCAAAATCTAGATAGCCGTTTTCCTTCTTCCTAGAATTATATGTTTCCAGGGTCTTGAGAAAAAAATAAATTAATTCTTTGCCGAAACGGGCAAGTTCAAGTTCAATTTCGTAATGATTTTTATCGATTGTAAAGTATTTTGATCTTTTAAAAAAACTTTCAATAAACGAACACTCATTTTCCAGGCCTTCAATAATATTTAAATATCCTGATTTTTTTATAGTAATTTTCCCGGTGCATATTTCATTTTTAAGTTCATCCAGCAGTATAAGAACATTTTCAAATTCATTTTCTTTTGATAACTGTTCTATAATTCTATTAGCATTTACAGCAATATAGTTCCCGGGTTTTTCTGAAAATACGGAATCATTAATTTTTTTTGCTGCGGCCATTAAATTTGATTTCTTTTCAATGAAAGATGAACCAAATAAAATATTGGAAGCTGCTTTTAAAAATTCGAAATAAAATATTCCGGCAATTATTTCTTCAGGGTATTTATAAATTTTTTCATAAAGGGCTAATATGCTTTTCCTGTTTTTAATTAAAGATTTCAGTTCCCTTGAAAACAAAGTCTTGGAAGAGAATATTCTAATCAAATATTTCAACCTTTTTTCGTCTTCATTTCTTTGTAAGGATTTTTTAATTACCTCTTCAACAGAAAGCTCAATCAATTCATTTGAGGTTTGTTCTTCAATAGGAATAAAATCAGCATCTATCCCGGCTTCAACAGGGTTTTCTTTAAGGATATCTATACAAAAAGAATGTATTGTTGAAATATTTGCAGATACCAGCTGCCGCCTAAGGTTCTCTAGTTTTCTTAATAATTGTTCATCATCAGATGAATTTATTTTTTCCTCGATCTGGTCTGCTATCTTTTTATAAAGTTCGCCTGCCGCTTTATCAGTAAATGTTATTGCTGCAATATTTCTTAATGATATTTTCTCATTAAGCGCTATTTCTAAATAGCGTTTTGATAATACAAATGTTTTCCCTGAACCTGCATTTGCAGTCAGTGAGATGTGGCTTCGGTAATTTAAAGCCTTCATCTGATGAGGAGTTAATAATATCATTTTAAACTATGCTTGAGAACTTTCGGGAATCTGCAGTTGGAAGCTTGTCCCTTTTTCCGATGATTCCAAAAGAAATATTTTTCCGTTAATACTTTCTAAAAATCTTTTTGCCAGCTTAAGGCCCAAACCCATTCCCTTTTCTTTTGTCGTAAAATTTGCATCGAATATTTTTTCTTTTGATTCTTCCGGATCCCTCTGCCATTATCTTTCAGGATAATTATATAGTTATCTTCTTCCTTATTTGCGGTAATATCAACAAAAGTTGCGGAAGCTTGAATTGCATTTCTAACTAAATTAATAAATAATCGTCTTAATTGTGTCTTATCGGCTTCAACAACAGCAGAACCCAGGTTTGTGTTTACATTAATATTCACTTTTTCTTCTGCAAATAGGTCGGCTGTTTCATTAATTATATTTAACAGATTAAGTGTTTCCAATTTAATCGAAGGCATTTTAGCGAAACGAGAAAACTCGGATGCAATAAGACTTAGATTTTCAATCTGATTTAAAATTGTTGATGAAACTTTTTCAAAAATCGAATCAAAATTTTTGGTTTTATCTTTGTAGGAAATTAATAATTGCTGAACAGCTAATTTCATAGGAGTTAATGGATTTTTGATTTCATGTGCAACCTGTTTTGCCATTTCCTTCCAGGCATTCTCCCTTTCCATTTCCGAAATTTCAACCTGGTTTTTACGGAGCTCTATTGTCATCATATTGAAACTCTGGAACAATTCTCTCATTTCTCCTTTTTCTTTATTATCAAGCTCGACATTTAAATCGCCGTGTGCAACAGAATCGGTGGCCTTAGTCAATCTTCTCACCGGAGAAGAGATCCGATTTGCAAGTATTGTGCTGATTAGTATGATTATTATTGCAGCAAAAGAATATATCCCGAACAAGAACACGTCAATATCAATAGTAGAAAATATCAGCTTAACTTTATTGAATGCATCATTCACACCAATAATAAAATCTCTCCCTTCAATATTAACTTTTTTGTAAAAAGAATTGTAGGTATAATTTTCTATCTTTTCTTTTGTGAGATACTCCCTGTAAGTAAGATAGTATAAATTGTAATATGCCTGCGGGTTTAGACGGAAATCAAATAGTCCGGAATTATAATACTGCTCTTTTGAGGAATATACCTGGTTAGTAAATTCATAGACTGAAAAAGAAATATTAAGTTCTTTCCCGGCATAATAAAAAGCATCCGAAAAATTTAATTGGGGATTCTCCCTCATTAAATACCGGACCTGGTTAACTATATAATCCGACCTTTCATTCAGTTCCTCGAAAACTGCGGATTCGCTCCTCTGATCAACCACCTGGCGGTTATAAATAGCTAGTATAATTACAGGTAAAATTGAGACAGATAAAAAGGCAATCAGTAATTGGATCCTAAAGCTGTATTTAAAATTCTTTATATTAGCTAAAAAGAGTACAAAGAAAAGAGATATTATTATTAGACTGTGAAGTATAAAAATTTTAAAGAAATTAAAGAGATTCCAGGAAATATCTTTTTCTCTTAATGCAACCGCAGTAATTTTTGATTTACCATCTGATATGGTTTTTAAAGCATACGTAAAATAAGTCTCCCCGCTTAAAGACAGCTTCAGCCATGCATCATTATTTCTCTTATATTCTTTATTGAAGATAGGTTCAATTTCTTCAGTTGACGGGTAAATATCTCCGAACACTTTTTCGAGTTTACCATCAGATAGTTCAAATATTTTAAGCTGGTTAATATCTATCACATTATTTAAATAATTTTTTTTGGATTCTAAAAATTCGGGGATATTATTATTGTTTATAAAATCTTCTTCATTTAATTCCACTGCAGCCGAAATATATCCAAGCCGGATGCTATCTTTAGAGAGAGGAATAAGACCTAAAAGCACATTTATATTTCCGCCCTTATAATTATTATATTCGTTAATGTAAGGCTTATTATTAATATTTGATGAGTCATGTCCGGTTTTCAGGTAGGGCAAATTCAATTTATCAAAATCGGGCGCTGCCAGCCCGACTGAAAATGAGCCCAGCAATTCACCGTAATTATTCAATATGTCAATAGATGAATTAATAGATTCTTTCTGTAAGGAACTGTTAGCCCATATAATAAAAGCAATTGCATCATAATTAATATCAGTATTTGAAAGTGCCCCCTTGATTTGCTCGTTGGTCTCAGCATCGGACAGAGTTTCATTAATCAAAAAACGGAAAAGATTGTCATTCGGCCTGTTCATTTCCAGGGCAGTGGTTTTTAACGATTCCTTTTCAAGTTTAAGGTTAAAAAAATTAAGAAGTGTTATAGCTATTATAGATGCGGTTAAAGTTGAATAAACAAAATTATATACGGAATTAATTTTATAAAATGCTGTATAATAAATTAAAATAAATATTAATGAGACAAAAATTAAGCTCAAGACAGGTGTAAGCAGCGGCTCTTTTTGAACAATTATAAAAATATAACCGGCTACCTGAAAAAAGATAAAAATAATCAGGAATCTAGTATTTAATTCTCTTTTATTTGAAGAATAAAAGAAAGGAGCTGCAACAAACAAAAAACATAACATCAGGATCACGGAGCTTAATCCCAGCATTAATATATTTACATTCATAGCGAATGCAGGAAGATTAGGAATAATGTTCGGCTCTTTGAAATATCTTAATGTTGAATCAAAAATAACTGACTTCAAAGCTGCCGTCAAACCGCGCAAAGTTATGAAGAAGAGTATAGATAACGGTATTAACAATAAAATTGATAGCGAAAGCTTTTCTCTCCCCTTTTTATTTAATTTAATTTCTATATAACCGGATAAATAATGGAATCCCTGTATGCTGACGATTAGAACAAATAAATTAGATACAAAAAACTCAACCGGTGATTTTACAATCCCGCCGCCGAATGCAGAAGAAAAATATGAAGGATCTGCTAATGCTCCCTCTATAATATTGGAAGGGAATCCTATAATAAAAAGTATAACCCGGAATAAGACACAATATACTATAACAATAATAAATTTTAGCCACCGGTATTTTATCAGCTTGAACTTTCTCCTAAATCCTAATGCGATAAAAATTAATATCAGAATAATAAAAATAGACTGCACCTGTTCAATACTATCATTTATTGAATTTATAGATGTGCTTATCAAAGGTTTTATGAATGTAACAACAGCTATTTTATTTCCTTTATTATTCAATAATTCAAATGAAAAATTGCTGCTGTCTGTTTTCAATTGTGCAGCAGGACTATAATTGATAGTGAACTGGGTTAAATATTTATCGGAAAGCATTTTTGAAAAATTAATATCCGCGTAAAAAGAATTCTGCAGAGAATATTTTTTTTCAAACGGTTTACTTACAATGAAGTAAAATAGGTCATTTTGAGCCGACAGTGTATCGGTATATGATAGGTAAATATCTAATGAGGAGTTATAGAAATAAACTTCCCCGGCAGGAAAGTTCAACGGGAAAATATCATATTGCGGAACAGCTATATTTTCATTCCATGCAATCAACCTTCCGTTGGGTGCAACTATTTCCACAGAATAATCATTAAATTCTCTTGAATTAACTAATTTGACCAGGGAGCCGTAAGAATTTTTGCCTGGTTTTAAAGTATCGGCAAGGTTGTTTTTTAAATTTTTTGCGGCTTCTAAAAGATTATTTTCATTATCTTTGTACGAGTATTTTACAGATGATTCAATAGATTCAATCTTTTCTTTTTGCTCCCCTTTCCAATTGCCAGTTATGAAGTTAACAATAAAGGGTTTGGTAAAAAAAGATAGAATGAGAAGCAGTAAAATAAAAAAGACGATAGCAAAAAATTTTCTATCGCCTCCTAAATTTTTGATAGTTTTTTCCAGCATTAATTAATAGTTATCTGAGTTATCTTCCAGGTGTCACCGACTTCCTTTAAAGAGATATAAACATTTGCCGAATCTTTTTTTCCCCGGAAATAATATTTGTATACTCCCGTAGCGTAAGGTTGATTTCCATTTGTTTGAATATTCTGATAACGGAATGAAGTTACTTTATATACATTAAAGAAATCTTCTAATACGTAAAATGCCTGGTTGGAACTGTAATAGCCGCTTATTCCGTTTGCCAGGCTTAAATATGTTTGTGTGTTTAAATAACCGGATATTTCCGAAACATTTCCTATTGATATACCCGACTCAATCCTATTGAAAATAGAGCCGAGCATATTACTTTGCTCTTGATTTTCATTGTGGCTTTTATACAAAAAATTTTGCTGGGCAAAATCAATATTGCCGACCAGGAAAATAAGACATGTAAAAAATATTATAAAATGTTTTCTCATTATCATTGGTGACTTAAATTTAACCAATTAAAATCTGTAAATCTACAATTTTAGCTGGTGTCATTTGATATTCCTTTTTTAATTTAACCTTGCTTCCTCTTAATAAAAAGGAGTATAATATTATGTCATGAAGAAGCAATACAGCCGCAGCATAGATTAGTGGCCTGTGCTGCGGCTTGCAAAATATTAACATGATTTCAATCTACCTCGATATAATAAGAACAAAAATGCATCAATAATAATTCAATTATTTTCGATTCCTAGTTAATGGTCCTCTGTTAATATTATTTATTTTAGCTTTCATTAGAGGTTCGCCTTTTAATAATTGGAATGCCCAATCAAAGATAACCCTGTTCCCTGAAATATTTGAGACTCTAATTTTTGCATAGTGATTATCATAAGTCCAGATAACATAAGTATGACCAACTTTAACAACTTCACTACCTACAGGCGACCAGCCCGAGTTGGGAGCAAAAGGGATATCATATATATCCTGTGTTGGGCCCATATCCCGGATTTCAGTATCATCATAAACATCCAGGTAATAGTTCCCGTTATAATAATCTACAAAGAAATCTGTTGAATTATCAAAAAACGGCACAACATCGTAGCTTGTAAAAGAGAAACCGGAGTTGTAAGGATTATACAAAGTATCAAATATTGCCTCCTTAAATCCTTCCGGTCTCGGGGCAGAATAAACTGCATCGTAACTCAAATCGCTTTCATTTCCATTATAGTCATATGCTGTTACTGCATAATAGTATTTATTTCCATTTACCGCATCCCTGTCTACGAAATATTCATAAGAAGATGAGCCGATAAATTCATACTTTCCATCATAAGAATTACTATAGTAAATGTTATAACCTTCAACATCGCTTTCCCTGTTCGGCTCCCAGGTAATTTCTGCCGTGTTATCTCCGTTATATACGACAAGACCGGCCGGCGGTGAAGGTGGCTGCGTATCATAACTATTGTGATGATACGGGTCATTTATACCGCAAGAAATTAATATAAATGACATCATTAACGAAAGGTATATTTTTATTTTCATCATTGCCGGTTTCCTTTTTAGTTATAAGAACTCTATTTCTTATAGACCAAAACAATGCCATTTAAAAGCTTCATTTGTTAAACTTTAATAAAATTTATCAATGTAAGATGTCTTTTTAATTATACAGTTTTGTACAATTTAATAAGTTTGTTTTTAGCCCGAATGTCACTAATATTATTCTATAAATACTTAAGGATGGAACAGCATTCAGAAGAATTCCGTAAGAGAAGTGGTGATGCATAAAAAAGCTGAATTGTAAAGAAAAAATTGATAGTAACTAGACCTTTATTTAACTTATTGCACAAAATTATTTCCCTCATAAAAATCCAAAATTAAAATTTACTTTTTATGGAAAAAACTTTTAAAGGTAGAAACTTATGGGGAGTTATTCTTGGGGGTTCAAGCGGTCTTGGATTGGCGACCGGGCAAAAATTGGCGCATCATGGGATGAATATTTGTATAATACACCGCAGCCGCAAGTCTGATATGAATGAAAATAATAAAAATTTTAATGATATAATTTCGGAAAAGGTAGAGTTTTTATCGTTTAATGAAGATGCACTGCTGCCGGAAAAAAGGATCCAGATTATTTCGGAAATAAAAAAGAAATTTTCAGGGAAAGGAAAAGTAAGGATTCTAGTTCATAGTATAGCAAAAGGAAATTTAAAACCGATGATTTCCGGAGACAAATCTTCTTTAAGGAATGATGATTTCCATTTAACTATTGATTCTATGGGAATCAGTCTTTATGATTGGACAAAAGATTTATTTGATGAGAACTTATTTTCAGCTGATGCAAGGGTGGTTAGCTTTACTAGTGAAGGGAACAAAAAAGCATGGCAAAATTATGCTGCGGTCTCAGCATCAAAAGCCGTCCTGGAATCAATTACAAGGAATATTGCTTTAGAGTTTGCTCCTTTCGGTATAAGAGCTAATTGTATTCAAGCAGGTATTACAGATACCCGTTCATTTCGGATGATTCCTGGCAATGAAAAGCTTAAAAAATATGCTCTTATAAGAAATCCATTTAAAAAATTAACTGAACCGGAAGATATAGCAAATGTTGTATATTTGTTAAGCCTGGATGAAGCGGCATGGATAAACGGGGCTGTTATTCCTGTAAACGGGGGTGAACATCTTTCTTAAAATTATGACAACAGAAAAAATCATTTCATTATTGCCATACTCAAAACCATTTTTATTTGTCGATTCGATCACCGATATAAATAAAAATTCAATAATTGGATCTTACCGGTTCAAGGAAGATGAATTTTTCTACAAAGGACATTTCTCTAGAATGAATGGAATTCCAAAAAATTATCCCGTTACTCCCGGGGTTATATTAATAGAAACTATGGCGCAAATAGGATTAGTTTGTCTTGGAATTTATTTAATTAAAGATGATCTGAATAATTATAAGGATACTAAGATTGCAATGGTTTCAGCGCAGGTTGATTTTTTTCAACCAGTATTTCCTGGAGAAACCGTCCAAGTAATTTCGAAAAAAGTTTATTTCAGGTTCGGTAAATTAAAATGTGATGTAGAAATGAGGAATTCTGAAGATGAGATTGTATGTAAAGGTATAAATTTCCGGAATGATAAAATTACAGCAAGATGAACAATAGAGTAGTTGTTACAGGCATTGGAGTAGCTGCACCAAACGGGGTCGGAACTTCAAATTTTACAGATGCCATAAAAAAAGGTGAATCAGGGATAAAATATTCAAAAGAGCTTGAAGAGTTGAATTTCTCTTGTCGTATCTGTGGAATCCCTCCTGTTAATGAAGATTTAATTATGAAATATTTTACCCCTTTACAGCTGAAAAATTTTAGCAGCTCGGGAATAGTTTACGGATGCATCGCCGGTATTGATGCATGGAAAGATGCCGGGTTACAAATAAATAAAGATAATCCTGATTGGGATAGCGGATTGATCTTTGGCGCAGGTTCATCAGGTGTAGATAAAATGCATGAAGCTTTTTACAAAATTGATGAAAAGCAGGTGCGACAGTTAGGAAGCAATGCTCTTATTCAAACAATGGCAAGCGGTATAAGTGCATATTTAAATGGGATGATAGGTTTCGGAAACCAGGTCACTACAAACTCGTCTGCATGTTCCACCGGAACTGAAGCAATTATAATGGCCTATGAAAGAATTAAGTCCGGTAAAGCAAAGCGTATGCTTGCAGGAAGCACATGCGACCACGGACCTTATGTTTGGGGAGGATTTGATGCAATGAAAGTAATAACTTATAAATTCAATGATAACCCTGAAAAAGGTTCCAGACCAATGAGTGAGACAGCATCCGGTTTTGTACCAGGAAGCGGCGCCGGTGCATTAGTATTGGAACAGTTAGAAAACGCTCTCGAACGAAATACTCCGATCTATGCTGAAGTTTTAGGTGGAGCGGTAAATTCCGGCGGGCAAAGAAATGACGGGACTATTACTGCCCCAAATTCAGTAGCTGTTCAGAAATGTATTAAGGATGCAGTGAAAATTTCCGGGATAAATTCAAATGATATTGATGCAATTGACGGGCATCTTACATCAACTTCAAAAGATCCCCTTGAAATAAAGAACTGGACAGAAGCACTGCAGAGAAAAGGAAATGATTTTCCATTTATTAATCTCTTAAAATCGATGACGGGGCATTGTTTAAGCGGGGCCGGAGCTGTGGAATCTGTTGCCGTAATTTTGGAAATTGCTAATCAGTTTTTATATCCATCTATAAATTGTGAAGATATCCATCATGAAATAGCAGAATTAATCTGATCAAAATAAAATTCCCAGGCAGCTCACTCGCCCGGAGAGACTAAATATAATTGCAAAAGCAGGCTTTGGCTTTGGAGATGTAAATGCATGTATCATTTTCAAAAAATTTTAATCATATAATCATTTAAAAGAAATAAAAGTTATGGAAGAAAAAAAATTAATAGAAAAGCTGAAAACAATTGTTAAACCATATGTTCAGGATACGAAAGCCCTGGATAATATATCAGGAGACACAGATTTTATTAACGATTTAAAAGTTAATTCAATGAATATTGTTGATATTATTCTGGATGTTGAAAAGGAATTTGATATTGAAATTGATAATGAATCCATGGAAAAAATGATAACAGTTAAAGCTGTCACGGAAATTATAAACTCCAAGGTCAACAAGAAATGATAGGTAACGATATAATTGATATTGCCGAAGCCTTCAAAATTAATTGGAAGAGAGAAGGTTTCCTTCAAAAAATATTTAACAAAAACGAAAAGAATTGGATCTCAAATTCAAATAATCCCGGGTTAATAGTCTGGTTGTTATGGAGTATGAAAGAAAGTGCTTATAAGATTTTTTTCAGGCAATACTTGGAGAGAGTTTATAACCCGGTAAAGTTTGAATGCAAGTTAATTAAAGAAAATTCAAATTTATTTCACGGTGAGGTTGATTTTAATGATATTACTTATTCAACAAGTTCTAAAATTTTGGAAGAAGTTATTTCAACAACAGCGGTTATTATGAATGGACCTTCTGCAAGCAAAATTGCGCAGGAAAATATAAAATGTTCATGCGCGGATTATTCAACCCAGCATAAAGAATTATATAATTTCACGTTAAAAAAAATCTCTGATAAAATCAACAAACCTTTTAATGCTCTATCAATACAAAAAGATTTATATGGAATCCCCCACTTATTTTATAAAAATTCTTTATTAAATATTCCTATTTCATTGAGTCATCATGGGAATTATGCTGCTTATGCAATTGTCTACTAAATTCCTATAAACTCATCATCAATAAACATCTTGCCATTATTAATCACACCGATAGCCTTACCGGTCAATAATTTTTTATCAAAAGGAGAATTTCTAGATTTACTTTTAAACTTATCAATATTCACTGTCCAGACTTCATCCAGATCTAATATGGTTAAATTAACCTTCTCCCCTATTTCAATTTTGGGAATAGGAAGATTCAAAATTTTTCTCGGGTTAATTGCCAATTTTTCAATAATCATTTCCAATGTTAAAATTTTTTTATGATATAATTCCGATAAAGACAAACCGACTTCTGTTTCAAGACCGATTATGCCATTTGGAGCAAATTCAAATTCTGTTTCCTTTTCTTCCGGGGAATGAGGGGCATGGTCACTGGCAATACAATCTATAGTCCCGTCTTTTAACCCGGTAATAAGAGCATCCACATCTTCCCTTGTCCTTAACGGAGGGTTCATCTTAACATTAGTATCATACGACTTAACCGCATCATCAGTAAGGGTAAAATGATGCGGAGTTGCTTCTGCAGATATTTTAATCCCTTTCTTTTTTGCCTCTTTAACCATTTCAACAGCATTCTTTGTACTGATATGGGCAATATGTATTTTCCCTTTTACATATTCTGCAACTAAAATATCTCTCATTACAATTATATCTTCGGCGACAGAAGGAATTGGTGCGAGACCAAGCAATGTAGAATTAATGCTTTCATTCATTGCTCCGCCGGCTAAAGATTCATCTTCGCAATGTTCAATAACCGGAAGATTATACATACTCGAATATTCAAAAGCTCTTTTCAGCATTCCTGCAGATTTAACCGCTACACCATCATCAGAAAAGCCGACTGCTCCGGCTTCAAATAATTCAGCCATAGGAGATAATAGCTCACCTTTTCTGCCGACTGTAGCAGCAGCGATAGGATGAACAGAAACAAGGTGCCCGGCAGCTTGTTTCCTAATTAACTCAATTACCTGTGCAGAATCAATAGCTGGTTCTGTATTGGGCATACAGGCAATTCCGGTAAATCCTCCGCTGGCTGCACTGTTACAACCAGTTACAACTGTTTCTTCATCCTCCCTGCCTGGTTCTCTTAGATGAACGTGCATATCGTAAAAACCGGGGGCTACAACCTTACCGTTAAATTCAAAAGTCCTCACATCTTTGCTCTCTTCTTTTTCCAGGTTTCCAATTTTTGATATAACTCCGTCAACTATAAGTATACTTGTTTTTTCTCTTAGCTGCTTTTGTTGAGGATGAACTATTTTTACATCTTTTAAGATAATTTTCATTGAATTCCCTTTTAATTAAGAGTACCTAATAAATATAAGACCGCCATTCTGATTGCTACACCATTTGTAACCTGTTTTAAAATTATTTGATTCAAACCATCAGCTACACCGGAAGAAAGCTCTACTCCGCGGTTTATCGGACCCGGGTGAAGTATTAAAATATTTTTACCGTTCTTTTCGAGTCTTTCTTCGTTAATCCCGAAATATTTTGCATACTCCCTTATGGAAGGAAAATATTCCCGTGCTTTTCTTTCCAATTGAATTCTTAAGACGTTCAAAACATCATTTTCCTGGATTGCTTCATCAATATTATAAATTACATTAACTCCTAAGTCATCTATAAATTTTGGGATCATAGTTGAAGGGCCGCATACCGAAACTTTGGCACCCATGGTTTTTAATCCGTAAATATTTGATAATGCAACACGGCTATGGGCAATATCACCAACAATACATACTTTAAGTCCTTCAATCTTTCCAAACTTTTCTCTTATTGAATACATATCCAGCAAACCTTGAGTCGGATGTTCGTGGATTCCATCGCCGGCATTTATAATATTTGCATCGCAAATCTGGGTTAAAAAATAAGGGGTACCAGCAGCAGAATGACGTACAACAACCATATCCACTTTCATTGCTTCAATATTTCTCATTGTATCTTTTAAAGTTTCCCCCTTGCTTACACTACTTGCAGAAGCTGAAAAATTAATTGAATCCGCAGATAGCCTTTTTTCGGCAAGTTCAAATGAAATTCTTGTACGGGTAGAATTTTCAAAAAAAAGATTTACAACTGTTTTCCCCTGTAAAGTCGGAACTTTTTTTATCGGCCGTTCCAAAACTTCGCGGAAAGTAATTGCTGTATCAAGAATTAATTGTATATCTTCTTTAGGTACATTTTGTAAACCTAGCAAATGTCTGTTTGATAAAGGCATATTTCACTTATTAAGAATTGTTTAATTTATTATTTAAGAATTATTTTCTTTATTAATATTAACTAAATAGATAGCATCTTCACCGTCTATTTCTTCCATTTTAACTTTGATCTCTTCATTAACTGAAGTAGGAATATTTTTCCCGACGTAATCAGCTCTAATCGGAAGTTCGCGGTGCCCCCTATCAACTAAAACAAAAAGCTGAATGGAGCTTGGACGTCCCAAATCCATTAAAGCATTCAGAGCCGAACGGACTGTCCGCCCGGTATATAAGACATCATCAACAAGGATAATATCTTTCTCATTTAAGTCGAATGTAATGTTTGACACAGATACTTCAGGCTGTTTTAAACGCATCCTAAAATCATCACGGTATAAGGTAACATCCAGAATTCCAAAAGGAAGCTCCTTCTTTTCAATTTCCTTTATTTTTTCCCAGACTCTTTTTCCCAGGTATTCGCCTCTGGTTCTCATTCCCATTAAAACCAGGTTATTGGAGCCTTTGTTTTTCTCCAATATTTCATGGGATATTCTTGTAATGATTCTTTTTAATCCAGCGCTGTCAATTACTTTTGATTTTATGTCCATATATAAAAAATCCTCCGTTCCCACATATTAGGGATTGGAGGTTCCTTTTTTTATTAATTCCATTCTCATTCCTTTTCCATCTCTCAGGATAGATTTAAAGGTTCAGTTAATTATTGATCAAACTTAAAATAAATTGGAGACAAAGTAAAGATGAATGAATAGATATTAAAAATAAATACATAAAAATTATTATACTCTTAAAAAGATTTTTTCCAAAGAGTCCCCGGAGAAGACCAAGAGGAAACAGAAAAAATTCTCTGAGAACTCTATGTTTCCTCTGGGTTCTCTAAGATTAGATATTTTAAAATAAAAAAAGAGGCTTCTATATTAAGCCTCTTTCAATAAAAGGAATATTTATTCTATATCAATTAGCTATTTTAACAAATGGTTTCAGTTTATCTACCAAATGTTTTTTTGGAACTGCTCCGATTATAGAATCACGAACCTGTCCGTTGTTAAATATTCCTAAAGTAGGAATACTTCTAATCCCATAACGGTATGCTGTGTATTGATTCTCATCAGTATTTAATTTCACAACTTTTACTCTTCCAAAATATTCTTGCGCTAATTCGTCGACCATTGGAGCAACTGAACGGCAAGGTCCGCACCATGGTGCCCAAAAATCTACAACTACCGGAACGTCCGATTTCAAAACTTCCTGTTCAAAATTAGAATCATTTCCTTCTACAATGTAATTCATTTCATACCCTCAATTATTCTAAAAAATAACAACATGTAAGATGGTCATTTTAAGGAAAAGTTTCAAAACAAAAAATTTGGGTGTGGGCAGGATTAATGAGATTTTAGCACAATTTGTACGTTTCATAATGAGAAAAGGGCTGTAATTGTGATCTATACAGCCCCAAACTGACCGGGATATGCACGATTGTGGATTCTTGATACAAGTTATTTTATCGAGTTATACAATATCGAGCATCAAGCATCTAGTATTAAAGAGCTAATCTTCCTGTAGTGTATACTCAGGAACTTCTTTTACTTCTTTTGGTTTTTCATCTTTCTTGCCGAAAAGACGTCTGAAAAATGCCGGTACGGTTTCTTTCCAGGTCTCGGCTTTTAGATAAACTACAGGAACAAGAACCAATGTTAAAAACATAGAACTAATTAATCCTCCGATAATTGCCCAGGCCAAACCGGATTTCCATTCGGAACCTGAATCGGTAGCTAATGCTAAAGGCAGCATACCTATAACCATTGCAGTCGTGGTCATTAATATAGGTCTCAACCTATTTTTTCCAGCATCAAGTATGGCTTCGTAAGGAGATAGTCCATTTTCCCTTCGCACCTGGTTAGCTCGATCAACCAATAGGATAGCATTCTTGCCGACTAAACCAATCAGCATTATAATTCCTAAAATGGAAAAGATATTTAAAGTTTTCATAGTTAATGCTAATGCAAGCAAGGCACCTACCATTGCAACAGGAATTGAAAATAGAACTATAAAAGGATCTAAATATGAATCATATAGGGCAACCATAACCATATACACAAATATTATCGCGGCTATCATTGCAAGGCCTAAGCTCCCAAATGAATCGGCTTGATTCTTAAGATCGCCCTCATAAGCAACATCAACGCCTTTAGGTAAAATCCCTTTTGCGATTTGATTCTTCAAATCCTGCCCTATACTTCCGCTTGGTCTGCCGATAGCTTGAGAATAAACAGTAACAGCATTTATCCTATTCCTTCTTTGCAGCTTAGTCGGACCTGTAGTCTGATAGATATCGGCAAACTGCTGGAGTTCAACAGGCTGGCCTTTTTTATTAAGAAAAGTCAGAGACCCAACATCCGACATTTTAGATCTGTCAAATTGATCTAGTGAAATCCTAATACTATAATCATCATTACCATCTCTAAATTTGGAATCATCATCACCAGTGAGCGCTACACGTAAAGCGGCACCTACATCAGCAATGGATAAACCGAAGCTTGCTAATTTTTCCCTGTCAATTTCTATTCTTGTTTCGGGTTTTCCTTCTTCGGAAGATAACCTGACATCTGCGGTACCTGGAATTTTCTTTTAAAGTCCGAGCCACTATATCAGCACCTTTTTTAACTTCATTCCTATCTGCACCATTTACAATTATTTGTATAGGAGTCTGGTTGGCAGTACCGAATATACCTATAGGATTTACCCGAACTTCAACGCCCGGTATCTGCCAGACAAATTTCTTAATCAATTCTCCTATATCATCTGTAGATCTAGTTCTTTCATCTTTGGGAACTAAGGCAACATCAAGTTCAGAAGCATAATTTGAAGTTTGTCCAACCAGACCTTCGTTTGAGGCGCCGACTGTGGTAAAAACATTTTTAGTCTCCGGCAGACTCTCAATATACTTTTCCACTTTCTGTGTTACAAAATTAGTATTCTCAACTGAAGAACCGGGAGATAATTCTAAAATTACGGCAAATTCTCCCCGATCAGATTGAGTAATAAATTCACTTCCGATAAAACCTGCTGGTGCAAGAGCAAGAGCAGCTACAAATAAGACAACAGAAATAGTTATTACTGCCCAGCGTTTGCTTAAACCCCATTTCAAAACTGAAATATAATTTGCAGAAATTTTCTTAAAAGTCTTTTCAAACCAATTGCCAAACCTGCCTATTAAAGTCCCCTTACTTAAGCTCTCTAATTTGCTTATTCTTGATGCTAAAAGCGGGGTAACAGTAAATGAAACAAACAAGCTTAACAATGTTGAAATAACCACAACTACAGCAAATTCTCTAATTATATTTCCAACCAAACCGCCGGTTAAAGCAAGCGGAACAAAAACCACAACATCGACCATTGTAATTGCCAAAGCAGCAAAGCCGATTTCATTTCTTCCTTTTATTGCGGCTTTAGTTTTTTCTTCACCTTTTTCAAGATGATGATGAATATTTTCAAGAACGACTATAGAATCATCAACAAGAATTCCTACAACTAGAGATAATCCAAGCAGTGTCATTAAATTCAAAGTATAACCAAAGGCATAAATTACTATGAATGTAGATATTAATGATGCCGGAATAGCAAGGAGAATAATAAACGAATTCCTATAGCTGTGCAGGAAAAGAAGCATAACAATTGCAACAAGTATTACTGCAAGAGCCAGATCTATTTTGACACCATTAGCAGCATCGATTGTGAATTGTGAACCATCCTGGGCTATATTGAATTTCACATTCTCTGCTGAAAAATCGCTTTCCATGTTTTTAATTTCTTTTCTTACTAACCTGGAAACATCAACTGCATTTGCATCAGTCTGCTTTTGTACAAGAATACCAACCGAAGGCATACCATTAATTCTGTTTATTGTAGTTACATCCTTCTGTCCATCATCAACTTCTGCGATATCGGATAATTTTATATCTCCGGCATCTTTTGATTTAGCAACCACTAAATTTCTAAGGGCATCTACAGTATTAAATTTTCCTGCAATTCTAACGACAAATTGTTCTTTACTGTCTTCAATTTTACCTGTGGGATAATCCATATTTGAGGATTTAATTGCTTGAGTAACCTGTAGAATCGATAATCCATACGATTTAATCTTATCTGCACTAAGATTTACACGAATTTCTCTTTCTTCACCGCCGACTAATGTAATTTGCCCAACACCTGGAATTTTTGCCAACCTTGGCTGTATTCTATCTTTTATAAACTGATAGAATTGAGTTGAAGGCAGAGTACTCGTAACTCCCATCCTAATTATAGGAATTTCATCCAAAGCAAATTTGGACAATGTTGGGGTCTTAACATCCTTAGGCAAAGTTGATAATATCTCGTTGACTTTTCTCTGTGCATTTTGCAAGGCAATATCAACATTCGCAGCTTGCTGGAATTGAATCATTACAAATGAAATACCTTCGGATGATGTTGAATTTACATTATCAATTTCATCTAAAGTAGATATCGCATCTTCAACCGGCTTTGTTACAGATGTTTCAACTTCGTATGGTGATGCACCGGGATAAACAGTAGCAATTGTAATCATAGGCGGTGTAATTTTCGGAAGAAGCTCATAATTCAACTGGGTTAAACTATATAATCCCAGAACACCCAAAGCCGCGAATATCACCACAATGAGTGTGGGTCTTTTTATCGATAGCTCTGTTATAGTCATAACAAAATCCTTTTTAATATTTAATTTCTTTGTTTACAAATTTTTAACAAGTTCAAGAGCAAGCCTGCCAGGCGAATCCCGATTTATCGTGAGAAGCCTGGTTCAAGGTTATTGCACTACTAATACTTTAGAATTATCAGCAAGGTTGTTTTGGCCGTTTACAACAACCTTTTCACCTACTTTCAATCCGCTTAAAACTTCAAGATTATTATTATAAGTAGAACCGACAACTATAACCCTGGTTTTAGCAACACTATTTTCTATTACAAAAACCTTCGGATTTTTTATACTTCCGATTAAAGCATTTCGTGGAACCAACAGCTTTTCAACTTTGGAAACAGAATTAAAAGAAACTTTACCAAACATTCCGGCTTTCAAAGGATGTTCTTTGCTGTTCATAAAAGTAACCTCGACCGGGTAAGTATGGGCTTCATCTCCTTTATCGCTTATTGTTTCTATTTTACCCGGGAAAGAAACTCCTGGATAAACATCGGTAGAGATTTTTACTTTATCACCTACTTTTAGTTTAAAAACATCCGTTTCGGTAACATTAAGCTTTACCTTTAATTTTGATATATCAACAACCTCTGCTACAACCATGGTCTTGTTAACATAATTTCCAATGTCAACAGTTCGTGATGTAATAACCCCGGAAATAGGGGTTGTAATTTTTGTATCTTCATATTCTTTATTGGCAACAATATACTGGGCTTCAGCACTCTGGTAAGCTAACTTTGCATTTTCAAGTTGAACGTCTGTAACCGCTTTAGTCGCAAGCAAAGCCTGGTACCTGTCATAATCCTTTTTAGTTTTTTGATAATTAACTTCTGCAGTTTTAAATGCAGCGAGCTTAAGTTCATCATCAAGCTGAATTATGGGAGAACCTGCGGTTTTGTAATCTCCTACTTCAGAGTAAACTTTTGTTACCCTTCCCTGAGCTTCAGAAACTATTGCTACATCATTATTGCCGTTTATTGTACCTACCAATTCAAGATTTCTTTCAGCTTTGGATTTTGCAACTTCTACTACAGTAACGGGATAAGCTTCAATTTTTGCATTTTCAGATTTTGCTTCCATTTTTGCTTTGTTGTTCAGAAGCAGGGCTATTATTGCTCCAACAACAATAAATGTTATTATGAAATATTTTAATCTTTTCATAAAAATTATCCTTTATATTATTTTAAATTTCCACCAATTGATTTTTCTAATTTAGCTGTCGCGAGTTCATAATCGACTAAAGCTTGTATATAATTAGTATTAGCCTGAAGCAATGCTACCTCAGAATCTAAAAGATCGGAGTTTAGAGCCAATCCTTTCTTAAAAGTCTCATCGGTAACGCGGTAATTTTCCTTAGCCTGCTTAACACTTTCTTCTGCAACAGCTATCTTATCCTTGCTTTGAACAAGATTGAGATAGTTAGAATTAACTTCCAGCACAATATTATCTTTAACAATTTTATAAGAATCTTTTGCTTCCTCAAGCTGAGCTTCTGCCTGATCCGTTTTATCAACTGTAGAGCCCCAGTTCCATAAATCTACCGAAACAGAAACACCCACATCCCACGTATCCTTAAATTTATTCTGTGCAGGGAAAATTCTCTGGTTGGGCTTTGAGTAATAATAATTTCCGGCCAGGTAAATTTGCGGATACCAATTAGATTCAGCAAGTGTTACGCCGGCTTCACCGGCTTTTATATTATACTGCATAGTCTTTAATTCGGGCCTGTTATCCAAAGCTTTTTCGATATAGTCATCAAGATCATTCGCTTCTTTAGTTCTAATATCAACCGAATCGGGAATTTCAGAATTTGTATTTAAGGGTATTCCGATCACATTATATAAATTAATTTGTGCAAGTTTAACAGCATTTTTTGCATCTATTTGTCTTAATTGTGATTCAGATAATTGAACCTGGACTTTCAATAAATCATTTTTTGTACTTAAACCCTGCTCGTAAAAATTCTGCACATTCATTAAATGAGCTTTGACCTGTTCAACGTTCTGATCAGTCACTTCTTTCACCTTTTTTGCTTTGAATAAATTCCAGTAAGCATTTTTTATATTATAAATTAGTTGCTGTTTATCTTTATTATATTCTTCCTCTACAGCTTTGTAATTGTATTCCGCAATGTTAGAGCTGCTCGATAATTTAAATCCTGTAAAGAGCGGCTGCTGTAATGTAAGCTTAAGATTGTAGTTGTCAAGAATCGAAGGCGATATATTAAAATCACCAAACGGTGTATTAAGTATAAAAGGTGTTATAGGACTTAACCTTGTATAAGCAGCCGAAAATTTAAGAGAAGGAAGTCTGTTCGTATTTATTTCACTTAATCTTGCATCTGCATAATTAAGCTTCATTTTTGATGAATGCAGCATATTGCTGTTTTTCAAACCGATGTTTATACTTTCATCAAGCGTTAGAATCTGTTCTTCCTGTGCAGATATAACTGCTGAAAAGAGAATCATTAACAAAACAATATTTATTATATATTTCCTGATACCCATTTAATCTCATTCTCCTTTACTTTATCTTCAATTTGATATGAATTGTATTTAATTCTTCCCTCCTCGGTAAAAATGCCACTAAAAATTATTTTAATAACAGATTCAAAAACCTGCTCAACTGAAAACGGCATCTGTGAGAGAATTTCAGGATTAATTAATCCTTGTATAGCACTTGAATAAGTCAGGACAATCAATCTCTGGTCTATATCTTTCCTGAATATTCCCTTTTCTACTCCCATATTTATAAGCTGCGTAAATTTCTGCCTAACATTTTCTTTTCTAAATTCATTTATCTGCTGCCATACTTCAGGAATATTCTTATGTAAATCCTCTAAAAGCGGGCCCTGCAATTTTGAAGATTGATTTCCAATTAGATTCATTAGTCTTTTTAATTTTTCAACAAAATCCATTTCATTATCGGCTAAAAGAGCATCGATATAATCCTTTACACCGCATCTCATTTTATAAATTATTTCTCTTACAAGCTCTTCTTTACTCGGGAAAAATTTGTATAAGGTTTTTTTACTCATTCCTAAATTCGCTGCAATTTCATCCATTGTAACTTTTGAATACCCGAATTTCAAAAACATTTCCTCTGCTCTTGTTAGCATTCTATCTTTAATTTCAAGCTCGTCTGCCATTGATTTTTACTCCTACAGAAACTTAATTAGTTTACAGAGTTTCCATATTTTGTAAAAAATAAGCTGATTTAACAGCTTTTTATATTTGTTTCTACTAAGGAAACTCTATTTGTATTTTTGGTTTCCAAAAATAAGGGTAAAATCTAAACTTGTCAAGTTATTTTTTTATTTATTATGGTTTCTTTTATAATGTGTGATTTGGAATGATAAACGGTTGATAGAATATATTTTATTCTAAATAGTAAATGTTTTATAAAATTAGTTCATTATCCAAATTGTTTTATTGCTTAATCATATAATTGCGATATAGTTAATCATTTAGGCGAATCCTGAAATCAATTAATAATTAATAGATAAGAAACCACAATCAACTATTGACAAACAACAAACTACTAACCACTTACTGTCTACAAAATCGATAGGTGATTTATACTACTGTATAATTCTTGTATTTATTTCTTAAAAATTTTAACTTGCCTGTTCAATATCACAATTTTACTTACCGCGTAAGCTATGGTTTATATCACCTTAAGGTAAGTTTTTCTAATAAAAAATTACTGACAAAATCGGTAAAACGAGGGTTATAACATGAATAATGGAAATAGTATAGATTCAGAAGTAGAAGAGATAGAAACTAGAGAATGGCTTTATTCACTCGATTATGTTCTTCAAAATGGCGGACCCGAACGTGTTAAAGATATTTTGCATCAGCTTCAAATTCGTGCTCAAAAATTCGGAGTAGAGATCCCATTTACAGCTAATACTCCGTATATTAATACTATCCCAAGGGAAAAACAGCCTCCATACCCGGGTGATAGGGAAATTGAAAGAAGGATAAAAAGTCTTATTCGATGGAATGCAATGGCCATGGTGGTCCGGGCAAACAAAATGGAAAGCGGAATCGGCGGGCATATCTCTACTTATGCATCTGCTGCGACTCTTTATGAAGTTGGCTTTAATCATTTTTTCCATGGTAAAGGTGATGGTTACGACGGGGATCAGATTTATTTCCAAGGACATGCATCTCCAGGTATTTACGCAAGGGCTTTCCTGGAAGGAAGATTTACAATTGAAAAAATGAATAATTTCCGGAGAGAATTAAAACCAGGAGGTGGTTTATCTTCATACCCCCATCCATGGTTAATGCCGAATTTTTGGGAATTCCCAACTGTCTCAATGGGCTTAGCACCTATTATGGCTATTTACCAGGCAAGGTTTAATAGGTATTTGGAAGATAGAGGACTTAAAAATAATAAAAACAGGAAGGTCTGGGCTTTCTTAGGAGATGGTGAAACCGATGAACCTGAAACACTTGGTGCTATTACACTTGCAGCAAGAGAAAAATTAGATAATTTAATTTTTGTTATTAATTGTAATCTTCAAAGATTAGACGGGCCTGTTCGAGGTAATGGAAAAATTATCCAGGAATTGGAAGCAATATTTAAAGGTGCAGGTTGGAATGTTATAAAAGTAATCTGGGGAAGTGACTGGGATCCTTTCCTGGAAAAGGATAAAGAAGGGAAATTAGTAAAAAGATTAGGCGAAATTGTTGACGGACAATATCAAAAATATTCGGTCGAAACAGGCAAATATATTCGTGAGCATCTTGTGGATGGGGATGAATATTTAGCAGATCTTTTTGAAAATCTTTCAGATGAAGAATTAAGGAAAATGAAACGTGGTGGTCATGATCCTGAAAAAGTTTATGCTGCATTTAGATCAGCTGTTGAACATTCAGGTTCGCCTACTGTGATTTTAGCAAAAACTATAAAAGGATATGGACTTGGTGAAAGCGGTGAAGGTAAAAATATTACACACCAGCAGAAGAAATTAAATGAAGAAGAATTAAAAGAATTTAGGGCAAGGTTTGGAATTCCGATTTCGGATGAAGAAATTGCCAAAGCTCCTTTCTATAAACCAAGCGATGATACTCATGAAATGCAGTATTTAAAAGAGCATAGAGAAAAATTGGGCGGGTTTGTACCTACCAGAAAACATGACGTAAGACCAATCAAGACTCCGCCTGAAGATATTTTTGAAGAGTTCTATAAAGGAACTGAAGGACGTGAAGCGTCTACAACTATGGTCTTTGTTAGGCTGCTTGCTAAGCTTCTGAAGGATAAAGAACTAGGAAAATATATTGTCCCCATAGTTCCGGATGAAGCAAGAACCTTTGGAATGGAAGCTTTGTTTAGACAGGTAGGAATCTATTCGCATGTCGGGCAGCTTTATGAACCGGTTGATAAAGAAAGTCTCCTATATTATAAAGAAGCAAAGAATGGACAAATACTGGAAGAAGGTATTACAGAAGCAGGAGCAATGTCATCATTCATTGCTGCGGGAACTGCATATGCTACTCATGGAATTAATATGATCCCCTTCTTTGTTTATTACTCAATGTTTGGTTTGCAGAGAATAGGTGATTTATTTTGGGCTGCCGGCGATATTCAAGCCAAAGGATTTTTGCTGGGAGGTACTGCAGGCAGAACTACTCTCAACGGTGAAGGCTTACAGCACCAGGATGGAAATAGTCATCTTCACGCTTATACAATTCCGAATCTTGTTGCATATGACCCTGCATTTGCATTTGAAATTGCTGTAATAATTAGAGATGGAATTAGGAGAATGTATGAAGAGCAGGAAAATATCTTTTATTATATGACGATTATGAATGAAAATTATTCAATGCCCCCGATGCCGAAAGGTGCTAAAGATGGGATCTTAAAAGGAATGTATAAATTCAAATCTTCATCAAAGAAAAATGCAAAAATGAAAGCACAGCTTTTCGGCAGCGGCACTATTATGAATGAAGTACTAAAAGCCCAGGAAATTCTTGAAGATGATTATAAAGTTGCTGCAGATGTTTGGAGTATAACAAGTTACAAAGAATTAAGACGTGACGCGTTAAATGTTGAAAGATGGAATATGCTCCACCCGGGAGAAGAATCAAAAATACCTTATATTACACATATGCTTAAAGATGAAAAAGGTGTTTTTGTAGCTGCGTCCGATTATGTAAAAGCGCTGCCTGATTCTGTTTCCAAATGGTTCCCTGGCAGCTTGATATCGTTAGGAACTGATGGTTTCGGAAGAAGTGAAGGAAGAAATGAATTGAGAGATTTTTTTGAAGTGGATGCAAAACATATAGTCATGGCAACTTTATATGCTTTGGCAAAAGAAGGAAAAATTAAAATGGAACAGGTTGAACAAGCTATAAAGAGTTTAGAAATTAATCCTTCAAAAGTAAATCCTATGATCTCATAATAAATATATCATTCTTATGTTATTAAGTATTATAATTTGAACTAAAATTTTTTCTTTAAAGGATTATTATGGCACAAGAATTTAAACTGCCCGAGTTAGGTGAAAATATAGAATCGGCGGATGTATTAAGCGTATTGGTCAAACCCGGTGATAAAATAGAAAAAGAACAAAGTATCATTGAAATTGAAACCGATAAAGCCACTATAGAAGTCCCTTCAAATATTTCTGGTAAAATAAAGGAAGTTTTAATTAAACGAGGGGATAATGTGAAAGTCGGGCAGACGATTCTTGTTATGGAAAATGGTGAAGATAAAGAAACAGCCAGGGGTGCAAAGGTAAAAGAAGAGCCAAAAGCCGAAGAAAAACATGAAACGGTAAAGCAAAAATCTAACGAAAAACCTGCCGCTAAAGTGACATCTAAGGATAAAATTAATTCGCAGGCTCTACCTGAATCTAAGAAATCTGTTCAAGAGAATAAAATTGTTGAATTAAAATTACCCGAGCTCGGAGAAAATATTGATTCAGCAGATGTGTTAAATGTTCTTGTTAATGAAGGAGATTTTATAGAAAGAGATCAGGGAATTTTAGAAATTGAAACAGATAAGGCAACAATTGAAGTTCCGTCTACTCTTACCGGTAAAGTTAAAGAAATTTTAATTAAACCCGGAGACAAAGCAAAAGTCGGGCAGACTTTATTAATAGTAGAATCCGGTAAAGTAGAAACTGAAATTAATAAAGGGGCCGAAAGGGAAGGCACGGAGAAAACTGCTTCTGAAGAAAGAGAAAAAGTTGAAGAAAAAGTTATTGAAGGTGAAGCACCTGCGAAAGGTGAAAGAACTACGTTCATGCCGGGAGAGATTGATAATCAGCCTCCTATTATGAAAAATGCTGCTCCGGCTGCTCCTTCGGTTAGAAGAATTGCTAGAGAAATCGGTATTGATATTAGACAGGTTCAAGGTTCCGGCCCTGGCGGAAGAATTTCAATGGATGATGTTAAAGCCTTTTCTAAAATATTAAATGAAGGACGAACAGCTAGCACTGGTATATCAGTTCAGCAGGAAGCTTTACCTGACTTCTCAAAATTCGGCGAAATAGAACGGAAGGAGATGAATAAAATCCGTTCTACTACTGCCGTTCATCTTAGTTATGCATGGTCTTCTATACCTCATGTTACGCAGCATGATAAAGCGGATATAACTGAACTTGAACAATTGAGAAAAGCTTTCAATCCAAAAGTTGAAAAAGAAGGAAGCAAGCTCACTATTACTGCTATTTTATTAAAAGTTATTTCTTCGGCTTTAAAGGTATTTCCAAAGTTTAACAGCAGCATTGATTTAAGTAAAAAGGAAATCATCTATAAGAAATATTTTAACGTTGGTGTTGCAGTTGATACGGAAAATGGTTTAATAGTTCCTGTTATAAAGAATACTGATAAAAAGAATATTAAAGAGCTGGCAATAGAATTAGGAAACCTGGCTGAAAAAGCGAGAAACCGGAAAGTTTCACTTGATGATCTCCAGGGAGCATCGATTACAATCACTAATTTAGGCGGGATAGGCGGAACTTCATTTACCCCTATTGTTAATTCACCTGAAGTTGCAATACTTGGTGTTTCAAGAGGATCATTTGAACCTATGTATAAAGATGGTGAATTTTTTCCCCGCTTAATGCTTCCTTTATCTCTTTCGTATGATCATAGAATAATTGATGGAGCTGATGCTGCCCGGTTTTTAAGATGGGTATGTGAAGCGCTGGAGCAGCCGATGAAACTGCTGGTTGAAGGGTAAATCAAGTTCAAGTGTAAGTTCAAGTTCATGAAATACATAAAAAGAGACTAACTTACACTAATTCTCATACTATTTATTCAAGGATAATATTGATGGCAATTAAATTAGCAGTAATTGGCGGTGGCCCCGGCGGATATGCGGCAGCATTCCTGGCGGCAGATTTAGGTTTAGACGTTACATTAATAGACCGTGAAAATAATCCTGGAGGAGTCTGTCTCTATCGCGGCTGTATTCCTTCCAAGGCACTGCTTCATGTTGCTAAATTACTTAATGAAACTAAAGAAGCTAAAAATATGGGATTGGATTTCCCTCCCCCGAAAATAAATATTGACCGGTTAAGAGAGTGGAAAAATGAAGTTGTTGGTAAAATGACCGGCGGCCTGGGAATATTATCCAAACAAAGAAAAATAAATTATATACAGGGCAACGCGTCTTTTACCGGATCAAATAAACTAAAAGTTAAAAAGACTAACGGTGAAACTGAAGAATTTTCTTTTGATAAAATAATAATTGCAACCGGCTCTGTTATTACGACTATTCCTTCACTAAACATTCAAAGTAAACGGCTTTTAAATTCGACTAGTGCCTTAGATCTTCCGGAAATTCCGCAAAACCTTTTAGTTATTGGGGGAGGATATATCGGGTTAGAATTAGGATCAGTATATAATTCTTTAGGAACAAAAGTCTCTGTAGTAGAAATGATGCCCGGTTTATTGCCGGGTGCAGATCGAGATCTAGTTTCTTTCCTTGCAAAAAGAGTTGAAAAGAGTTTTGAAAAAGTTATGCTTAATTCCAAAGTCCTGGAAATGAAAGAAACAGAGAAAGGTATAAATGTTAAAATTGCAGGGGAAGACGGGAAAGAGTTTGAGAAAGTGTACGAGTATGTATTAATGTCTATTGGCAGAAGACCTGAGACAAAGGGGCTTGGACTTGAAAATACAAACGTACAGATTAACCAGAGAGGCTGGATAAAAATAAATCAGCAATTAAAGACGGACGATCCTAATATATATGCAATCGGTGATATTGTAGGTGAACCCATGCTTGCGCATAAAGCATCGCATGAAGGCAGAACGGCTGTAGAAGTAATAGCCGGGCATAAAGTTGCTTTTGAACCAAAAGCTATTCCTGCAGTAGTATTTACAGACCCGGAAATTGCATGGGCCGGCATAACAGAAAATTATGCAAAAGAAAATGGGATTAACTATAAAGTTGCAAGATTTCCATGGGCAGCTTCAGGAAGAGCAACGACACTCGATAGAAGCGATGGTGTTACCAAAATTATTATTGATCCGGAAACCGAAAGAATACTTGGAATGGGAATTTGCGGTCCCGGTGCGGGTGAATTAATTGCAGAAGGCGTTCTCGCAATTGAAATGGCAGCTAATTTAACTGATCTGAAATTAACCATTCATCCGCATCCGACTTTATCCGAGACTTTAATGGAAGCGGCTGAAGTATTCTTCGGACAAAGTACACACGTATACAGACCTAAAAGAGATAAATAACAATTTTCTTTGTTTCATTTCTATTCCAGTTATATAGTGCATGATTATTAATTTTATTATCTTAAAAAGTTAATTTGTAAATTAATTTTATGGGGATTAAGCCAGAAGTCATTATTAAAAGCTATTCTAATTCGTTCGTTCCCTTTTTTGGCTAATTACAAATTAATTCCAGCAGGTAGGAATATTTTTTTAAAAACATTGGGGAAAATTATCTTTTTTTTGCTTTTTTCAATATGAGACATAATCTTTATAAGAGTTTAGTTTCAATTCAATTTGTTAAAAAACAAACTGAAAAAGAGTCTTTTTTTTGCATGTTTATTGCTATTATACTTAATTAATAATTTAATTGATTCTGTATTTACATAAATACATTTTTCGATTTAATTTAATTAAAGTTTTATAAACATTTTCTAAAATAATGATGAATAACAGCCTCGAAGAAAATAATTTTAATGTAGAATCTTTCTTTAAAATCATTCAGAATATTCCAATTGGATTTTTAGTTTTTTCTGCTGATTGGAAAATAAATTTTGTTAACGACAATTTTTATCAATTCGGAAGTCTATATCAAATCAATACCTCTTCATTACTTGAAAATAATATACTTCAATACAAATTCTTTCCTTCCAAGGATATTTCCGGTGCTCTCAAAAAATTAGAAGATGGTTATGCTTTTGAAATTGAAGTTGCAAACATAAAAACTAAAGAAGGAAGAATTTCCGTCGTTCTTAAAGCTTCGCCTTTATTTGAAAATGGAATTTTTGCAGGCGGAATTTTAATCATAGAAGATTTTAGAATTAACGATATTCTCCCTGATGAAAAAGAGCTGACTTTCGAACAATTTGAGAAAGCTATCGGAAAATTAAATAATCTCCTTTTAGTTACTGATCTTGACGGAAATATTAGATATTCATTCGGCAATAATGTTCAAAAGTTAAAATCAAATGCAGCAGCCGATTTAAATAAGGAATTATCTATTGATAAAATTTTTAACCAGGAAATACATCAAGATTTTAAAGCACAATTTGCTCTAGTTAAAGAGAAAAAAGTTCCGGTAAAAAACAAAGTAGAACTCTTCATTGGTGAAAACATATACTACTTCAGCTCTATTATTGAACCGGTATTGAGTGATACGGGTGAAATACAATTTGTATTTATTTGGTTAAATGATATAAGTGAAATAATAAGTAATGAAAAATTAATCGAAAAGGAGTTAAATAAACTAAAGCAATATAAAAATGTTATTGATTCGACTAACGATCCCGTTTTTATAATTGATGAATATGGAAGCATAATCTTCTGGACAAATCCTGCCGAAGAGATGTTTGGATATTCAAAAGAAGAAATTACCGGGGAATTTTTAGGCAAATTCTTTGATCAATTTGATCAAAATTACTTTAATGAAATCAAAAGCAAGCTGCAATCTTCAAAAGTCTGGAACAATGATCTGATAAGCATCACAAAACGAAAAATTGAAAAAGTAATCCATTCCCGTTTCGTATTATCTGAGGAAGCAGATAACAATATCATTGTAATGTGTACAGATATAACTGAAAGAACTCACTGGGAAAGCAGTCTAAGATTTTCAGAAGAGAAATTTATTAACATCTTTAAAAATTCCGATAAACCCATATGCGTATTAAATACCGAAGGATATATCACCGATATCAATAAGAAATTAATCTCTGAATTGAAATACACGGATAAGGAATTATTAAATAAGAATATAAGGAATATAATTGCTCCCGATTTCTTAAAGGAAACATCTTTTGAATTAAAAGCTCATATAAATGCACCAAAGACAAATATTGCGTTTATTACTGGTGAAGGGGAAAAAATAATTTTTGAAACATTATTTATTACTTCACCCGGCGAAAAGCGTATTATTAAAAATATAACTTGTTATTTTGATAATATCACCGAAGAATCTAACAATGAAAATGAAAAAAGATTTTTCAATTCTGTTTTTAAATCTTCGCCCGAAGGTATTGCGATTGAATTTAAAGGTAAAATTATTCATGCAAATAATGCATTTGCATCTGTTTTGGGATATGATAATCCGGAAGAATTATTATACAAGGATATACTCGATATTGCGGATAATAATGATGTATTAAGAATAGCCGAATACTTCCAGTTAATCGAGAAGAAAAAAAATAGTATAAACAGGTTGGAATTTCTTGGTAAGCGAAAAGATAATTCGAATTTTTATGGCGAAATTTCTGCTTCAGTTTTCGAATTAAACCACAAAACTTTTACTGTAATTATATTGCTGGATATAACGGAAAGAAAAGAGGTACAGAATGCAATTACCGACTCGGAAGAAAAATACAGGAATATAATAGAAAGTATTGACGATTTTCTTTACACTTATGAAAAGATAAATAATATTCTTAAACCGGTTTTCTTTACATCTTCCGTAGAAAAAATAACCGGGTATTCACAAGAGGATTTTTTAAATGATTCAAAATTACTGGTAAAAATAGTCCATCCTGATGATCTGATCTTTGTTAAGAAAAAAATCAGGAGCTTGTTCAATAGCAGAATTTTAACCTCGGACGAAATCGAATTCAGGATTATTAATAAAACCGGGAATATTGTCTGGGTAAGAAATAAGATAAATATCTCAAGGAGTTCTAACGGGAAAATTCAAAAAATTTATGGTTTAATAAATAACATCTCATTAAGGAAAAAGACTGAAGAAGATCTAATAAAAACTACTGACAATCTTGTTAAACTTAATGAGACCAAGGATAAATTTATTTCAATTGTTTCCCATGACTTGAGAACCCCTTTCAGTTCAATTCTAGGATTTACAGATCTCTTGCTAACAGATGAGGATTTAACAGATGAAGAGAAGAACCAATATATTAAATATATTAGGGATTCTTCCAAATCAATGCTTTCGCTTGTAAATTCTTTACTCGATTGGACAAGGCTGCAGACCGGCAGGATAACTATTGAGCTTGAAAGAGTTGATGCAAACTCGGTTATTGAGAAATCTGTTAGTGCTTTATCAGGTGCAGCTTTTCAGAAAAATATTGAGCTTATATCTCTTGTTGGAAACGATATTTTCATTTATGTTGATAGAGAATTAATAGGACAGGTATTCAATAATTTAATTTCAAATGCAATTAAATTTACCGGGGATGAAGGCAATATAATTATTTCCGTTAATCCGTCCGATAAACAAAGGTTTGTTGAATTTTCCGTTAAAGACAACGGTGTGGGAATTAAAGTGGAGAATTTACAGTATTTATTTTAAAGTAGAATCAAAATTCACTTCTGAGGGAACTTCAGGCGAAAAAGGAAGCGGGTTAGGCCTTTCGCTTGTTAAAGAAATAATTGAAAAACATGGCGGTAAAATCTGGGTTGAGACTGAATATGGGAAAGGTTCGGATTTTAGATTTACACTCCCGATTGCGTCTGCAGATATTTTACTTGTAGATGATAGTAAAACCGATAAATTATTATACTCGAAAATACTCAAAAATATAACTCCGGAATATAATGTGAAAATCGCTTCTAACGGGAAAGAAGCTTTGGAAATGATACATGATTCACCACCTGCATTAATTATTACGGATCACAATATGCCGGAAATGAACGGCTATGATCTTGTGCAGGCAATTAAAAGATCAGATTTGAAAATTAAACCGCACGTAATCATTCTGAGCGGCGATATTACTATAAATGAAATGGATGATTATAATCGGCTTGGAGTTGAATTTGTTTTTCATAAACCGGTAGATCTAAGCTTATTCAAACATGCAGTCGAGAAATCGCTTAAAGAAGGTTTAAAGAATTAAATCTTTTCAAGAATTAAGCCCGTTGATTGAAGCAAAATAATCTTTCCGGATATTTTTCCCAGTGGTTCTGTTCCAGCCTTTTCGAAATTTGCTAATATACGCCATTCACCATCCGGTAATGTAAATTTTTGTTCTTTTTGAAAATCCGCATTAAAAAGTACCAATAAATTTTCTTCTTTATGCGCAATAGAATAGTAAAGGACAAAAGGATTATCAGCAATATCAAAAAAATTTATTTCATTATAATCGGCCTGCCGGAAGCAACTGTATTTATTTCTTAGAGCAATCAATCCTTGATAATATTTATAAAGCTCTTTATTTAATTCAACATGGTTATAGTCTAAATAATTGGTTTCATTATCTTTCTCATAACTATTATGATCCATTTTGCCTATATTAACATCAAGAACATTTTTTTGAGGATAAATTACTTTACTCCGGGCAAATTCCTGCCCTTCATGAATCATGATTATACCTTGAGAAGTAAATAAAAAAAGTGCGGCTAACTTATTTAGCTTCAACTGAAGCGGAGTTAGTGCTGTGTGGTTATCGATATCCTTTATAACTTTATCTGCATTTACTTCCTTTGAACCGATCCTAATGAAATCTCCTAAAGTATAACCATCGTGAGACTCGAGGTAATTAACTGAATGCTCTTTTTTCTGGAATAAACCATGTTCGTCATTAACATGAGTTCCCCGTACATAACTTTTTATTCTTCCTGTATTATTATGTGCATACCAGTGACCAAAAATCCACCCGAGGCCGTTAACAGGATTTTCCCCTTTGATACCATTCCTAAACTGATCATTCCAGCTTCCCCAATCTCTAAGTGAAAATCCCATCGGGTCATATACACCACCCCATGGTTCTGCAACAAATATTACGTGCGGATTTACCATTCGCGCTTGTCTTATAACTTCTTCGATTGTTTCCCAATCTATTAGTTTTGCAAGATCAAAACGAAATCCATCAATATGGTATTCTCTCATCCAGTAAAGGATGCTGTCTAAAATCATTCTGCGGGACATAGGTCGTTCGGTTTTAAAATCATTCCCCGTATAACTTTCAGAGACGTAGTTACCTTTTTCATCCAAACGGAAATAATATTCTTTATCAATTTGTTTTAGGTTTCCTATTTCATACTCGGAAACATGGTTATATACAACATCCATCATTACAGCTATCCCCTCTTTATGGAACGCCTTTACCATATCCTTAAAATCATTTATTTGCTTTGCAGTTTCACCATGCCATTTATTCCATTCGATTTCATCTGTATTTATGCTGTAATATGCTTCAGGTGCAAAGAAAGCAGCAGTCATATAACCCCAATGATTTACCTCGTATGGATTCCATGTATTGTATTTACCAAGCAGGGAATTTTCATAAGGAGATTCAATATTACCAAACTCCTGTGCCGGTAAAAGTTCAATTGTGTTAATTCCCAGGCTTTTTATATAATCAATTCCGCCGGTTTTGTTTTTCTCTATTAGTCCATGATAAGTTCCCGGTTCTGAAGATCCAGAAGAAGGGTGTGCAGTCATATCCCTAATATGCATTTCATAAATTATTAAATCCCTCAGGTCTCTTGGAAATACAGCTGTCCCCTTCCCAATCATAATCATTTTCCTTAACTACAATGGATTTCCTGGGATTGAAATATGTATTGAAAGTAGCAACAGCTTTTGAATACGGATCAATTGATAATTCAACATGATCCGGTAATAAATTCCCGGTATGATAAACTCTAAATCCATAAAATATTCCATAATTTTCACCTTCTAAAACATATTCCCAAACGGCGTTTTCATCTTTAATCATTTCATATGATTTCCCGGCATTATCTTCAACGGAAGAGAAAGTAAAAAGGATTACTTTTAGTGCACTGGGTGCAAACAACCTAAACAAAGTTTTACCGTTTTCTATAAAAGCACCAAGCTTCTTTTCCGAGAAATATTTATCAAGCTCCTTTAGCCGATTTAAATACTTAGTCTGCTTTGCTGAAATTTTAGACTTTGATTTGTCGGTAATAAGCAATATGATTCCTTTAGTGATAGAATTAAATCATTCTTAAAAATTAGCAAAATTATTTGAAAATTTTTGTAATTAAAAGATAGTGATTAGTAATAGTTAGCAGAATTAACAATTTTTAGAAATCACTATATTTTTGAAAATTAATGCTGGCTCGATTTAAGAAGATAAGCCTTTATAAATTTATTTAGATCTCCATCCATTACGCCCTGGACATCAGATGTTTCTTCATCAGTCCTGTGATCTTTAACCATATTATAGGGATGAAAAACATAGGAACGGATTTGGCTACCCCACTCTATTTTCATTTTTCCTTTTTCAATTTCATCCAGTTCAGCTTCCTGCTTTTCCAACTCTAGCTGGTAAAGCTTAGATTTTAAAAGCTTCATTGCATTTGTGCGGTTCTGCAGCTGCGAACGCTCGCTCTGGCAGGCTGCAACAACACCTGTTGGTAAATGTGTTATACGAACTGCTGTTTCAACCTTATTCACATTTTGTCCGCCCTTCCCGCCGGAACGGTATGTATCTATTCTTAGATCTGCAGGATTCACTTCTATTTCAATTGTGTCATCAACTTCAGGGATAACAAAAACAGAGGCAAATGAAGTATGTCTTCTTTTATTCGAATCAAACGGGGAAATTCTTACTAAACGGTGGACTCCATTCTCTGCTTTAAGGTAACCGTAGGCAAATTCGCCTTCAACTTCAATTGTAGAACTTTTAATACCGGCTCCGTCACCTTCAAGTATATCAATGATTGTCATTTTAAAATCATTCTGTTCACCCCACCTCAAATACATTCTCATAATCATTTCAGCCCAATCCTGTGCTTCTGTTCCGCCCGCTCCAGAATGTATTGTTAAAATGCAATTCTTATCGTCATCTTTTCCGCTAAGCATGTTTTTGAATTCTGCTTCTTCCAGGGCTTTTTCCAGGGATTGGAGTTCATCTTCAACTTCATCAAAATAGGAAGTATCCTCCTCCATTTGTGCAAGCTGTATAAATTCTTCAATACTTTTAGATTTATTTTCCAGGTTTTCCCACAGCTTCACCCAAAACTCAAGGGCTTTTATTTCCTGCAATATTTTTTGCGCAGCTGCCTGATCATCCCAAAATGACGGCTGCAGTACTTGATTCTGAAGCTCTTTTATTTTTGATTCTTTGTTATTTACGTCAAAGATAACCTCGTAAATGATCGATCCTGGTTTTAAATTGATCTAATATTTTTTTTTCTTCTTCGTACATAAGTTGACCTATAATATTATAAATTTAAATTTTCAGCAATTAAATATTTTAAGAATTAATTAATTAATTTCAAAAGTTAAAAATCTCAGCCAAAGGATAATCATCCTGGAAGTTTTCTCATAGGCGTCAACTTAATTTTATGTGATATTGCTATAATTCTTTTAATTACGATGAATAACATCTACTAATATATACCATATTTTAATATGGAACTCCTACGGAGTTCATTTTGTTGTTGGTTATTAATTCTATAAATATTAAACTCCTAACGGAGTTTTTACATTGGCCTGTCTTCACTCCAGAGGAGTGGAATATTTGTAGAAATAAAATAAATCCCAAATGCCCGCACTCCGTAGGAGTGCAATATTCTTTTGTTTCTCATTAGAATTGTCATAATATACATATTAAATTATTTATATTTATGTTTCTTAAGTTGACGCCTATGCGAAAGTTTTCTGGATGAAAAAGTTAAAAGTTATTCAACAGTATTTTGACTTTTGACCTTTTACTTTTGACTTTCCACTTCCAATTCCATTCTAAGCAATGCGGCAGCTAATGTTTTTCCTTGTGCATCATGTTTTAAGGAGACAGTTCCGCCTCCGCCTAAGGTATTATGTAAAATGAAGTTCAAAGCCTTGATATTTGGTAGTTCGTAGCGTTCAACTTCACCTTTACAAATTCCTTTGAAGTGCTCTTTAACTTTTGCCGCAGATAAATGTTTCCTGATAAAATCGAAGCCTTTATCATCGTATGCAATCAAACCGATATTAGCTGCATCTCCTTTGTCGCCGCTTCTGCCGTGACAAATATCAAGTAATTTAATTTTCATAAAATGCTTCCTTTTTAAGTCAAAGATCAAAAATCAAAAGCCTGAGTACAATTTTGACTTTTGAATTTTTAATTTTGAATTTCTATTATCTTCACTACTGGCTGAACGAGCTTTTTAGGAATCAAAGCAGGCCAATATGCAACAACTTCACTCGGTTTTGGTCGTCCGCCTGCAAAACCGGTAACGCTTGGCGGTCCTGTTAAAATTAATGGGGCTATTTCTTTCCCGAACCTTTCAACTGAATTATAATCACCCGATCTTACTGATATTCTTAAGATTACTTCATTGATACTATCTTCATCCAACTCTGCAGCCAATGATTCGTGACATGCATTATATCCTAAAAACTCAGTCCTGATTTCCTCAAATATTAGATTTAGATTCTCTAGTCTTTTACGAAGAATTTTATCTGCAGCTTTAGCTTTTGTTAAAGCCTGGGGCCACGAATATGTTAAGCTTCCAGAAGCAGAAAATCCTGCAGCATAAGAGCATGAAACTTTATAAAAATCTGTTTCTTTCTTTCCTTTTACATTAAAAACTTTTACCCTGTTGTTTCCTTCATCATCTAATTTAATTGAAGTAAAATCTGCTACACAATCCGGTGTGATATATTGAGTTGGATCACCTATTTCATATACAAGTTGTTCAGCTACAGTTTCAAAAGAAACTTTCCCTCCGGTATTTGGATGCTTAGTAATAATTATCTCACCATCGGGATAGGCCTCCGCAACCGGAAAACCGACTTCAGCAAGATTATCGATTGATTCCCAATCACCTAAAAAATTTCCCCCTGAAGATTGTGCTCCGCATTCAAGAATATGCCCGGCAACAGTTCCCGCTGATAATAGATCATAATCATTTTTTTCCCAGCCAAACTCAAAAATCATCGGCGCTAAAGTTAATCCAGTATCGGTTGTTCTGCCTGTTATTACAATATCCGCTCCCTTTTGTAAGGCTTCAACTATTGGGAAAGCACCAAAGTAAACATTTGCACTTAATATTTTATCTTTAATTGTTTTTACGGATTCACCCGTCTCCATGTTATTTAACTCTGAACCGGATGAAATAATTTCATCAATTCTATCTTTTATATCATCTCCAATAACAACACCAACCTTCAAATCGGAAATTCCCAGGTTTTGAGCGACTTGAATAACAGATTCAGCACATGAAATAGGATTTACCCCGCCGCCATTGGTAATAATCTTGATATTTTTTTCTTTACATAGCGGCAGAATTCTTTTCAATAATTCAGGAATATCTTTAGCATAGCCAAGTTCCGGATTTCTATTTTTTTGTTTCTGCAAAATAGACATAGTTACTTCTGCCAGATAATCCATTACAAGGTAATCAATATCTCCTTTTGTTACCTGGTTGTAAGGTGCATCAATTAAATCACCCCAAAATCCCTGACCCGATGCTATTTTAATTTTTTCTTTCATAGAGCCCTGCGTTTAGCTGTTTCTTTAAGGCTAATGCGGAGGCAAAGATCCCTTTTTTTACCTCTGACTTTGTTTTAGCCTCAGTCTAAATATTTTCAAGAACGATCCAAAGTTACCTCTTCCCGAATTTCCTCTGCTATTCTTTTCAGATCTTCTCTATTTTCAACATTAAACCATTGTATCCTCTTATCACCATTAAACCACGTTAGCTGTCTTTTTGCATACCGCCTGGTATTTCTTTTAATTAATTCGATTGCTTTTTCAAGTGTAATCTGCTCATTTAAATAAGAAATGATTTCCTTATATCCAACACTATTTAACGAATTTAATTTCTCACTAAAACCCATATCAAGAATTTTCTTTACCTCTTCAACCAATCCGTTTGAAGCCATTTCATCAACTCTATCTTCAATATTCGCATATAATTTTTCTCTTTCCCAAGTTAATCCATACTGATAAAAATTAAATTCAAAATCTCTTTTATGCTTCTTCTGCTGCTCCCAAATGGGTTTACCTGTTTGGTGATAAACCTCGAGAGCCCTTATTACACGTTTCCAATTTTGCGGAATCATTTTAGAAGCACTCTCCGGATCAACCTCTTTTAGTTCATTGTAAGTATATTCATTTCCAAACAATTCTTTTTGATTTATTAAATAGTTCCTGTAATCTGTATCAATATCGGCTGAATCAAATATTCCATCTATTACAGCTTTAATATATAAACCTGATCCACCTACAATAACAGGGATTTTATTTTGATTAATAAGTTTTTCACAAATCTCTATAGCATCTTTTTCAAATTTACTTGCGTTGTAATATTCTCCGGGATTCAATGAATTTATAAAATAATGTTTTACCTTGCTTATAATATCAGCACCCGGTTTTGCGGTTCCGATATCAAGATATTTATAAAACTGCCTGCTGTCGGCAGAAATAATTTCGGTATTTAATGCTACAGCCAGCAGCAGACTTAATTCGGTTTTGCCGGAACATGTAGGGCCGACAACCACAATTACTTTTCGTTCCAACCTTCCCTGCCAATCAATGGTACAAATGTAAATTCAGGTATATCTTTTTCTTCAAATTTTTCATCATCAATCTTGGTTACTATTTTCAGCTTTTGCGAATGTTTGGTACCTACCGGGATAACCAGTTTTCCATTTATTGCTAATTGCTTCTTGTAAGAATTCGGAACAGATGGAGATCCGGCTGTAACGATAATTCCGTTATAGGGAGCAAATTCTTCCCACCCGATTGTACCATCTCCATACTTTGTATAAACCCGTATTCCTAGTTTATCAAACAGCTTTTGAGTTTTTATGTAAATTTCAAATTGCCGTTCTATACTATAAACTTTCATTCCCATAAACTGAAGGATTGCTGCCTGGTATCCCGAACCGGTGCCGATTTCCAAGACTTTTGAATTAGGTTTTAACTCTAAAGCCTGAGTCATAAACGCAACTGTATAAGGCTGAGATATGGTTTGTCCATAACCAATAGGCAAAGCAACATCTTTATACGCATGATCTTTTAATGCCTGCGGAATAAATAAATGTCTTTCAACCGAACCAATTGCTTTTAGGACATTTATATCGGTTATGTCATTAATTGAAAGTTTATCTACTAATTCCTGTCTCTCAGCTTCAAACATTCTTAATTTATTTTTCACATATCTGAACAAGTATACAAAAATAAACATAATATTTTATAAATTTCGTTTAATTAAATTTCTTTTTAATCAGCAGATTATGCATGAATTCATTACCATAGCTTCAGGCGCTTTATTAATCATGTGCATGAGAATATGTGATGTATCTATAGATACATTTAGAATGATACTAGTTGTCCAGGGGAAAAAATATCTGGCAGGCACAGCAGGATTTTTTGAAGTTTTAATCTGGATCTTTGCTATTAGATTTATAATGCAGCATCTTGATAATATAGCCAACTTTTTTGGATATGCAGTGGGATATGGATTGGGAAATATTATCGGAATAACTATAGAACAAAAAATAGGTTTAGGTCATGTTCAACTAAGCGTTATATCAAGGCACTATACAGATTTAATTGCAGATACATTAAGAAAATCAAAATATGGAGTAACAATTCTTCCGGGAGAAGGCGGTTCAGGGGGAGTGTCAATTATTGTACTAATTACTCCAAGAAAATCACAAAAAAAGGTAATCAATTTAATTGAATCTTTAGATCCGAAAGCGTTTATTACTATTCAGTATTCTTTGCCTTATAGGGGATTTATGAGAGGTACAAGGAAATAAATTAATTTTTGAGAAAAGCTATGGAGATTTAACAATAGTTAACAGCTACTTGATTGATTTGCGTTAATTGAAAGCAAATTTAGAACCTTTTCCCAGTTCACTACCGACCTATAATTTATCTCCGGTTCTATAAACAAATCCTTTACTTAGGCATAATTCAAGTCCAGTTTCTTTCTCAACGGTAGTCCCGCTAGTTGAATAAAATGTATTGAAAATGAGTAGTCTCAAACATTTTTCTTTTATCATGCTTCTATCACCTTAAATTATAAAGAAATAAGTAACATTTACGATTATGAACAATAAAAGTTGGAACATGGAATAATCTTTTTACAAATGGAATTTTGGGATTCGTTTTTTTTGCAGCTTAAAATTACATATCAATTCTAAAAGTAAAACATGCATTTTTAAAATAAAAAAGTGCAAGAATGATTTAGAAACAGGGAGGCTTCTGACAAAATTCCCTAAAGGAGCAAAGAATTGGGGAGCGGCTCGAAGAGCTATTAGTTTATTCCTGCGAGATGTATTACATAAAACCTACTTAAATAAACACTATTCCTTTAGCAAAGTCGAAAAATATCTTGAAATTCCGCTCGATAGTTATACCACTAAAGGAATTAAAAAAGAAAGCAAAAGTGATTCTTTTCCTAAGTGGAAAGGAATTAAATATTTAAATCCGCCTGAAAATAAAATTTTTCAAAATTTGGCAAATGACATAGCTAAGAAGAAGGTATTGCCAGAGTACATTTGGATTTAGTGTATTGGAGAGCTGGGAATAATCTAAAGAAATGAACCGCTGACCACTTTCATATTTCAATTCTTTCACAAAAATACCCTACTCAACTAACGATTTCTATAAGTTCATAAATAAGGAATGATAAAATATCGCCTAATCGTTATCTTTTAAAAAGTACCTACTGAGAAGGATATTTTTCATTTCATATACAACATCTTCAATGTCTTCGTAAAATTATTTTTCCCATCAGTACTTTTAGTATTTATCGAATAGAAATAAACTCCGGACGATAAATCCTTTTGCAGCCACATTACATTGTGATATCCGGCTTCCTTAACTCCTTCTTTAAATTCTTCAATTCTTTGTCCTATCATATTATATATTATTATTTCGACTGAACTTTCAAAAGGCAAAGCATACTTTATGGTCGTTGACGGATTAAAGGGATTAGGAAAATTTTGATACAATGTAAATTCTTTTGGCGTAAGATCTATTTCAAATTTTATTTCGACGGAATAGTGATAAGAACCATCCAAATCAATTTGTTTTAATCTGTAGATTACAATTCCCTTATAAGATTCATATTTGAAATTATCAGTATAATTATATTCATTAGGATTTGTAGTTGTACCACTGCCAATGACGTAACCTACTTTTTCCCAATTAGAATTCAACTTTCTTTGTATTTCAAATCCTTTATTATTTGTTTCAGTAGCTGTTTTCCAATTAAGCAATACTTTATTTTCAGTGGAATTTGCTGTGAATGAAACAAGTTCTACCGGGACTATACCTGTAATTGTAAATAAACTATCACTAATTACAGAGGGATCCCCATCTACATCACTTATCCTTATTTTACATCTTGTTGATGGAGTATTAGGTACGATCCATCCCCTATAATCCCCATCGTCTAATTGATTAGTGGCAATTGTATCCCATGTTATTCCACCATCTATTGAATAATCGATGTTTACGTTACCACTATTTCCCACTGAAGAATATGTTATAATTGGATTACTACCCGATTCAAATATTTCTCCACCCTTTGGATAAGTTACTGTTAATGTTCCTGATAACGGCAATATAAAGCTTTGAGATGGTGCAAAATTAGATCCGGCAAAAGAATTATCTATTGCCTGCACGCTCCAATAATATTGTCCATCAGGTAAATTCTTTATTGTCCAGCTATTACAATGCCCGGTATTTCCAGAAGCTGCAATTCTTCTACACCCTGTTTTTGCATCAGACAGTGGGGATAGAATATCGCAGGCCACCTGGACTTGTACCTATTACTAAATTATAAGTTAATCCATTTTGAGGTGTTTCATTATCTGTGCTTTTAACCCAGCTAAAATTTATATTGTTACCATTTACCACTGCCTTAAGTTAGTTGGTATAGATGGTAGAGTGTTTGGGAATGAATTATTGTTTTGGTAAATTATTGCTAAATCTTCATTTCCCCAAATGCCGGATAAAAGTATATCCAGATCACCATCATTATCATAATCTCCCCAAGCTGCTGATCCGCTTTCCAAACCAAATAAATGTATAGATGTTTGCTCTGTAAATGCATTGTTTCCATTATTATGATAAATTTTCGATATACTCCCCTTCTGGAGGGAAATAAACCCGGTTAAAAGTATATCCAGGTAACCGTCGTTATCATAATCTCCCCAGGTTGCCGAACTATACCTAACACCAGTAAGGGGTATTGATGTTTCCTCGGTAAATGTATTATTTCCATTGTTGTGATATATCTTTGAAACTTTAGTACCTGATGTAGTTTCTCCAGTCAAAAGTATATCCAGATAGCCATCATTGTCATAGTCACCCCACGCAACTGATCCATCGTTTACACTAGTTAATGAAACTGAAGTCAGTTCGGTAAATGTATTGTTTCCATTATTATGGTATATTTTCCCATTTGTTGACAATATATCTAAATAACCATCGTTATCATAATCTCCCCATACTGCTCCACCAGTTATATCTGTCAAAGATATTGTAGTTTGTTCAGTAAATGTATTATCTCCATTATTTCTATATATTTTTCCATTTGGAGATAAAATATCTAAATGACCATCATTATCATAATCTCCCCATACTGCTCCGCCATTTACATCAGACAAGGATATTGAAGTCTGCTCAGTAAAAGTGTTGTTCTCATTATTGCGGTATATCTTTGAAACAGGCATTCCTGACGCATCTGTACCTGTTAATAGTATATCTAAATAACCATCATTATTATAATCTCCCCATACTGCTGATCCTCCTCGAACACCGGTTATTGAAATTGATGTCTGTTCAGAGAAAGTATTATTTCCATTATTACGGTATAACATTGTATAAATGCTCCAGTCTCCCGTAATTGATGAATTTACTCCTGTTATCAATATATCTAAATGTCCATCATTATCGTAGTCTCCCCACGCTACTGAACCACTATTTAAGCTAACCAAAGGGATAGATAATTGCGATAAAAATTGAGGCAATTGAATTTGAGTATCTACCTTAAAATCTGCATTCATTGTTAGGGAGGAAGTATGAAATATTAGAAACTCCAATACCCGTTCCAATAAAATTATAATTTCTAGCTATCGGGCATGGATGAACCATTGAAATTTCTATTATTTGTTGAACCTGGATACGGATCGCCGAAATATCCAAGACTACTCTTCTGTTCCAGGCTCCATAATCCATCTGCCTGTTCTAAAGCAACATGATAATGACCTGATGAAGTGTGTCCTGGATACCATTCATTATTATTATTACTTTCAGCGTTATCAATATGATATATACATAAGCCATTTCCAGGCAAATATGTATCATAACCAGTTTGCTGTCTGTTTTCTACTAAAAAATATTCAGTTCCGCATAAGCTGTTTTGTAATAAAAATGCTTGAGGGTTACTTTCAATATTATTAATCGCTTGGTCAGCTACATCTGAAGAAATAATGGTGGATTTAAATAACCCATTTGAGAATGCGACCAGGCGTCCGGAAAAGCAGGAGAACTACCTAAAATTCCATTCCACTCTCCACCACGCCATTAAACTCCAATTCCCTAGCCCATAAGAAGAATAGTCTGTATCATATAAATCAGGAAGCCAAAAACAGAATGCCCCATTTCATGAGCATAAATACCGCATGTCATGTCACCGGGATTTAGCCAATATTCAGGTTCAATTGAATAACGATAGACCTTAACCCCATCATGGTTTTGTGGTGAACTTGTTGTCCATGCATGTGACCATATATCGTTGTTATTCCCTGTATGTTCTGCTCCGGAACCTGAATGAACAATGAACAATGCGTCAACATAACCATCTCCATCATTGTCATACTTAGAGAAATCAAAAACGAGGATCTACAAGATTTACGATATCTTCAACAAGCCTCTGACTATTATTTGGATAACTACCCATTCCGTTTTGCCCATTTAAATAATAAGAATATGGTTGCGGAGCCGTTACCCAGCCCATAGTACTCGGAAGATTTACGGTGACTATATCCAAATTACCGTAACTGACTTTGTTGTAGTAATCACGAAGAGTTCCTGTACTTTGTCCAAAAATTAGGTTATCAAAATAGTTTGAATTCACTTGCGATGCTTTGTCAGTAAATTGCACTAAAATAACTAGAGCTTTCCAATTGCCTGTTGGTACTGATTCGGGACCGAATGTTCTTGAAAAAGCATTTTGTTTTTTAAGCATTTGTAGATTTGGTGATGACCAAGGCTGATCAACTCCTTTACTTCTGATTAAATTAAGATTTGAAAGAGTATATGGTTCTGCTATTTCTCCCCGTTTAATTTTATCAATTAATGAAGGATGTGGTGGTATTTGCGCATAATTCTGTGCACAAAAAAATAAAATTATTGCTATTCCTAACAATGAATGTTTGCTAATAATTTTTATCATATATCATCTCCCCACATTTTTTTGACTTTTGCAAAATATCAAAAAACTTCGCTTCGGGAGAGTAATTAGTGTGGTACTAAATAGAAAAGAAGTAAAAAAACTCTACGCTTCTGCTCCCTCGGAGTAGAGAAAAATTACATGTGTAAATCAATAATTTATTTTGATTAAAATCAAGTAGAAAAGTATAGGTTGATTTCTAAAGAAATATATAATTTTAATGCTTATTACTAGGAAATGCGAAATTGAGCAGAAATAGTTAGATAGGAAAGTATTCAGAATTCTTTTATTTTGAAAAAAAGCTAAACTCAGCACCCGATTTTTTGAAGTTCATTGCAAAGACATGATAAAGTATGGCTTGTATAATACTTTTGAAAAAGGGTTACTTGAGTTGGGCAAAAATTAAATCTTATGGAAATACTATTTGACTTTGAAATATTGAAGAGGTATGTTGCAGAAAAATTCTAATAAGTTGAAATGCTAAAAAAGTTTAAACTAGAAATTAGCCTGAGTGGTTTTAATAGGGCTTCAACTTCCTTGAATTTTCCATTTGGGCTATTTTCATTTTAAAGCTCATTGAATTGTTAAAATCTTGACGGAAAAATTGATTACTAATAGTCAATTTTCTGGTAAAATAGGCAGGCTCATGAAACAAAAAAAATCCTCATTATGAGGATTTTAGAGGCGCCGGTCGGATTCGAACCGACGAATAAAGGTTTTGCAGACCTTCGCCTTGAACCACTTGGCTACAGCGCCGATATAAATTATTTTAAAATAAAAATCCCAAACGTGGATTTTAAGCAGTATCCCAAATATTTTCTCACAAAAATGTGCTTTAAGTATAATAACAAATTATAATCAAAAAACCACATTTAATGCTGGGTGTGAGCGGGAAACGGGACTCGAACCCGCGACATCAACCTTGGCAAGGTTGCGCTCTACCAACTGAGCTATTCCCGCATAATTTCAAATTTTTAAAGAACAATTGCTTATCTGCTTTTAGAACTTACAATAAATATTCGAATTAACAAATTATCAAAAATTAGTTTCTAAATATAAAATATTTACTTAATTCTTGCAAAAAATAAAATACTCCCCAAAAAATTCAATGACTATACGTAAAGAAATTACAAATGTTACAATAGTTAAAATTTTTGTTACCGTTATGGTAGAGAAGTCAATGTTTATTTATGATTTTTGAGCAGCAATAAGAATTAAATAAAATAAGGAATAAAGATATGGGATTCTTCGAGGCTTATGTTTTCTTCGGTATAACCAGCATAACTGCTCTTGTTACTTTCTGTTTAAATCAGTTATTCGAGTCGAGGCATGAAAAAATCGGTTTGATTATTTTATGGATTATATTAATCCTTTCCGTTGTGTTAGGATTCAATAAACTGCATTTGTTATGGCTGGCACCTTTAGCTTTCATAGTCCCGTATTACGCAATACTAATTAACAAGGATATTTCATTTAAATATTTCGGTACAATTTTAGGTATAATATTATTCTCTGTAATTATTATAGGAATAAGTATTTTTTAAAATTTTTGATTATAGTCTATTTTACCGGACATTTTATAAAAAAACATAACAAAATCAACTATTTTTTTTGGCCCATTATTTGTACAAACAAATAATGAAAGTTGATAACATTTTAGACAAAAGGTGAAAACATGAAGATTAGGATAACCTACAAAATATCAAACAACCTTATTGGCGAAAAAAATTTGAATATAAAAAAATTTTTAGACTTAGTAAGATTAATCTATTCCAACGATAATGTAATTAGTTACTTCATTATTAATCCGAATAGTGAAAAGAAGTAAATTCGATTAACAAATTTATAGCTGAATTTGACTTATATGACAACTACCGGAAAATACACCTGCAGCATAAACACCAAGATTTCCCGCTAAAACTATTTATTTTATCTTACTTTAAAAACTAAACCTCCGTGTAGCTCAAGAGTATCCCCTTTAATATAATTTTATACATATTCAGATAGACTAATTGGCAGAAATTTGACAAAAAAAACAGAAGGTTTTCTTTTGGAACATTTTTCAGAAATTTTACTGGGACGGGAGGAAATTATTGCAATTACTATTAACATTTTATTTTACTAACAATGATTTTTGTTTTACAGCTCCATTTAATTATTTTATGATAAAAGTTTTCATTTACTTCAGGTTCCCTCCGGCTGTAAAAAAATAACTTGTAAAAATACCGGTAGAAATATTAGAAAGTTTTTGCAAATATTATTCCGGTTAATTTAATAATAAAAAAAATATTATCACAATGAATCAAAATATATTACCGGACAGTTCAATTATGTATAGAGCCTTGATGGAAAGAGACAGCAGATTTGAAGGTACATTTTTCGTCGGGGTTAAAACTACAGGAATATTTTGCCGGCCTACATGCCGCGCTAAAAAGCCGAAAGAAGAAAATGTCGAGTTCTTTCATTCTGTAAAAGAAGCAATATCCTTTGGATACAGACCCTGCAAATTATGTAATCCTTTGGAATATAAAGGAGAAATGCCGGGCTGGTTAAAACCTCTAATTGATGAAATTAATAATAACCCGGCCTTGCGGTTAAAAGACTCTGATTTATTAAAAAGAGGCATCAATCCTTACCGGGTTAGAAGATGGTTTAAAGAAAACCTAAATATAACTTTTCAGGCATACTTAAGAACTTTGAGAATTAATGGCGCTTTCGGCAGAATAAAATTAGGAGAAGAAAAGGTGGTTGAAGCAGCTTTTTCTTCAGAATATGAATCTTTGAGCGGCTTTAATTCTACATTTAAAAAACAACCGGTTTTACTCCAATTGAAAGTAAAGAGAAGAATCTTATACAAATTACAAGGATACTAACTCCATTAGGCCCAATGCTTGCCGGAGCCATTAAAAATAAATATCCGCCGCTTGAATTCTTTGATAGAAGAATGCTAGAAACTCAACTAAGCCGCATTAAAAAAATATTCAATACAGAATTAATTCCGGGCAACATTCCTCTATTTGAAGAACTAAATACCCAGCTCGAAGAATATTTTAAGGGAGAACGTAAAGACTTTTCCATTCCATTATCAATTGAAGGTACGGCTTTCCAAATGCAGGTTGGGGAAGAGCTATTAAAAATTCCATATGGCACTACCGTAAGTTATAAAACTCAAGCAATAAATATTGATAATCCCAAAGCTGTAAAGCCGTAGGAAAAGCAAATGGTGATAATAGAATTGCAATTATTATCCCCTGCCACCGTGTGATTGGTTCAAACGGAGAACTTGTGAATTACGGCGGCGGCATCTGGAGAAAACAGTATCTGATTAACCTCGAAAAGGGAATCTTCATTTAGGATTGTAAAAAAATAATTTTTCAACTGTTAATTGAAATTTGCGGTATAGCAGCATATGGAATTATCAGGTTTGAAAATTTTCTCCGAGGGCAGTAAATAATAAATTTAGGTTATAATTTCTGCATGCAATCAAGTAAACGGATGGAGACGTTAAAGAGAAATTAAGTACTTTTAATGATGACTCTGCCCGGCCCGTGTACATGTCCATGTGATAATTCTTCAGTGTCTCATCCCTATCTAGAAGTTCAACATTAAATTCAAGATTTTTTCCGGCAAGAGGATGATTAAAATCAACAGTGACTTCTGTTTCTCCAATCTTATTTATAATAAACGGCATCTTTTTGCCTTCGGGAGAATTTGCAATCAAGTGCATTCCTTCTTCGAGCTTCATATCATCAGGAAATTCATTTTTATTTATCTGGTGAACGGCAGAATCATTATATTCGCCGTAACCTTCAGTGGCTTCTAATTTAATATCTTTTTTTGTACCTATAATCATCTGATTAACAATCTCTTCAAGCTTAGGCAATATTTGACTATTGCCGCTCAAATATGAAAAAGGTCCCAAATTTTCGGTTGATTCAATTAAATTTCCATCATCATCTTTCAATGTGAAATTTATAGTTACTACTTTATTTGCATCTATCGGCATTAAGCACTCCTTGTTAATAAATTTTATTTCCACTTAATAATACAATTTATTGAAATAAAATGGAAATATTTTGAGAAGAAACAGTGTTAACTAAATTAGTTTGATGAATCTTTTATAAAAAGAAATATGAATGTATATTATATTAAAAAGAATATTATTGATGTCATTCGAAATTATCTCCGCCGCTAATCCTTTGACTTTTGACTCTGCCTTTGCCTCATTTACTTTTCGCCACTCTTAAAACAATCTTACCAAGACCATGATGAGATTCCATTCTCTCATGTGCTTTTGCAACCTCTTCGAGCGGCAGAATCCTGTCAATAATAGGCTTAGCGAGATTTCTTTCAAAAACCGTTCTCATTTCTTCCAGCCTTTTTTTGTCTCTTGTTATAAAAACCCCATGTAATGTGATATTATTACGGTATAATAATGTCAAATCTCCCTTTGGAGGTTGAATAGAAGCAACTCTACCAACGGGCGAATTCCCGGAAGGCATCTTGAAACAATTTCATCCCCCTGGATATCAAACGCAGCATCAACACCCTTCCCATTCGTTTCTTCAAGCGCTATTTCAGAAGCATCTTTTTTATGGTAATCTATAATAACATCTGCACCTAGTTTCTTTAGGACTTTATGATTTTGCGGGCTTGCAGTAGCAATGACTTTTGCTCCCGCAGCTTTTGCAAATTGAACTGCAAATGTCCCTACACCGCCTGCCGCCCCATGTATTAAAATAGTCTCGCCAACATGAATTTTTATTCTTCTAACTATTGCTTCCCACGCAGTACCGCCTGCCAATGGGATTGCAGCAGCCTCTTCAAAAGTTAAATTTTTTGGTTTTTTTGCAATTATAGATGCTTCAACAGAATTATATTCTGCATAAGTTCCAACGGGATTATCCATTAATTTCGGCGTATAATAAACTTCATCCCCCGGTTTGAATTCAGTAACTCCATCTCCAACCTCCTCAATTATTCCTGCAGCATCATAACCAAGTATAATAGGAAGGTAAGACTTAGCCCAATAACCGTTTACTCTTATTTTTGCATCTACCGGATTTACTGCAGCTGCTATTATTTTCACCAGGACTTCATTTATTCCTGCATTCGGTTTATCTACTTCTCTTAATTCAAATAAATCTTTTTCTCCAAATTTTGGAAGGACCATCGCACGCATAAATTACCTCCTTAATTCATTTTAAACCGGACATTAAATATTTTTCAATATATATGCGATGATTTATATCGCTTAAATAGGAAAGTTATATTAAAAGATGAGGAGTACAAAAAAAACAGAAGCAATCCTAAAAATCCTTTTTTGAGAACCAGCAGAATTAATAATCCAGGTGAAAAAATAAAATTCTTTATACAGCCCCATCTTTGATTTATTTTTAATTTTGAATTCTCTAACGCTTTTCTATAAACCCGGCTGTTTTAGCCTTAGTATCCATAGCCTTATATTGTTCAGCTGATACCTTGGGAAGAACCCGCAAAAATGCAACCATCTCCCAAATCTCTGCATCTGAAGAACGGCTTGCGAAAGAGGGCATTGCAGACATTTTTATCCCGTTTTTTACTATCCAAAATAATTCATTCGGTTCCCAATCACCGGCAGTTTTGTATAATTCGGGTGGTTCCGGATTAAATGATTTATTACTTTCATGCCCGGGTGCCCCGTGACAGCCGCACATTTTGCTGTAATGGACATAACCTTTTAAAATGATCGTAGAATCATCAAGAGAAGGTATTTCTATATTTTTTGCATGATGCTCGACTGAATTATCCATTGTTGTTTCCAAAATCCATCTTGATATTCCCTCATCCCTGTTTTCTGCACTTACATCATAATTTCCTGAATAGATGTAAATGATTCCCCCAATAACAAGAATAATCAAGCACAAAATAAAACCGCCCAATATTTTCATATTTATTACCCTTTAATTTTTAATTTGATTTATAGGCCTATTCTTAATTCAGAAATGCAAAAGGAAAAAATAAAGAATTTTTATACTAATATAAGTTATTAAAACAAAATAGATTAGAAAAATCTTTTGCTGCAATTTACTAATATAGTCCTAAAAATTTATTAAATTTTAATTAATAATAAAAAATAATAATGGATTATTTACTTAGTTGTATTAT